>DLVV01000296.1 GCA_003445035.1 Planctomycetaceae bacterium | reverse complement strand
CCGCCGCTGGCCTTGGTATCCGACTGTGCAACCTGTTCCTCACCGCTATCCGAGCCACCACAACCCGCGGTGGTCAGGAGGGAAAGGGTCAGAATGGTGGACCACGCGGTGTGCCCCGACCATCGCAAACCAACTTTTGTCCAGAGCCGCAGGGTTTCAATAGAGTTCATCGAAGTGCTCTGTTGTTGAATCCGCATCTCAACGTCTCCTGTCTGACAACCGTCAGCGACTGTGATGGGTTACGAGTAAGCCGTAATCCAGATGAGACTCACCAGGCATCAGTTTCGCGACGCCTTTCAAACAGATCGGCAATTTTTGGACAATTCCCGACCCGTTCCAAACCATGTCAAGACTTGGCTAGTCCCATCCACTTCTAAAGAATAGCCAAAACGCCCCTTCGGGTCACGAACAGGGTCCAAAAAAACGTGCATTATGGTGTTTTCTGCTTCGCCGAGGGTGCCCAACCCACTCTGTCCTCCAAGTTGGCCCCATCGTTGACCGCTCTTCCAAGGACCACTACCTTGCTTCCTAGGGTCCCAGTTTGGACATATTGAGTCCCACTCGCGTCTGATCTCTGGACAGTCCTCCGAAGCGCCTCATTCTCGGATCGCCGTCTCCGTGACGTTCGCCGCCACCAGTTCGTTGTTAGCGGCTACGGAATCGACCGGACCGGCTATCGAGTCAACCGACTGGTTGGGTGGACGGATCATGTTGGCTGTGGCGGCACTTGTGCTGCCGGTCCTGTGGGGCCTGATCGTGCACCTGGTCTTCAACTGGTTGGCTCGCCAACGTGGCGAAACACCGGCCAAAGATCCGGTGTTACCGGATTACCAGATCTGATCCGTTCAGCACCCGAACTCATGCCAGCCGACACCATCGATTCCCTGGTCACCGTCGGCTCGACCGCCGGATCGGTGTTGGCCGAAACCGGTGGATCCGAGTTTTTTGCAGTTCTGGAAATCGTCGCCACGGTCCTGGTCGGTGCGGGCATCGGACTCGTTTCGGGCTTGTTCGGAGTCGGTGGCGGCTTTCTGATCGTGCCGGTTCTGTCTGCGATCTACGGATTCCGCCTGGCCTGGATTGGCACCGCGTCGTGCCAGGCCCTTGGCCAGGCGACCACCGGGCTGATGGCCCGCCGCCTCAACTGGGACCACTTGCAATTGCCTCTGATCGTCAGCGGAGGACTGCTGACGGGCGTCTGGTTCGGCTCCCGAATGCTGTCAGTTGCGTCCGTGGGTTCCGCGGACGGAGTGACCGGAATCTCCAGCGAGTCGCTTGTGCTGGGCAGCTACACGGCGCTGCTGTCATTGGTCGGCATCCTGGCCCTCTGGGAAACACATCGCACCCGCCACGGCCGTCCGTTCAAGCGGGGCTGGCTGGCCAACTGGCCACTGCCTCCCTATGCCAGCTTCCCACAACTGAACACCTCAAAGACCTCAATCGCTGTGCTGGCCTGGTTCGGCCTGGCGGTCGGATTTCTGGCCGGGCTACTGGGACTTTCCGGCGGGATGATCATGCTACCCGGTTTGATCTACTGCATCGGCCTGGGCACACACCAGGCCGTCGCCGTGACATTGGTGGTCGTCTGGCTGGTCGCCGCCCAGGCAGCGGCGATCCACGCCTGGTACGGCCGAGTCGAACTGATTCCGGCGATGGCACTTCTGGCCGGCGGCACCATCGGAGCCCGCATCGGCACACAACTCAGCGAACGCCTCGGAGGATCCACGCTTCGCAACAGATTCGGCTACCTGCTGCTGGGCACCGCCGCCCTGTCGGCAGCCCAATTGAGCGGACTGATTCCTCACTGACATCGGCCAGCACCTGCGTCCCTCAATCTCCACGAACAGTGTCCTCGACGAAAGCCCACACCCAATGACCGACGACGCTCCGCTCCGCCGTATCCTCGTTCTGGCCGGAGATTTCGTGGAGGACTACGAGTTGATGGTCCCGGTTCAGGCCCTCGAGATGATCGGGTGCCAGGTCGATGTGGTCTGTCCCGACAAATCCTCCGGTGACCAGATCCGAACCAGTGTCCACGACTTCGAAGGCGACCAGACCTACACCGAAAAGCGAGGGCACAACTTCACACTCAACGCCGACTTCGAGACGGTCGACCCGGCCGACTATGACGCGCTGCTGGTCCCCGGCGGCCGGGCTCCCGAGTACATCCGCCTCAATGCCCGCGTGCTGGAGATCGTACGAGCCTTCGACGGCGACAGCCGGCCAATCGCCGCTGTCTGCCACGGGTTGCAGGTGTTGGCCGCCGCCGGCATTCTGGCCGGACGCCGCTGCACCGCCTACCCGGCATGCGGTCCCGAGATTACACTCGCCGGCGGAGAATACGTCGAGGTGGCCATCGACGCCGTACACGTCGACGGCCACCTGGTCACCGCTCCCGCCTGGCCCGCCCAGCCCCGTTGGCTGGCCGCCTTCCTCGACACCCTCGGGATCCGCATCTCCTGAACCGTTCGGACAACTCGCCCCTCTTCTTCCACTCAGAGAACATCGTCATGTCGAACAAGTGCTGTCGCTGCTGGGTCACCTGCGGAGCGATCCTGCTGGGACTGGGGGTGATCGTCGGAGCCGTCGCTGCCCACGGACTCGATGAACGTCTCCAGGAGGTCCACGGCGACAAGCCGGTTGTCGAAAAACTCGGAGGCCCCATCACAGCCGCCGCCAAAGCGCTCGACGACATTCGCACCGGAGTCCGCTACCACGTCTGGCACGCGTTGGGGATGATCGCCGTTGGCCTGGCCGGCTCACTCGCCGGGACCCGGAACTGGCCTCTCCAGGCCGCCGGAATCTGTTTCGGCCTGGGTATCATCGGCTTCTCCGGAGGACTCTACGCCCTGGCCATCACCGGCATCTCGAGCTTCGGGCCGGTGGCTCCGACCGGAGGCACGTTGATGATCATCGGCTGGTTCCTGCTGGCGGCCGGAACCTGCCCCTGTGGAACGCAATCGACACCGACCCCCTGAGCGTCGACAGCAACCAACCGTCACCTCTCACTCCCTCCAACGAAAGCCCCATCGATGCCCGATGCCCCCCAGTTGATCTTTGACGCCCACCTCGACATGGCCTGGAACGCCCTGGAATGGAACCGTGATTTGCTGAAACCGGTCTCGGAACTGAGAGAGTTCGAGAGCCAGTTCGAGGGGATCATTCCGGGCGAATGCACGGTGAGTTGGGAGGAATTGCGCCGAGGCCGAATCGGGATGACCATCTCGACCCTGCTCCCACGACTCCACCGAAAGGACTCGGTGCTGACCCACTTCCAGTCCCGCGATGCCGCGTACGGAGCCTCCTACGGCCAACTGGCCTACTACCGCTCACTGGTCGAACGTGGTGTGCTGCGAGAAATCACCGACTCGGCGTCGCTCCGGGATCACATCACCGCCTGGGAAAACGACACGACCGGAGAACTGCCGATCGGGTTCATCCTGAGCATGGAAGGCAGCCCCCCCATTCTCTCCCCCGCCCAGATCGCCGAGTGGTACGAAGCCGGATTGAAGATCCTGGGTCCGGCTCACTACGGACCGGCCCCCTATTGCTTCGGAACCGGCAGTGAGGGCGGATTGACCGCCGATGGACCGGACCTGCTTCGCGAGATGGAACAGGCGGGGATGTTGCTGGACGTGACACACTTGGCCGACCAGTCGTTCTGGGAAGCCCTGGACGTCTACTCGGGTCCGGTCCTGGCCAGTCACCACAACTGCCGTTCGCTGGTGCCCAGCGACCGCCAGTTGGCGGACGAACAGATCAAGGCCCTGATCGAACGTGACGCGGTGATCGGGGCGGCATTCGACTGCTGGATGATCAAACCCGGCTGGGTGATCGGGGTGACCCAGCCCGGCGAGGTGACGATGGAGCACATCGTCGACCACATCGATCACGTCTGCCAGATCGCCGGCAACGCACGGCACGCCGCACTCGGCACCGATCTTGACGGCGGCTTCGGCAAGGAACAGTCACCGGCGGACCTGGAAACGATCGCCGACCTGGGCAACATCGCCGGAATTCTGGCCGCTCGAGGCTATTCCCAGGAGGACATCGACGGGATTCTCTACCGGAACTGGGTCGACTTCTTCTACCGGGCCTGGGGCGAAGACTAGCCGGGGGCAGGCGATTCGGTGACGTACGTCGTCCGAGGAGTCGTCCGGCCAACTCGCGCGTAAAATCGTCTCCGCGTGCCCAGGTGTAGCCATGACCGGTGTTGCCGCTGGCAACTGGCAACGCTCGACCTCGGCGCAAACCAAGTGGTCACCGTCTGGATGAAGACGTTCGACGCTAAAGGTTCAACGTGAAGATTCTCAGTGGGCCAGCAACCACAGTTGCGACCCCGATGGCAAAGCGTCCCAGGCGATCGGGGGACAGTGAGTCTACTTCATCGGTCTTCCTACAATTGGCTGCTGAAGCCGTCTCGGCAGGTCGTACTGCTGGTCGCTTCGATTCTGTTTCAGCTGAAAATGCAGCATGCTGGATCGAGCGCCCAGAAAATAGTTCTGCAGGTCGATTCTGTCACTCAAGTGGACAGCCGGGACGGAAAGAGCGCATTCGCGGATGGTGATTCCGTTGGGGATTTCCTCACAGGAAACGGCGCACCGCCGCTTGGAGTTTCCCCGGGCGTAAATCTGACACCCTTCCAGAACGATCGAAGGCCCCAGACCAAACGAAGCCGGTTCGGGAATATACTTCACGAAATTGACGACCGGTGTAAAGCCGCCGCCCTCGCCGCCGAAGCGAAAGTTGCGGCAGGTCAGGTTGCCGAAATACACGTCGACCCAGCGCTGATCCGTTCCGTTAACCCGGGGGACGCCGAGGATCTTCTCGAGGACCATTCGTCCACCGCGGTTTTCGATCACCGCCTTGTTCTTCATCTTCCGGCTGCTCGTGATCCAGCAGTCGGTCACGTTGGTCTCGTCGGTATAGCTGACAAGGGCTTGCTCCGGTTCGACGAATACGCAGTCACGGATTTTCAGCTGGGTGGAGTTGCTCCCCTTGCCCATGACGACCGCCACTGCGGCCGCGCCATAGAACCGGCACTCGGAAATCTGAATGAATCCACCGTCGTCATTGGCATTGCTCAGTTGCAGTTGATTCCGCCCGCCGACAAACGTCAGGCCGGAGATCGTCATCCGCCAGGCGTTTTGCGAGGTGATGAGGTCCTTGTCAGGATGCTTCTGAATGAGCAGCGCCTCGCCTTTGCCCCGCACGACGCCACCTGCGATATAGATCGCTTCGGTGATCAGGTAACGCCCGCTCGGAAAGACGATTTCGGGCCGCGTTGGAATTCCGCCATGTCCACCCGGAACCGAGGACTTCGTCAGCGTATATGCCCGCTGAGCCGCCGCAACGGCCGCGCGGATGGCCGCTGTGTCGTCGGTGACGTTGTCCCCCTTGGCGCCGTAATCACGGACATTGATCTGCGCGCCAGCCGGTTGGGCAAACACAGCGAACGCCAGCACCGGCCAAACTCTTACCGTGAGTAGTCTAAGGAGCGTATCGTTGGTCGGGGATTTCATTCAACGGCTTCCTCAATTCTGACATGGTGACGGTCAGCCGACGTGCGTGGAGGTCAAGGGCGTCCTTATACACACACATTGCCTTTCCAGGCGAGACCTCGGCCACCGCGGAACGACCGGTCCTGGAATCCTCTAAAAAACCGGGCAATCCGTTTCAAGATTCTGTCCCCCGCGGCGAAATACCCTCAGAAACGATTTTGGCAGGCACTTTGCCGGCGAGATGTTCTCCCGATGAAGGCCTCCGAGGGTACAAGCCAAAGGGAGCAGTACCATGTTTTTGAAGAAGAGCCTGATTGGTGCGGCCGTCCTAGTGTCCCTGGGGACCTTCGTCTTCGGGCGTGACGTTCTCAGTTACGCTACGACCTGGGGTGGGACAGTTCGCGATGCGGTGAAATCGGAAGTGCCGCTGGAATTCGAGATCGAGCGAGCTCGAACGGAAGTCGAGAACCTGGTCCCGGACATCCGCGACATGATGCACGTGATCGCCTCGGCTCAGGTCGATGTCGATCACAAGGCCAAGGAAGTCGAGCGGAGAAGCGGCGGGCTGGATTCGCAGAAGACGGCGATCCTGGCGTTGCGGAACGACCTCGACACCGGGCGGAGCGAGTTTGTTTACGCCAAGCACACGTACTCGGCCGACGATGTCCGCAAGGACCTCGAGAAACGGTTCAAGCAGTACAAGGTGGCGGAGAACTCGCTGGAGAGTGACGTGCAGATCCTGACGGCCTGGAAGAAGAC
>DLVV01000313.1:1302-38073 GCA_003445035.1 Planctomycetaceae bacterium | reverse complement strand
GCACTGGGAATCGCGCCGACATGGTGCCCCATGCCCCATCCCTGGTCGCGGGTGTAGTTGCTGGTGGGCGTATTGGAGAGTCCGCCCGAACCGGCAATCGCCGCCAAGGCGGCAATGAACCCGACCATCGTGAAATCTATGTCCTTGAACCCGCGTTCACCGCCGAACATCGACCAGATGGAACTGACGTTGCGACCGTCCCGATACCCATCACCATCCTTGTCATCGAACGTGTCGAACTCGCCGTCCCCATCACTGTCGACCTGCGGCTCGATGACGTCCAATTGCCCGTCACCATCCCAGTCCTCGCCGGCGTCAAGCCTGCCGTTGCCGTTGGTGTCCTCGACCCGCAATACCGGCACTTTGCCGAAGCTGACAAATCCCGTGGTGATCTCTTTCCACGTCGCCATCTTCGAATAACCGAACGCCAGGAACAGCAGGAAGCCGAAGACGACGACAAGCTTGAACGTCATCACAACCTTCAACGAACGATAGATCTTGCCACCGAACAACAACGGGACCAGTGCCCCGAGGAAGATCGCGTAGGCCAGCCCTTTCATAAGCCAGAAGTCGTCCGGTCCGGGCACCTCACCCCCCTTGATCAGTGTTGCCACCGGAGTGGCCGCATTGGCAGCCAGGTAGGGGAACACGCTACCGAAATCGAACAGCAGATACGCGACCACCCAGAAGCGGGGCCCGGGCATCATGCGAAACTTGCCGGTGAAGATCGGTTCGCCCGAGTAAAGTGTGTAGCGACTGATCTCGATGTTGTAGAGCACCTGTCCAAGGATGCTGAGCGTGGCCAGCCACAGCAGGCCACCTCCGTAGACACCGGTGACCTTCGGACCCAGCAGCCATTCGCCGCCACCGATCGCCGAGCCGCCCATGATCAACCCCGGGCCGAGCAGGGCAAACCAGTTCCGCTTGGTGAACTTTGGCGCGTCGATCAACTCGCCGGTGTTCCACGCCGGCATTTCCGTCGAGCCGATCCGCGGCGCCTCGAAAGTCCCTCCGGCACTCTCGCCGGCTGTCGTCGGCGAAGACTCCGGGGCCGAGGCCTCTTCGGGAGTCGAATTCATGTCATCCGCGGGGGGAGTCTCTTCGGACATCACACGGGTTCCGGGTCGGATCGAGCGAAAAGTGCCGCAACGAGAGTTCGCGCGGCGGGAAGAATCGAGGCAGAATCGCATACCAATCTGGGGAATGCAACCGCGTGCGGTTGGCGGCACTGACGCTATGCGATATCCGGCAGATCGCTATAGTCGAACGCGTCCTGGTCGATCAGGCCGTGTCCCGCCCTTTCGGCTCGCCACCCATGACCGCTCTTGGTCCGACCACCAGCAACGCCGGCCTGCCCCCCGGGTTGATCGAGGAGATCCTCGGATACCTCAACCTCTCCAGTGGCAGCGGCCATCCGGCCTTCGCCGACAATCTCAACAGGCTCTGCGACCACTTCGGCGGTGTCGATTGCTGGTCGGAAGTGGGACGGCTGCTCGCCGAATCACTCGAGTCGCTTGCCGGCGACGGAAGTGTCTCTGTGCTGGCCGACAGCGAACAGGCCGACGCGGTCCTCGAGCTCGTCTTCGACGGGCTCATCCCGCTGTATCGCATGCACCATGCGGACCTGCTGTTTCACCTCGCTGATTCCGATTGGGAGCATCCGTTCCTGTTGGTGAAAATGTTTGAGGCCGTCCTCGGCCAGGGTCCCGAGTGGGACGACACCACGCGGATCCTGGAAGCGGCCCTCGACACTCTCAACGACTTCCTCGGCTACCGCCCCGTAGCGGTGCTCGAAAATGACCAGTTCTGCGAACCCTATCCGAACGAGCGTTATCGCCCGGTACCGGTCTACCTGGCCGGTGCCGGGGCGTCGGCCGGTCCCTACCAGGACCTGATCGCCCGGACGATCGAAGTGCTTGAGGACACCCCAGATGATCTGCTCACGGTGGCTCACTTCAACCCGTCTCACCTGGACGAACTGGCCGTCGATGTCCGTGCCCACGACCACCTGCACCCGGTCAACAAGCGGACGACGTACATGTTCGGTGAGTGGGATCATGACTCGACCGACACCAAGGGCTTCTTCCGCCGCTTCATCCTCAGGCAGGTCATCCTCGACGCGCTGATCGACTGGACGCGGTCGACGATCGACGACGGTGCGGATCCGTCGGAGGTGCTCGAAGACTCCGCCATCGTCCTGGCGGGAACGGTGCTGATGGCATCGGCGATCAGTGGAGCCGGCCCCGACACCCACGACTCGACCGTCTCACTGACCACCCTGCTGCCGGTCGTCGCTCGTCTGAGAGATGCCTTCTACGAGCATCACGTCCAACTGGCCGAAGGAGAACGGGCCGAGATGCTGACCGAGTTGGCCGCTCAGACTCAACAACCCTTCGGACATGTCCGCCAGCAACTGAACCTCTACCTCGCCCGTTACGGCGCCCACCAGATCCAGCATCGTCAACTGGCACTGCTTTATGCACGGATGGGATTTCCCGAAGCGGCGAGGCAACAGGCCGAGTCGATCCCGGCGGCGTCGATCCGGTTCGAGTGCGAGATCCAGTGTGCGTTGACGGCCACGGAGATGAGTGCCGAGCGGGGCGACCTGCTCGAAGCGCTCGAACACCTTTCCGAGGCCCGTGATCTTCTCGACCGCGGCATCGACTGCGGGGCCCTGCCCGATCCCTGGAACTACCTCGGGTTCCAGGCCCAATTCCCCCTGTTTCATGCCCGCGAAGACGTGATTCCCGACTCGCGGCTCGAGGACCTGCTGACGTTGATGGAGCGTCTGTTCGCTGCCTACGGAACGGCGTTGTCCGAAGCCGCCGCCCGCGGGCACAACGACCTCGTCAATCGACTCAACAACGACTTTCAGGCCCTCGCACTCAACTGGGACGGATACGGAGCGTCAATCGTCGTCGATCTCGACGCCGAATCGGGAGTCCGCCGCTGGTGGTCGGCGTCACAGGCGGCCCACGTCCTGGCCACCTGGCAATCGGCCGGTGCCGCCCGCGGCGACCTGGCCTTCTGGGCCGAGCAGGTCAAGGACTTCTCCAACTTCCAGGCCGGCCCCGCCTACGCTCAGATCGTCGACGCGCTGCTCGATCGCCGTGACCTGCCGGCCACCATGGGACTGTTAATGCAGTGGCTCAACCAGGCCGTCCCCGGTGACCTCGCCACGAGCCCGACAAGCATTGCCGGCCTGCTCAATCGCTGGATTGACCTCGCCACCGACCCCGCACACATCCGTCCCTCGCCGGACCACACCCAACTGGTCGAGCGGTTCTTTGCCGTGCTCGAAGCCAATGCCGAATCGTACTGGTCGGTCCCTCGTCTCG
Source organism: Planctomycetaceae bacterium (assembly GCA_003445035.1). GTDB lineage: Bacteria > Planctomycetota > Planctomycetia > Planctomycetales > Planctomycetaceae > UBA8437. Next base: position 34,735 of record DLVV01000313.1, on the reverse strand, counting down.
ACGAGGAACTGACCCAGTTGGGCACCCCCTCGCACCCTTCTCTGCTCGAAGAACTCCTCGGCTCGATCGGGTTGCCCGACGACGAGAACCCCGAAGAGCCGGGGAACGTTTTCGACGAGACGTTCGGAGTGGACGACGATCCGGGCGACGGACCCGAGTTCGAGAATGGGTTGAGCAACGGATTCGAAGAGGGACTGATCGACGACGAGGACGGTCTCTCCGAGGACGACACCCTGTTTTCGGCCGCCTACGACGACGTCACTTTCCGGGATAGCGCCGACGACGGGTTCGACTCCGAGTTGCTCGACGAGGGGTATCTGCCCGGTGCGACCGAGTTCGAATCGCTGTACCGGGAACTGGTCCCCCGCCTGAGATTCCTCGAGTCCATCGCACGGCTCTGGCAGCAACTGGTTGCCGGTGCCCCGCTGCTGCCGGATCTCGACCCCGACAAGGCCCGGAGCTGGACCGAACACGCTCGCACGGTGCAGGAGGAATTGCTGGGACTGCTTGACGCGATCTGGCAACACCCGATCCCCACACCGTCAGCCCGATCCGACGCGGGTATCGAATTCGACATCCAGCTTCAAACCAAGTACGAACTGCTTCAACTGGTGATGGCCGTCCACGTGCAGGCGAGACGGGCCGAGTTGATGTTGCGAGGACTCTTGCCGACCGCGACCACTGACAGCGACCGCCGGGAACACCGGCTGTGGCGTCTTTTGACCGGTGCGGTGATCCACGGAGACACCGCAACAATCCGCCAGGCCCTGCCGGTGGTACTGCGGCGGCTGGCCCGCCAACCGCTGCTGTATGTCCCCCTGGATGCCGGCGGCGATCCCCACTCGATGCTCGCCGCACGCACCCGACATGCCGACCTGCAGTTTTTGGTCGAACACCTGCCAAAACTCGGACTGCTGCGGGAAACCTCACAGGTGCTGCGAACCGCCTACCGCATGGAGCGAACATCTCGGCCCGAGGGCGCGGCGGTGACCGAGTTCGACCGCCTGTTCCGCCTGGCACTTCGCCATACCCTCGAGGCCGTCTGCCACTCCGTCCACGACTGGCCTCATCCGCACGCCCGACGCTCCCGCCGCGACATGCCGGGAACCCCACCCCGGCAAAAGCGTCCCCGGCCCCGCCGCTCACGCCGTGATCGGCGACCCGACCACCGTCCCTCCCGGTCGGGTTTCAACCGGGACCAGGGCCTGCTGCAGATCTTCGGGCAGTTGGTCGATCGATTCCAGGTCCCTTGGCTGCGCCACAGCAGTCGGACGAGGCTGGCCGCTGCCGAAGCAATCGAGCCCGAAGAAATCTGGGAGGACGTCCGAGAATTCATTGCCAACTACGGCAGTGAACTGTTCGCCGCCCCCAAGCTGACTCTCGGACATATCCGCACGATCCTCCACCAGGGGACCGACTGGCTGCTCGAGCACCTCGAATCCGAAGTGGCCGAGGATCCGCTGGCCGAGAGTCGTCTGGTCAACGACCTGCAAGCCGGAGACCTCGATCGCGAACAGGCCTCGCACATCCTCCAGGTGATTTATCAGACGATCATCGACCGCTACTACCGCTTCATCGAATACAACACCACGACCACACAGTCGGACTACGGTGACAAGATCCACTGCCTGCTCGACTTCCTGCGACTCGAAGCCGCCTACGACCGTGACGCGTGGAACTTCGCGCCGTCGGAGATCGCTCACGAGGTGCTGGCACAGGGTCCGCGACCGTGGCTGGCCACCGCGTGGGAGGAAATCTGTGGTCGAGGTGTTCGACAACACGCCGACGGCCATCTCCAGCGACTCGGCGAACTCGAATCTCTTTGGGGGATGCGTCTCCCCGGGCTGACCGACCGACTGGCCGAGCGTTTTCTGAGACCACTGGCAGTCAACCGAATGCGGGCGTTGGTCGAGGCGGCTCACGCCGACGCGAGGGCCCAGCGGTTTCCGTCGATGGCCTTCGCCCAGTTGCAGGTCGAAGTCAACCGGTACCTTGATGAGACACACGGCTCGGGTATCGATGTTCCGCCGTGGCTGCAGAAGCTCGAACAGGAGACCGACCGTCGGCCGAGCCCGTCAAGACCCCGGGCGGCTGCCGGACTGACTCCCCGGGCGATCGCGCATCAACTTGCGACCTGGCAGCGGTCGATCATGCGGCGACGACGGAAGCGGAAATGAGACCGGGAGTCGGCCGCGCTACTCGTCCTCGTCGTTGTCTCGCCTCTTCGAAGCGGCAACGATCTTGCCCTGCTCCTGGGGCGGCACCGGCTCGTAGTGGCTGATCTCGTAGGAGTAGGACCCCTGCCCACCGGTCATGCTCGAGAGCGACCTCGAATAGGTGGTCACTTCGGCCAACGGCACCTTGGCCTTGACGACCTGGAAACCGCCGCCGGCGTTGTCCATTCCCTCCATGCGGCCGCGGCGGGTGTTCAAGTCGCTGGTGATGTCGCCCAGGTGCGCGTCGGGCACGGTGATTTCCAGTTGCACGATCGGCTCGAGCAGAACCGGGTTGGCCTGCTGGAACACCTCGCGGAAGCAACGGTTGGCGGCCGTCTTGAACGCCGTCTCGTTGCTGTCAACCGGGTGATCCTTGCCGAAGAACAGTTCGCAGGTGCAGTCCTGCACCTGGAAACCGGCGATCACCCCCTGCTCCATCCGTTCGCGAATCCCCTTCTCGACAGCCGGAATGAAGTTGTTCGGGACCGACCCACCGGTCACGCGGTCAATGAAACAGAAGTTGTGTTTGTCGTCGTAGCTGAACGCCCGGAGGTTCTCGAAGTTCGCCTTGATGAAGAATTCGTCCGGCTCTCCGAACTCCTGCGTCAAGCTGGCGACCTTGAAATGGACCTCGGCAAACTGTCCGGCCCCACCGGTCTGCTTCTTGTGACGGTAACTGCCCTCGCTCGAACCACTGACCGTCTCGCGGTAGGGGATCTTCGGAGCGCGGGTGACCACCTCGACCTTGTCCCGGCTGGCCATCCGGTTCTCGATCACCTGCAGGTGCAACTCGCTCATCCCCCTCATGACCATCTCCTTGGTCTGGGCTTCGCGGTCCACCCGGAACGTCGGATCCTCGTCCTCGATTTTCTGGAGAGCTCCGGAGATCTTCGTCTGATCGGCCTGGCTCTTGGGCTCAACGGCCAATCCCACCATCGGCTGGGGAAACTCGATCAAAGGAAGCTTGGTTCCGTTGTCGGCGGCCAGGGTGTCGGAGACCTTCAGGTCTTCCATCTTGACCAGGGCCACGATCTGACCGGCCACCGCCTGATCAACATTCTCCTGCTCCGCCCCGTTGATCGAGAGCAACTGGCCGATCTTGACCGGCTTGCCCAGGCGGGGAACGCTGACCGACGAGTCCTTTTCCAGGGTTCCGGAGAAGACCCGGATGAAACTCATCTTCGAGACGAACGGATCGATCCGGGTCTTGAAGACCTGTGCCACCAGCGTGTCCCCTCCGGCATCAACCGCAACCTCCTCGTCGCCGGAATTCATCGAACGAGAAACGTCGGCTGGAGCCAGAGAGCAACTGGCCAGAGCGTCCAGAAATTCCTCGACACCGACATCGGTCTTCGAACTCGTGCAGAAAATCGGGATCAGCGTGCCCGAAGCGATCGCGGTGCTGACGCCGGCTGACAATTCGGCCTCCGAGAGTTCTTCACCCTCAAGATACCGCTCCATCAGTTCCTCATCGGCTTCGACAATCGCATCCATCAGCGACTGGTTGACCTCGGTCGGATCCATCCCGACATCGCCGGGGACATCGTCGGGCAGGTCCAGTGTGTTGACCACTCCCGAAAACTCGCTGCCGATGCCAACCGGCAGGGTCAGCGGCACGCAACTGTGCCCGAATGTCTCCTGGATCTCTCCAACCAATTCTTCAAACTGCACGTTGTCCATGTCGCACTTGTTGATCAGGATCATCCGACCCAACCCGGCATCACCTGCGGCGTTGAACGCCCGACGGGTGTTGACCTCGATCCCGGCTCCGGCACTGATCACCACCACGGCGGTCTCAACCGCCGACAGGGCACCGATCATCTGGCCGATGAAATCGGGGAATCCCGGCGTGTCGATCACCTGCAACCGCTTGCCGTTGTGGTCAAACTGGATTACCGATGAGGTGATACTCGACTTGCGGCCCTTCTCCTCGTCGTCGGTGTCGAGCAGGCTGCTGCCATCGTCGACCGATCCAGCTCGGGACGCGACGCCGGCCTTGAACAGGAACAAGTCGGCAAGAGTTGTCTTGCCCGTCGCCCCATGCCCCGCCAATGCCACGTTACGAATATTTTGTGTCGTTACATCGGCCATCGCTGTGGCTTCTTGCTGCTGGAGAGGAATTGCCGGAGATTCGGTACAGCAACCGAAAACGCACTGCACCACGCTGAACCTGCCGATGATAAGTAATCCACATTCGGTTCGCTACCGGCAGAGTGCAACCCGGCTCACCAACCCTAAAAGGGCACTGGCAGCAGCAGCACATGGTGCTCGAACAACACCCGCTTGCCGTGCTCGCTGAACAACGGCGTGAAGAACAGCAGAAACACGTAGAAGCTCAACAACGGCAGCATCATCAGCCGCCACAACCACCGCCACGCCCAGAACGACCGGCGAGGTCGTTTCGTGGCCCGGTGGTAAGCCCAACCGGTCATCAGCCGTGCCGGGTAAATCGTCACGATGAAGACCAGGGTCGTCATCCACATTGCATCGGAGGGCAGCAGGTAGATCTTGAACAGGTACAGCGGTAAAGACAGGGCGGAGGTGATCGTGATCACGATGAACCAGCACAACGGCGAACGGCAGAACAACTCGCGGACAGCCCCCAGTTCGAACATCGCCCGCATCCGATTCTCGGTCGCCAAACGCGCCTGCAGAAACGGCACCCACGCCAATGCCAACACCAGCATCATGCCCCCCACCAGGGTCACCACCAGTTGACCGATCTGGTCAACCTGGCTGTAGACTCCGAACATCGCGGTGGGAATCACAAGCCAGATCAGTCCTCCCGCCAGACCCCGCAGCCCCAGCCAGAAGTGGTGGCCCAGTCTCATCTCGAACACGAACTCGCGAACGTGTTTCTCAGCCCGCTCGAAATATCCGCCTCGCCGCAATTGGCCGATCAGCCACAGCAGATTCTTCAACGGCCGCACGAAACACCCCAGGCTGCCGCCACGGGCCAGTGACAGCAGCAGGTGGACGGTCACCAGCACGACAAGAACCCCATGCGCCGATCCCAGGGCCGCCGTCGCTTCGCTTTTGGGAGCAATCAGGCGGTAGTCGGCCAGGACCTCGGTCAGGATCCAGACCGGGATCAGCCAGGCCGACAAGCCCGCCACGATCGTCCCGAACCGCGGAGCGATCTCCAGCAGTGGAAACGCAAACCGCAACTTGCCGGTTCGCCCCATCCGCCCTTCAACCTCCAGCAGATACCCCAGGGCCAGGATATTGACCACCGGTATCGCCGCGATCACCGCCAACAGCAATGTCAGGCTGAACAACCCGAACAGCATGCGGATCAGCCAGGCGGTCGCTCGCAACGGGTGCTGCAGGAGGTTGGGACACCGAAGCACCTCCCCCAGCGTGTCCCTGGGCAACAACACCAGGCCCTCGGTGCTCACGGCTGGTGCGGGTGATTGAGCCGACATCGGTGTATCGACCGTCAGCGGGAGCCAGGGTTTCACGACGGCAACTCCAAGGCTCACGTCAGCGAGCACAGCCATCGTCCTCGTCTACCATTTCTACCCTCTCGCTCCCCGAAACGGCCAGACCAGTCGACCGTCGATCGGAATGGAGAACCGGAGAGCGTCTTGCCAGTACGTGACGCAGGCGGGACAATTGGCATATGACAGTACTCCGTCGACTGGTCCCGCTGCTACTGGTCGCCGCCGCCTTGCTGGCAATGATCCAGACCATCTCCGGTCGCAAAACCACAAACATCTCGACCCCGGCCACGGTGTCGAAACAGTTCGCCGTCGACCTCACCACCGAGAAGATCGATCAGTGGTTCGCGGCGCGATGGACCTCCGAGCAAATCACGCCGGCGACCACGGCCGCCCCGCTGGCCATTCTCAGGAGGCTCTCACTGGCTCTCCACGGCACCGTCCCCTCTCTCGAGGAACTCCGAGAGTTCGACGCTGACGATCGCCCCCAGAAACTCGAACGATGGACACAGAGACTTCTGACCGACAGCCGCTGTCCGACCTACTTGTCCGAGCGATTGGGCCGGGCCCTGGTCGGTGCCGACGAGGGACCCTTTCTGGCGTTCCGCCGTGACCGGTTCCACGCGTGGCTGGGCGAACAAATCGCGGCCGACCGGCCGTGGGATCGCATCGTCACCGAACTGGTCAGTGGCCGCGGTCTTCCAACCGGAAATCCTGAGACCAACTTCATCACGATCGCACAGATCGACGAGGAAATCGATGCCGAGCTGCTGGCCGGACGATCGGTGCGGGCTTTTCTCGGTCAGCGAATTGACTGTGCCCAGTGCCATGACCACTTTTTCGATCCCCGCTGGAAACAGGTCCACTTCCAAGGCCTGGCGGCCTTCTTCTCTCCCGTCCGATTCACTCCGCTGGGAGTCGACGACGGCGACCGCCAATTCCAGGTGACCGACCACGCCGACGACACGTCACGGGTGGTCTCGCCCGGCGTGCCCTTCGGCAGCGAGTGGCTACCGGAAGGGGGATCAGCCCGGCAGAGGTTCGCCGCCTGGCTGACCGACGAACGGAACGAGCGTTTCGATCGCGCGATCGTCAACCGCCTCTGGGGCCTGATGTTTGGACGCCCGTTCCACGCACCCATCGACGATCTTCCCGATCCGGGAGACCCCGCCACCGTACCGCTGGACCTGATCGCCCGCGACTTCCGCGACCACCGTCGCAGCCTCAAGTGGCTGGTGCACGTGATCGCCTCCAGCCGCCCCTTCCGACTGGATTCGCGCCCCAATCCCCAGGCCCGGCAGTCCACACCCGACGAGATTTCCTCTGAAGAACTGAGAGGGCAGGAGGAGGCCTGGGCGATTTTTCCCCTGATCCGCCTCCGTCCCGAACAGGTCATCGGCGCGATGCTGCAGGCTGGCTCCATCAAGACCATCGACCGGCACTCTCATCTTTTCACCCGCGCCCGACGGTTCTTTGGTGAACAGAACTTCGTGCAGGAATACGGGGACCTTGGCGACGAAGAGTTGTCCGAGCAAACCGGGACGATTCCCCAGGCGTTATTGCGGATGAACGGCGAATTGGCTCGCGAACTGATTCAACCCGGCCTCCTCAGCGCCACCACGACAATCGCCAAGGCAACGGTTGACGACAACGCGCTGTGCCTGAGAACCTGCTTTGAGGTCTGCCTGGGACGCCAGCCGGTGGCAGAAGAATCGGAGGTCCTGGGCGGATGGCTAACCGGTACCCGTGGTGAACAAAGGGAACAGGCTGTCGAGGACATCTTCTGGACCCTGTTCAACTCGCCCGAATTCTCCTGGAACCACTAGCATCATGTCGGTCATGATCACTTCGCCGTCGACCGATCGTCGCCGCTGGCTCGAACAGATCCTGGCGACGCTGGGGCTCGGGTTCTCCCTGCCCACGCTCGAAACCCGAGCCGCAGCCCGACGCGGCTCCAAACGTCCCACCTCCCTGATCACGCTCTTCCTGGCCGGAGGTCCAAGCCAGCTCGAGACCTGGGATCCTCACCCCGGCTCCGCCGTCGGCGGGCCGACCAAGGCGATTGCCACTCGCCTTCCGGGACTGAAGATCGCCGCCGATTTCCAGCAGACCGCCGAGGTGATCAACGAGCTCTCTGTTATCCGCTCTCTGGTCTCAAGAGAAGGCGATCACCAACGCGGTGTCTACCTGGTCAAAACCGGGTACCGCCCGGACCAGACGCTGACTCACCCCTCCGTCGGCGCGATCCTCGCCAAGGAACGCTGGAACGCCAAGATCGCGATCCCACAGCACGTCTCGCTGGGGAGTGACCAACGACCGGCTCGGGGAGGATTCCTCGGCGCCCAGTACGACGCCTACAAGATCTACAATCCGGGTGGCCGCCTGAGAAATATTGCCTCGCGGGCCAACAACTCCCGTCAACGACGAAGGCTCGACGGGCTGGACGTCGTCAGCCGCACGTTCCGACGTGGTCGCGCCGTGGCCGTCCGGGCAACTCAGCACCAACTGATGGTCGACCGGGCACTGACCATGATGAACGCCGACCAGCTCAAGGCCTTCCAGCTCGACCTCGACGATGAATCCCAGTCGACCATCGATCTCTACGGCGACAGCCGTTTTGGACGGGGCTGCCTGGTGGCACGCCGACTCGTCCAGGCAGGTGTACGAGCCATCGAGGTGACCCTGCCGGGCTGGGACACACACGCCAACAACTTCGAAGGTCACCGCGAGCAGGCCGGCATCCTCGACCCGGCACTCTTCGCATTGATCACCGATCTCAAGCAACACGACCTACTCGATTCGACCATCGTGCTTGTGCTGGGCGAGTTCGGCCGCACTCCGACGGTCAATCCGCTCGACGGACGAGACCACTGGCCTCATGGTTTCAGTTGCCTGGTGGGAGGCGGCGGCCTGGCAACTGGCCGTGTGCTGGGAGCAACCGACCCCACCGGCCGCAATCGCAAACCGACCCGGCCGATCGAAATCGCCGACCTGTTCGCCACCATTCTCTCGCGCATGGGTGTCAAACACGACAAGGAGATGATCACCCCGATTGGGCGACCGATGGCCTACTGCGAAGGCACCCCGATTCCCGGATTGCTTTGAACTCCAGGGCCGGGCAAGTTGTCGCCGGACACCCGCAACTGTCACCAGTCGGTTGGGTTGGTTACGATCCGGAGACTCATCCACCTCACACCGCCCCGACAGCCTGATGTCCGAGTCGTCCGTACCCTCCGAACCGTTCCTGGCCACCCTCGCCATCACGGGCGTGGGATTGATCGGTGGCTCGATCGCCGCCGCCGCCCGCCAACGACACGTCGCCGGACGGATTGTCGGAATTGGGCGAACCGAGAAGCGGCTGGCTGAAGCGGTCGAGGCCGGCCTGATCGACGAGGGATCGACCGATGTCGCCGTGGCTGCGGACGCTGATCTCGCCGTCGTCTGCACCCCCGTCGACCGGATCGCTCAGGATGTTCGCGCGCTGGCCGAGGTGATGTCCGAGACATCGTTGCTGACCGATGCGGGGAGCACCAAGCGGGCACTCTGCCAGGAACTCGCCGACCTGGACGGGGTCCATGGCCCGGCTTTCATCGGGTCCCATCCCCTGGCCGGCTCGACGCGGCAGGGATTTGAACACGCCGATCCCGACCTGTTCGACCGAAAGGTCTGCGTCTTGACACCCCAGTCGAACGCCAATCCGACCGAGATGGCACGGCTCGAAACTTTCTGGACGGCACTGGGTGCCGTGGTGCACCGCCGCACCCCGAACGAGCACGACCAGGCACTGGCACGGACCAGCCACCTGCCGCACCTGGTCGCCGCCGCGTTGGCCGGTTCGTTGTCTGAGGAGGACACCGAACTGTCGGCCACCGGGCTGCGGGACACCACCCGAATCGCCGCCGGCGACCCGGCATTGTGGGTCCCGATCTTCCAGCACAACTCGTCCGCCATCACAACCGCGCTGGACCGGTTCCAAGCTCAGCTCAAAGAATTCTCCGACGGACTCCGACGCGACGACGGTTGCGCCTTGCAAAAGCTGCTCGAAGAGGCCAAAAGGAAACGCGACGGACTGGGTTGAGCCGGGAGGTGCTCCCGACCCGCCGTCGCGACCGACCCCGACCCGTCCAGGGATGGCATGCTCTGGGAAATCGAAGTCCGACCCTCGGCCAACGAAACCGACCGCGAAGCGGCCCGAGTGATCTCGGCCGGCCGCGACCTGGGCATCACCACCGTCCGTGATGTCCATGCCTCGCGGAGCTTCCTGATCGAAACCGATGCCGGCAGCGACCGTGTCGCTGAGACCGCCGGCACGCTGCTGGTCGATGCCATCGTCGAGGACCATTCCATCCGCTCGCTCGACGGATCCGCCGATTCTCCGACCGACGACGGCAACCAACTGATCAACGTGCTCTTCAAGCCCGGTGTCACCGACAACGTTGCCCAGAGCACCCTGAAGGCCCTGGGAGAACTCGGCCTGCCCGTCGAGGCGGTGGCCACCTGCCGCAAGTACCGCGTCAACTCCGACGCATCAGCAACCGACCTGGCTCGCCTGGCCGAACGGGTGCTGGCCAACGACGCGATCGAACACATCGTCGAGGGCCCCCTGGCGATCGACTCGATCGCCCTGGGCAGCGACTACACGTTCCAACTCCAGAGTGTCGCACTTCGCGACATGGACGATGACGCACTCCAACGGCAGAGCCGGGACGGGCAACTCTACCTCTCGCTCGAGGAAATGCGGACCATCCGTGACCACTTCACCTCCCTGGATCGCGACCCCACGGACATCGAACTCGAGACGATCGCGCAGACCTGGAGCGAACACTGTTCGCACAAGACGCTGGGCGGCCGGATCCACTACCAGGACGAATCCACCGAACGGCACTTCGACCAGATGCTCAAGGAGACCATCTTCGAAGCGACAACGGTGATCCGCGAGCGACTCGGAGATGACGACTGGTGCGTCAGCGTCTTTCGCGACAACGCCGGGATCGTGACGTTTCACGACACCCTCGACGTCTGCTTCAAAGTCGAGACACACAACCATCCCTCGGCCCTCGAGCCCTACGGCGGAGCCAACACGGGACTTGGTGGTGTAATCCGCGACCCGCTGGGAACCGGAATGGGGGCCCGCCCGGTCTGCAACACCGACGTCTTCTGTTTCGCACGGCCGGACACCCCCGTCGAAGAACTGCCGCCCGGAGTGCTGCATCCGCGTAGTGTGATGCGAGGGGTGGTCTCCGGTGTTCGTGACTACGGCAACCGGATGGGCATCCCAACCGTCAACGGAGCCATCTGCTTCGACGACCGCTTCCTGGGCAATCCCCTGGTCTTCTGTGGCAACGTGGCCACGATTCCGGTCGGCCTGTCGACCAAGGCCGCTCGCCCCGGTGACCTGGTCGTGACCGTCGGCGGCCGGACCGGCCGTGACGGGATCCACGGAGCCACGTTCTCATCGGCCGAATTGACAGACGAGAGCGAGGAACTCTCCGGCGGCGCGGTTCAGATCGGAAACGCCATCACCGAAAAGATGGTCGTCGATGTGGTGCTCGAGGCCCGTGACCGGAAGCTCTACTCGGCGATCACCGATTGCGGAGCCGGCGGTTTCAGCAGTGCCGTCGGCGAGATGGGAGAGGAACTGGGGGTTGAGGTCTGGCTGGACCGGGCGCCGCTGAAGTACGAGGGCCTCTCCTACACCGAAATCTGGATCTCCGAGGCCCAGGAACGGATGGTGCTGGCCGTGCCACCAGAGAACTGGGACGAATTCCACTCGCTGTGCGATTCCGAGGGGGTGGAAGCCGCGGTGATCGGTGAATTCCAGGACACCGGTCGACTGGTGCTGAAGTACAACGACACGCTCGTCGGTGACGTCACGATGAAGTTCCTCCACGACGGACGGCCACCGGTCATCCGCGAGGCCGTTTACACGCCCCCGCCAGAGGAACCTCTCGAACTGCCGTCCCGGGACCGCTGGGACGAGGACCTGCTGGCGATTCTCGGATCACTGAACGTCTGCAGCAAGGAATGGGTGATCCGGCAGTACGACCACGAGGTGCAGGCCGGCAGCGTGCTGAAGCCGCTCGTCGGTGCCGCCGACGATGGCCCGTCCGACGCCGCGGTTGTTCGCCCCGACCTCGAATCGGCCCGCGGCCTGGTTGTCTCCTGTGGAATCAACCCCCACTACGGTGACCTCGACCCCTACTGGATGGCCATCGCCGCGATCGACGAGGCCCTGCGGAACTGCATCGCGACCGGTGCCGACCCCACACGGATCGCGATCCTCGACAACTTCTGCTGGGGCAACACCGAACGTCCCGAGACGCTGGGGACACTGGTCCGGGCAGCCCTGGGTTGCTACGACGCCGCCATCGCCTTCGGCACACCGTTCATCAGTGGCAAGGACAGCCTGAACAACGAGTTCGCCTGGGATGACGAATCCGGACAACGACAAAACGTCGCCATCCCCTCGACGCTGTTGATCAGCGCCCTGGGGCAGGTCGAGGACATTTCCCGGGTCGTCTCGATGGACCTCAAGCAGTCCGGCAACCGTCTGTTGCTGGTCGGACACACCCGCAAGGAACTCGGTGGAAGCCACATCGCGCTGGTCAACTCGCTCGGCGGTGGATCGGTCCCCCGCGTCGACCTCGACACCGCACCCGAACGGCTCGTCCGGCTCCACGCCGCTATCGGTTCCGGGTCGGTCCGCAGTTGCCACGACCTCAGCGAAGGCGGCCTCGCCGTGGCGGCCGCCGAGATGGCTTTCGCCGGAGGAATCGGCGTTTCGCTCAACCTGGATGAACTCGCCACCGTGTCCGACGGACTCCAGGCCGCCGAGTTGTTGTTCTCGGAAAGCCCCACCCGTTTCCTGGTCGAGGTGACCGCGGAGAGCGAATCGACTTTCCGGGAGGCGGTCGAGGGGCAACCGGTGGTCCAGGTGGGAACCACCAACGACGGCGACCGTCTGGAGATCATCAGCGACGACGGCCGAACACTGGTCGACACGTCGCTGACCGACCTCAAACAGGCCTGGCAGGCCCCGCTGGACTGGAATTGAACCGCCCGGCTACGAGTCCTCGATCGAGCGGCTCGCGGCCAATCCGACGACGACCAGCAACACGACACCGTCGACCAGAACGGCCAGCAACGACACCGCGGCAATCACCGTCATCACCTTCTCGACCACGCGATCTCCGGCGGCCGAAAACACCGCAAGCAGACCGGCCGATATCAACAGCGTGGCCAGCAGGATCCCGCCCAGCCCCAGGCAACGGCGGATGGTCCGCCTCAGTCCGTCCATCGGTTCCAACTCCTTCTCCGGTATGAAATTCCGGTTGCCGACGGAGTCGTCTCACAAACCTCCAAGGGTGTCAAGATCCGTCGCGACGGTCGCCACTGGCGGCCCCCCGAAGGGCATTGCTACACTGGCGTCATGTCCACCGAATCGACGCACCCGGTCCCGGCCGATCATGACGACCTGAGTCGCCGAGAATTTCTCGGCCACAGCGCCAAGAACGCTGCGGTGGCCGGAGCTACCGCGGCCGGGGTGGTCGCCCTCTCATCGGGCCGAACATCGGCATCACCCAACGAGCGGATTGCGATCGCGGTGATCGGCACCCGCCGACGTGGACTCGAACTCGCCACCCGACTTGCCGCCCGCAGTGACACCGACGTCCCCGTGCTCTGTGACGTCGATCCCTCCGTACTGGCAACCGCCGTACCGCGGATCGTCGACGCCCAGGGATTTGCCCCCGAATATCTCTCAGACTTCCGTCGCGTGATCGATCGAGACGACCTCGATGCGGTGGTGATCGCCACACCCGATCACCATCACGCAACGATGACCCAACTGGCCTGCCTGGCCGGCATGGACGTCTTCGTCGAGGCCCCGGTGTCGCGAACCATCCAGGAATCGCGGGCGATGATCGATACGGCCCGCACGACCGGCCGCGTGATCCAGTGTGGGCTCCAGCAACGCAGCGGTCGCCATTTTCGTGAAGCCATCGACCTGCTGCACGCTGGGGAAATCGGTCGCGTGCGACTGGCTCGCGCCTGGACTGTGCACCGCGGCAAGTCGATCGGCACGCGATCCGAGACCGATGCCCCCTCCGGAGTCGACTACACCGCCTGGCTGGGTTCTGCTGCGGAACGTCCATTCCATCCAGCCCGGTTCCACGGCAGCTGGCAGTGGTTCTGGGATTTCGGCACCGGGGCGCTGGGCCGCTATGGCGTCCACACCCTCGACACGGCTCGCTGGGGACTCGGCCTGGAACTGCCCACCCGCGTCTCGGCCAGCGGAGGCATCTACCATTTCCACGACGACCGTCAGACCCCCGACACGCTCTGTGTCCAGTTCGACTATCCCGATGCCACCATCGCCTGGGAACACCGGCTGTGGAGCACTCGCGGCCCCGAGGGCCGCAGCGAGGGAACCGCGTTCTACGGAGAACTCGGAACGCTGGTCATCGACCGCGGCGGCTACAAGATCTACGGTCGCAGCGAGGCCCCCGTCAGTGACGGTCACCGGGCTGATGACGATCACCTGGCCAACTTCATCGATTGTCTCCGCTCCAGGGAAATGCCCCGCGCCGACATCGCCACCGGTGCCACCAGCACCACGCTGTGCCACCTGGGCAATCTTGCCCACCGGCTGGGTCGCGAGGTGACCTGGGACGAGGGCGACGGAGGATTCGGCGACGACATCGAAGCGATGACACTGGCCGAGACCGGTCATGACGACCACGTTTGACTGTGTGATCATCGGCGCCGGCCACAATGGCCTGGTCTGTGCAGCGGGCCTGGCGGAGGCGGGTTGGCGTGTCCTCGTGCTCGAACGACGCGACATCGTCGGCGGCGCGTGCGTGACCGATGAACCCTGGCCCGGCTTCAAGGTGTCGACGGCCAGCTATGTCGTCAGCCTGCTGCTGCCGGAAATCGAACGGGACCTCGAACTGGCCCGGCACGGCTACCGCGTGCTGCCACGCAACCCCTCGTCGTTCACTCCGACCGAGGACGGTCGCTGGTTGCTGCTGGGTCCCGACGACGAGTCGAACCGTCGCGAAATCGCCAAGTTCTCCGAGTCTGACGCCGAAGCGTTTCCTCGTTACGAAGCACTGCTGGAACGGATTGCCGAACGACTCGAACCGGTGCTGTCTCGCCCCGCCCCCAACCTGCTGCCCCTGCCCCGATCGTGGCGCCGACGGGGGATCTTCTCGAAGATCCGAGACGCCGGCTCCGCCTGGTCGCTTCACCAGGCCCTGGGAGATCTGGGCGAGGACTTGCCCGAGGCGATCGAATTGCTGACCGGCGCCGCGCGACCCATTCTCGACCGCTGGTTCGAATCGGACGTTCTCAAGAGCACACTCGCAACCGATGCGATCATCGGCACGTTCCAACCAATCTCGGCTCCGGGCACTGGCTACGTGCTGCTGCACCACGTGATGGGGTCGGCCGGCGGAGCCCGTGGCGTCTGGGGCTACGTCGAAGGAGGCATGGGGGGACTTTCCAATGCCCTGGCCGCCGCTGCGGTCGAGCGGGGTGTCGAAATCCGTACCGGGTGCACGGTGGAACAGATCGAGACCGATGGCAACAGAGTCACCGGGGTGGTCGTCGACGGCAAATCGATCGCCGCCCGTCGGGTCGCCAGCAACATTGACGCACACCAGACCTTCCGCCGCCTGGTCTCCGAATCGGTACTCCCCGACGGATTCGTCCGCGCTGTCGACCGCATTGACTATGCGAGTGCCAGTGCCAAGATCAATCTGGCCGTCGACCAACTGCCCGATTTCCTGTGCTGTCCCGGACACGAGGAACCGGGTCCGCAACATCGCGGCACAATCCACATCGGTACCGGCTGCGAGTATCTCGAAACGGCCTACGACGACGCCCGGCAGGGTCAGATCTCGCAACGGCCCATCGTCGAAATGACCATCCCCACCTCTGTCGACTCGACACTGGCCCCCCACGGCCAGCACATTTTGTCGCTGTTCGTCCAGTACGCTCCCTACCATCTCGCCGACGGCCCGTGGGACGACAACGCCCGACAGACGCTGCTGGACCGCTGCCTGGCCGAAATTGCCCGCTACGCGCCCAACGTTCCCGATTCGGTCCTCCACCACCAGGTGCTTTCGCCGGTCGACCTCGAACGGACCTTCGGCCTGACCGGCGGCAATATCTTCCAGGGCGCCATGCCGTTGCACCAGTTGTTCAATCTGCGTCCGGTCCCCGGCTGGGCCGACCACCGCACGCCCCTGGACGGCCTCTACCTCTGTGGCAGTGCCACTCATCCCGGCGGCGGAGTGATGGGTGCCTGCGGCCGCAACGCGGCCCGTGAAATGATTCGCGACGGACGATAAGGGATGTGGTGATTGCCAGCGGTCGGTTGTCCCGATTAGACTGGAGGTGCCCACGCGGCAGGCAGGCCGCACACACCGGGCCGTGACATCACCCCCGTTTCCCCACCTTGAGGATGTCACGCAGGAGGCGAACGGAGTCGATACGTGACTCATCCACGCTGCCTTCCTCGGGAGTTGCCCCGATGTCCTCCGACACCAAGCACCGAATCTTCGTCACGCGGAACATCCCTGACGCGGGACTGGAAATCGTCCAGGCCGCGTGTGACACCGAGATCTGGACCGAGCCGCTGCCGCCGTCCCGGGACCTGCTGCTCGAAAAGATCTCCGGGTGCCACGGGGTGCTCAGCCTGCTGACCGAGGCTGTTGATGCCGAGTTCTTCGACGCGGCCGGCGAGCAGTTGGCCGTCGTCAGCAACTACGCCGTCGGCTTCAACAACATCGACGTCGCCGAGGCGACTCGCAGGGGTATCCGTGTCGGGCACACGCCCAACGTGCTGACCGACGCCACCGCTGACATGGCCTTCACCCTGTTGATCACCGCCGCACGCCGGATCGTCGAAGCCGCCGACCACGTTCGTGCGGGAGCGTGGAAGACATGGGAACCCCGGGGACATATCGGGCTGGACCTCTGTGGAAAAACCGTCGGCATCGTCGGAATGGGACGAATCGGGTTCGCGATGGCCAAGCGGTGCCACGGAGGTTGGGGCATGCAAGTGCTCTACCACGACCAGTACGTCAACGAGGCGGCCGAAACGGAATTGGGGGCGAGACAGGTCGATCTCGACACGCTGTTGGCCGAGTCCGACTTCGTTTCGGTTCACGTCGATCTCAACGACACCACCTCCGGTATGTTCAACACCGAGGCATTCGGGAAGATGAAGCCAACCGCTGTCTTCATCAACTCGGCTCGTGGCCCACTGCACGTCAGCGAGGATCTCCACGACGCCCTCTCCGGTGGCGACATCTTCGCCGCCGGGCTCGACGTCACCGACCCCGAGCCTCCGGCGGCCGATGACCCGCTGCTGTCGCTGCCCAATTGCGTGGTCGTCCCCCACATCGCCAGTGCCACGATCTCGAGCCGCAACGGCATGGCCGAAATTGCCGCAAACAATCTCCTGGCAGGTCTCGCCGGAGAACCGTTGCCCTGCTGGGTCAATCCCGAGGTCGGCGAAGACAACGGGGACAACCAGACGCCGGACCGTTAGAATCGCCGCAGCAATCGATTCTCGGAACGGAGCGCGATGTGTCGGAAACGGACTTCCTGCAGACGGGTCTGGACGCTGGACTCGAGACGGCTGTCGAGGCCGCTCGCAGTGCCGGAGAGATTCTGCTTTCGTGGCGGGACCGATTCACCGTGACCGAGAAAAGCCGTCGGGACATGGTCACCGAGGCGGATCTCGAAAGCCAAAACGCCATCGCGAAACTGCTGGGCGAACGCTTCCCCGACCACGGTCTGCTGGGAGAAGAGGGACTCTCTGACGCCGGCACCGACAGCGATTTTCGCTGGATCATCGACCCGCTCGACGGCACCGGCAACTACGTCCATGGCGTCCCCTACTTCGCCGTGTCGATTGCCCTCGAATACCGTGGCCAACTCGCCATCGCCGTGGTACTTGACCCCAGTCACGACGAACTGTTCACCGCAGTCCACGGCCGAGGGACACTCCTGAACGGAGACCCCGTCTCGGTTTCAGCCGATACCGTCACCGACCTCGATTCCGCGCTGGTCACGGCCAGCCTGCCAGTGGGAATCACATCACCGGACCATCCGGCCGTCGACCGGTTTCTGCGGGTTCTGGTCGCATCGCAGCACACCCAGCGAACCGGATCGGCGGCACTCAATCTCGCCTACGTCGCCAGCGGCCGCCTGGACGGATTCTTCTCCACCACGCTCAAGCCCTGGGACATGGCTGCCGGTGCGTTACTGGTCACCGAGGCTGGAGGTCGGGTGACGTCTCTGGACGGCGGCCGCTTCGCTGTCGATGTCGCGGACCTGCTCGCCACCAACGGCACCGACGTGCACGCACAACTCTCCCAGTTGATGTAACCCGACCTCCACGTACCAACCGGCGTCCCCATCCCGGGCAATTGTGCGGACGTGGAGATTTTGGTGCTTTCCGGTCCTGCTGGGCACGGATACCATGGGGGCAGGTGGGTTCCATTTCATGCATTTCTCTTCAAAGCGGCGCGTTCTGCGTCCAACCGCCGGGAGCCCCTGGTTGCTCCTGACGATCAGCCTGATGGTCGTCGGCACGGCACTGGCCCAGCGGCCGGTGGCACCGCCGGCCAAAGGTGTCGTTGCGCCCCAGCCAACAGCAAAATCACCAAAGGTCACCGGTCAACCCGCCGCCAGGCCGACCGACAAGCCCGGTTCGCCACAGCCCAAGAACACCGCCGACTGGATCTTCCTGCCGGGTCTCCAGGGGCAACGGATCCCCGTCCCCACTGACCTCTGGAAAGATTTCCTCCGGTGGCAGAACAACCAACAGGCCCCCCCGTTCCATGTCACCAGTGTCTCGCTGGACGGTCGGGTCCTGGGTGACCGTGCCCTGCTGAATGCCCGCGTGGAAGTTCGCGTGCAACGAGCCGACGAATGGGTCCCGGTGACACTGCGGATGGCCAACGGCAACACGGTCCTCACGTCACCGGTGTCCCACAGCGGCCCAGGACAATCGCGTCCGGACACGCGAAAGGCCAATACCACCGACGGACTCCGTTGGTGGCTCAAGGGCAAGGGCCTTCACGAACTGTCGTTCCAACTCAGCGTCCCGGTTCTGCGTGAACACCCGAGCCGACGCCTGCAGTTGGCACTGCCAACTCCACCGGCCGCGGGCACACGACTACTGCTGCTGGTGGAAGGGGGTCCACTGAGAGCCACGACCCCCAACGGAGGTGGCCAAACCACCGTTCGACCCGGCACCGATGGCACAAATCGGATCGAAGTGCACGGTGTCGGCGACCGAATCGATCTCTCGTGGCGGGCCACCGCCACTGCCGATGACGACGACACCGTGCTGGCCTCCTCGATCGCCATCTCCGTCGAACCCAATACCGACTCGGTCGTACTCAAGACACACCAGCGAATCCGTGTCCTCAAGGGACACCCCGAAACGATCACCGTCGACCTGCCCACCGGCTACCGGCTGGTCGATGTCCAGGGCGACGCCATCCAGGACCCCCAGATCGACCCCGATGAACCCGGCCGAGTACACCTCCCACTGGTCGGAGGCGTTGCCGATGCCGCCAGTGATCCCATCGCAATCCGCTGGACACTGCAGGGCGAATTTCCCACCGTCGGCGAACCCCTGGTGATCGATGGATTCCAGGTCGAAGAAGCGCGGTACCAGACCGGCCACGTGGCGATGAAACTGCTGGACAACTATCGCAGTAACCGAAAACTGGGCCGCTTTGTCCATCGAATCAACGTCCGCGACCTCCCCCGCACCCCGACCCTGGCTCCACTCTTCGGTAATGAAATCGCCAGCGCCTGGGAGATCCTGCGGCAACCCTTCCGCCTGGAACTCGACCTGGTCGAAATTGAACCTCGGTTCATCGCCGAGCCACAGTTGTTCCTGAAACTTTCAGAGTCCAACGCCGAGTTGATCATCGATATCCCTCGCGGCCAGGTCTTCCGTGGTGCGATCGAGGCGTTCGAGTTTCACTGGCCAGGTTGGACCGAGCAGGGCTGGCAAGTCATCGCCGACGAATCACCTGAACTGCAGTTCCGTTTCGACGAGAACACCCAGAGATTGCGAGTGGGCCTGGCGGCTCGCCAAAGCCGATCCGACGGCCAGTTCGCCGTCCGCTTCAAGGCCATTCGGCCAATCGGCGAATCCTCCTCTCCAACGCTGACTCTTCCAGCACTGGTGGCTCCGACGCCCCCCGAACCCGTGCTGGTTGTCGGACGAGCGATCAACGTGGACACCGAACTCACCGCCCGGAATGAAACGACCACGCGGCCACTCTCGGCCCAGCTCAAGCAACTGATCTCGCTCCCGGAGGAACTCGGCGACGGCATCGTTCCGGACGACAACTATTTCCGTTTGCCGTCCGAGGCGTCCAGCTTCCAGGTGCGTGTGATGCCGCAACCCCGACGCATCACCACATCCTCATCGGTCGTCGCAAACTACTCTGATGGCAAGCTGCAGGTCACCCAGCAAATCGACTACCAGGTCGAATACGCCCGCATCGGATCGGTCAAGCTGATGGTCCCCCGTCCCCTGCAGGACAAGCAGGTGAGGTTTCGGCTGCAGGCCGACCCCGACGCGGAACCGATTCCACTCGAGGCTCGGCCGGGAATCGAGGTCGGCACCCAACAACAGGCCGACATCCAGCTCGACGAGGATCGCCTGGGCTCCTTCCGTATCATCGCCGACTTCGAACTGTCGGCTCCCGAAATCCTGGCAATCACGACAGTGGCCATGCCAATCCCCCTGATGCAGAGCACCGATGCGGCGTTCGCGTCAACACGATTCGAACTGACCGGTGGCGGTGGAATCGATGCGGTGCTCGACGGAGAAACCTGGCAGTCGGAGTTGGACACCGAAAACCGCCCGGTGTGGCGTGCCAGCGGATCTCCCCCACAGGTCGACCTGGCACTGAGACTGGGTGACCGTGACGCCTCGTACCACTTCACGGTTCCCCGCGTCGCGATCGTGCAGGTGGTCCAGGACGCCGACCGGGGCACGATTCAGTCGTGGGCCTGTTACCATATCCGGGGCCAGATCACGACACTGGTGGTGCGGTTTTCAGCCGGCGCAAAGTTGAGTCGTGTGCCGGTATTTCACTGGGACGGCCAGCCACTCCGCAGCGATCACTACCGGGAAACAGTCACCCCCGGCGGCGGGACCGAGTTCCGGCTGGACGTCTCGGGGTTCACCTCCGGCTCCGATCACCTGCTGCAAGTCGACTACCTGGTGACCGGACGGTCTGAAAACGGGCTGCTGTCCGGGCGTCACAGCCTGGTCACACCGCGGCTGGACGACACCGTGCACATCGCCGAGACACTCTGGCAGGTTCATCTCCCGGTCGGCCAGCACCTGCTCAGCGGAGCGCGTGGCCATTCTCCACGGTTTTCCTGGCAGTGGCAGGGCTTGCACTTCAGCCGTGAAACCGACACGGGGTTCGACCACGCCGCCGGTTGGCTGGCAATTCCTGGCCACGCACCCCAATTCCCTCCGATCGTCGTCGGCAACGCCTACACCTACAGCAACTTCGGTCCTCCGGATCGTTTCTCGTTCCACTCGATCAGCCAGTGGAGTTTCGTGCTTCTCGGAGCCGGCCTGGCTCTCGCGACCGGCCTCATTCTGCTCTACATCCCCCACACCCGTCACGTGGTCACGTGCCTGTCGGCTGGTTTCGTTGTTGCGGTGCTGGCGATCTGGCTGGCCGAACCGATCACCCTACTGCTGCAACCAGCACTGCTGGGCCTGGCCCTGGCCACCCTGGCGACGATGTTACACTATCGCTTCGGGCGTCATCCCGCGTTTGATCTCGTTTCGCTCTCCTCCCCCATCGACCGCCTTCGTGGATCCTCGGGTGAAATCCCGCTCTCGAGCGGGACGGCCGGCCGTGAACCGTCCACGGCCATCCATTCGGACTCACCGGTCGCCACCGAGATCGCCGCCCATCCGGAATCGGAGGTCCAGGGATGATCGGCCGTTCCCTGGTCCGGGTGTTAGGGACTGCGATGGTCGTCACACTGACACTGCTGTCAGTTGAGAAGGCCTCGGCCCAGCGAAATGACGGCGCTCCGGTCATCGCTCCGATCGCCGGCCCGGTCAGAGTGCGAGCCGTTGACGACAAAAAGACGGACGACTGGCCCGCCGGCCCCTGGAAAGCGATCCCCCGACAGGACTACTTTGACCTTGTCGGCGAGATCACCCGTCTGCGATCGCGACCCCGTGCGGCCTGGATCCAGACCGCCGAGTATTCGGCTCGCATCGACGACACCCAGTTGCGGGACGGCCAGCTCTCGCTGGAACTCATCAACAACGCTCCCGGCCCGACGGCCATCCCCCTGGCACCACTTGGCCTGGCGATCACATCGCTGCAACTGGACGGCCGTCCACTGACCTGGGGCACCACGGCTCATCGGACCGTGGTGCTGGTGGCCCCACCGGGCCGAAGCACCGTCACCGGCCACTGGTCGTTGCAGGGACGCAAGGTCGTCTCGCTCGAGGAATTCGACGTCAGGCTCGCACCGTCCGTACAAACTTCGCTTGTGCTCGACGTGCCCAGTTCGCATCGACTGACCGCGTCCAATGGCCAACTCACGCAGCCCACCAACGGCTCGACACGGCCCGTTCCCGTTGGCCACCATCGGTTTCGACTACAACTCGGACACCGCAACCGTTCTCGACTGATCATCGACCACACCACGGCCGCCACACCCAGTACAACGACGCGGCTCCTGGCCAGGCAACGCACCAGTTGCGAGATCGCTGTCAATGGGGCCAGGATCGTCACGGACCTGGTCTTCGAACGGACCGGCCAGGCGGTCCAGGACCTGGTTCTCTCGGTACCGGCCGGCGCCCGGGTCGAGTCGATTTCTTATGACGGTGACCCCGTCGTGGCTCGACCGATCAACCCGTCCCCCGGCGCGTCCTGGCGAGTCACCCTGCCCGACCCCCTGCCCCATGCTGCCGACGGCACCTCCAGAACCCTCCAGGTGACGATCGACTCGGACATCCTGGCCGACCAGTCGTGGAAACTGCCGGAAGTCTCGGTGGTGGGAGCACAACCGCTGGGCAGTGATCCGGAAAACTCCCAGCCAGACCTCACTCTCAATGTGCGTGAACCACTCGAATTGAAGACGTTCCGTTCGGTCGGCTGGAAACAGACCGCCGACGCGGTTGGTGGACGCCGATTCACCTTCGCACGGATTGGAGCCAGGACCTCACTCGAACTGGTTGTCGGCCAACCTCGCCGCGCTCTCTCGGCCGATGTGCTCGCCCGACTCGATCGCGACCAGGCCGGCTGGACAGCCTCGGCTGAAATCGCCTGGTCATCCACTTCCGGCGCATCGTTCTCCACTCGCGCCCTGTTGGCACCCGGCTGGAACATCGTCGATCTGCAACCCGTCGATCCTGCAACGCGAGTCGAATGGCGGACCATCGCGGTCGCGGGCAACCGTCAGCAGTTGATCGTCGAGTGGTCCGACGCCGTTGACACCACCTCGACCCGTCCGTTGATGATCCAGTTGAGCCGAGCCGGAAACGAGTTGGACGTCGGAGACCTGCCGTTGGTCGAACCACTCGAATGTGACCGCCACCGCATGATCCTCGCAGCAGCCGTGCCCCTGGCCGGCACCCGTCTGGAAGACTCCGTCGCAGGAGTGCTCGAGCCAATTCGCCCCGAGAATCTCGGAGATCCCTGGCCAGCGTTTGCCAGCTTCGATGCATTGACCGAGTCGGCTCCCGGGGGTCTGTTTCGTTGGTCTCCCCCCTCGGCGACAATTCCCACCAACCGCACCGGCCCGGGCGAATCCGCCGACGGAACCGGGACGGTGACGACCAGCCAGTCCCCCATCAGGAGACCAGCAGGGCCGGACTTCAACGCGACAGAGAACATTCCGGCGCGGCCACAGACAATGGCCCGCGATGCAGCGACCGACGTGGGCCGAATCATCTCAATGCTGGTGCTCTCGCAATTGGCCCCCGTCGATGCCGGGCACGACCACCACTCGGCACACATGAGATTTGTCGGTGACATCTTCGATCGCCCCTTCCGCTTCCGACTGCCTTCGGAAGCGCACCTCGAAGCGGTACTGGTCAACGGGCAGGCCGCACGAGCCGAATCGGATGGCACAGAGATCTCGGTTCCCCCGCTCGAATTGGGTGCCCTGCGGACGATCGAAGTCCGGTACACCACGCCCGCAACAACCAGCTTCCTGGTCTCCCGACGTGTGATCCCCTTCCCTCAACTCGAAACCAACGTCACGTTCACGTGGGACGTGACGACAGCTCCCGGACAGATTCTCACCGGCGCGCCCGGCCGTTCGATTTTGGCAAGCCAATCGAGTGAAGAACACTGGACAACCCGCTGGCTGGGTCCGGTCGGCCGAGGTCCTCATCACGGGATATTCAACCCGCTGTCCGCGTCTGCCTGGCGACGGATCTTCGGTGGCGGGCATCTTGAACCTTCGCGTTCGGGCTCACGACGCGGTTTTGGCTGGAATTCTCAACGCTCCACTTTCACGAGTCCACCCGTGGAGTTGTCGGTGAGCGTGGTGCGACACGATCGTCTTTCAGCCTTGTCGTGGCTGATGCTGGCCGTGGCCCTGGTGATCGGCATTCGTTACCGCCTGTCCGTCCGCCGGCCGAACATTCGATGGACCGCGGGTGGCCTGGCGGCACTGGTCCTGCTGGGGTGGTGGACGCCGGCCCCGTGGACCCTGCTGACCGGAGCCATCCTCGCGGCCATCTGGCTTTTGCTGTTGATGCCTCCGTCCCTGTGGAATCGCCAATCGACCGAGCGATTGGCTTCCCCGACGGCTGACGTTGACGCATTCGAGGAGGGATCGCTGGGTTCGACCCGGAGTTACAGAGGCATCCCAACGGGCCTGGGCCTACTGTTGGCCTGCGCCGGACTCACACACACAATGGCACAGGAACCACCACCCGCGACACCCCCACCGGCCCAACCACCGACGGCCGCTCGTCCCGATGTCCTGCTGCCGGTTGATGCCAGTGGTCGGCCATCACCGGTGACGCCCTTCGCGTTTGTCCGCCCGGACCTGCTCGAAACCCTGTTCGCTGAACGTCGAGCCAACAAGACCGACAGCGGCGTCCTGCTCAGGCGAGCCGACTACTCGGCGACAATCCGGGCGAACGGCAAGATTGGCCTGACCGCTGCCTTTGAAGCTGTCGTCACCGGACGGAACGACACGGTCCAGATCCGGTTGCCCGTCGATGGCGTCAACCTGGCTCCCGATGCATGCCGTGTCAACGGCCGACGACACCCGCTCGCCCGAGAGAATGGCGGCGGTGTGCTGTTGTTGAACCTGCCACCACGGACGACGGACACGCCTCGAATCGACCGAGTGGAACTCGATCTCCGCCCCACGGTGAAGCCGTCTTCTGGGGGCGGTCGCATCGATCTGGCAATTCCCAGGATCCTCGCAGGCCGTCTCAAATTGGTGTTGCCGGCGAACCCGCCGAAAGTCGAAATGCCGTCTACGATCGGAACCGATCCGGCAAACGGAGACTTCCTTTTGGGAGCCAGCCAACGACTGCAATTGTCCTGGACGGCTGACCCGACTGTCACCACACCGCGTCCTCGGTCCATCGCCACCACGGCCCCGCTCTGCCTCGTCAGAATCCATCCACTGGAAACGCGTCTCGAATATCGACTGCCCGTGTCCGTCCGTGGCGGCAACCTGAACGTCCTCACTCTCTCCCTGCCCGGCCAACTCGTCTTCCGACCCGGCGATATCGCCGCACCGGACGTCCTGGCGATCAGGTCCCTTCCTCCCGACGGTGGCCGTCAACTGGTCATCATCGAATTCGTAAATCCGCAGACCGACACCTTCGAGATCCGACTCTCCGGACGATTGCCCGTGTCCGCCGATGCTGGACGCCTCGCGATCGACCCGGCCATCACGCTCGCCCACGGTGCCCCTCCAATCCCGGTCGTGGCGGACCCAATGAAAATGGGGGTCAACCCGGCCAACGGGTTCCAACTTGCCGTGGTCGCTCCGCCACCCGAAGGAGTGGCCGCGATGGACGTCGTGGAATTCACACGGGTTTGGCAAAATGACCAGGACTCCTCGCAACCGGTCGCCTCTTTCGCCTGGACGCTGGAGAAAGCTGCCGTCCTGCCACTGGATGTCCTACCGCTGAGGCCACGACGCGTGGTTCGCGTCGAACAGTTCCTGCACGTTCGTGAAGACCGGCTGGAACTGACCATCACCGCCTCGGCAAAAACGACCGGATTGTCGGTGTTTCACCACTCTCTGAAAATCGACCCGCGATTGAAAATCACCTCGATCGGCATCCAGCAGCAGGACGGTGCCGACCGGCTGGCTCGAACCGCTCGGGTCGGAGATCAACTGGTGCTGTACCTCAAGGACGCCAATCTCTTCGAAGAGGAGACACAAACGGGCATCCAGAACATCACCATCCAGGGCGAGTTGCCATTGGACGTAACGAAACGTGTCGCATTGCCCGAGGTGGTTTTCACGGACGCGGAGACCTCGTCGACCACCCTGAGCCTGTATCACGACCCACAGCTGGCTGTGACTCTAACCGGTGCCGAGCTCGTGAGTCCCGCAGAGGATGCCGCCCCCTCCACCACCTCGGCCGTCGATGCCCGCGAAGTGCTGGCCGGCCGATTTGTTCTCTCGACCGACAAGGCACGTGCAAAACTCGACATCCGCCGCAAGAAATTGCCGACGCCTCTGCAACTGCTGTTTCAACTTCAACCCAATCCCGACGGGCCCTGGCGACTGCGGGTGCGAACGATGCCTCTACCCGGCCCACACCCAAGCGGGCCGTTGCTGGTGACAGTGGAGTCGGCCCTGCTGGCGGTCAACGGAACCGACGCACCCATCCAGTGGCAACCCACCCCCGACTCGGTGACCGTCGATGATGGTCGTCTTGGGGCCGACTTCGAGAACGTCGCCGAGGTGACATTCGAGACGACGTTGCCGGACACCCCCGATTCGGATCGATGGACACCGCCACTGCCCTTGGTCTCGGGACGTCCGATCCGCCAGCGTCTGCTGATTCTGCCCTCGGAGATCACCTGGATCCCCGAAGGAGATATCTCACGATTGGACTCTTGGCCCGACGACCTGTCCCGTGACAAGTTGGGTGTCGACGACCTCGCCACAATCTGGCGACTTACCGGACCCAATTGGCGATTGTCACGTCGCACCGAACCGCCGATCAACGCCTCCCTGTCGAGCAAACCTCCCATCAACACCCCGCCCCCCTCCCGGGGGGCCCGGCCCATCGAGCGACCGACCGAGGTGACCGGATCACCGTCGGGCTGGTGGATCACGTGGCGGATCCTGGTTTCACTCGCACTGGCCGGTGCCATCGCGTGGGGATGGCCGCTGCTGGAGCGTTCCCGTCTGAAAGCGTGGCTCCGTCAACACGACTCTTTCGCCTGGCTGTTGATCGGGATCAGCTGGTGGCTGGCCGGACTCGCCGGAGCGGTCGGGTTGGGTTTGGCAACCGCGATGGCAACCGTGTTACTGCTGCGGAGTCGCTCGAACCGTCGTCGAAGCCTGGCGCGATCCGAGGGATAACCGACCCGGAAGCGTCGGTGGCCGACGAAGCAGGATCGGAGCCTATATCCGGTCGAGCATGTCGATCCAGCGAGCGATGGCCTCCAGCACTGGGATCGGAGGGTAACTGTGTCCCTCGCCGGGCACGGTCGTCAAGACGACAGGGAATTTCATCGCCGCAAGCCGAACTCGCGTCCGCTGCACCAGCCGGTGAAGATTGTCCTTGTCACCACAAGAGAGAAAAAACTGCAGCCGGAGATCCGGACGATTCTCCGGCGGGGCGACTTTCAGCGGCTCTGATGACGCCGCCACTCCACGGAACAGTGAACGGTACTTGAAGGCCAGGTGGAAGGAAAACCGGCAACCGTCCGAGTAACTGTGCAACACGATGCGTTGACTGTCGATCCGGTACTTCTGCTGCATCTCCTGGACCAGGGCCTCGATGAACCCGGCCTCGTTGAGACTCCAGCCGGCGATATTCTTGGCACGCGGACCGACCAGGATCAATCCGCGTTCGTCACAGATCGGCTTCCAGAGATCGTGGATGTCGGCTTCCATCGTGTCACTACCCGGGTGAATCCAGACGACCAGCCCGTAACCGTGTGCCGGGTTGTAGCTCTCGGGAACATACGCCCAGAAGCTGTGGTCGTGGCCTTCAAGATCCTGGTTGAACCGACCGGTCTTGGGCAGATCAGCAGGTTTGGGGTTGGGCGCGACGATCACGTCCGACTCGAGCACCACGGGCACTGCGGAAGGAACGACCGCCAGCTTGGCCGTCAATGTCCGCTTGGCGCCTTCGCGATCAACGTGCACCTTCACCTCGTCTCCCACCCTTCGCCGGCTGATCGCATCGAACAATCCGGCCGCGTCGGCCACCGCCTTGTCGTCCAACTGCACCACGCGGTCACCCGGAAGAATCATCGCCTTGGATGCAGGACTCTCGGGGAGAATCCCACGTACGGTCACCCCTTCGGTCGTCTCGCCCTGCTTCTTGCGAACCGGAAGCAGTCCGAGGAAGGTCGGAGTGTAGGGTTCGAGTTTTCCGGTGAGCGCAATCTTCTGTTCCACCGACTTCTCACCGCGCTTGACCAGTACCGTGATCGTCTCACCGGCGTACTTGTTTCCCAGAGCGTGCCGGACCTGAACCAGCCGTTTGATCGCCTGTCCGTCGACCGAGGCGATCACGTCACCGGGCTGCAGCCCCGCCTTTTCAGCCGGAGAATTGAACCGGACCCTGTCAATGACCGCTGCCGATGCGTAAACATCACCCGCTTTCAGTGTGATGCCCATCAATCCCGGCAGCAGGTCCTCACCACCCTTCAACCTCGGCAGCGTCGCCAGGATGTCGGCCATCGGAATCGCAAACCCGATGCCCGAGTCGTACCACTCAACCCCGGCCGTCCGACCAGCCTGGCGCTGGGAGAGCGGAACAAGCACACCGATCACACGGCCCTGGATATCGACCAGTGGCCCACCGTAATTGGCCGGAGAGATCTTGGCGTCGGTCTGTACCGCCCGCCCCCAGATTCGATTCAGCGCGCTGATGATGCCGACCGAGAGGTTGGGCAGAGGACTTTCGTAGGTCCGCCCCATGGCGATTGCCCACTGGCCAACTCGAAATCCGTCACGAGGTGCCATCTTCGGCACCGCCAACCCGGCGGCTTCGATTTTCAGCAACGTCACCATTTTCGCCCGATCGTTGGCGACGATCTTGGCCGGAAATCGACGACCGTCCGACAAGGTGACCAACACCGACGCCGGACGCGAGACGAAATTGAAGGCACTGGAAATGACATAACCGTCCGGCGAAACCACCACGCCGGTCGTTGCGGCCGTCCCGGTCAATACCCGGCCGACCCGATCGAGACCTCCGACGGTCTGGATCCGCACCACCGCAGGTGCCACCACCGCCGAGGCCTCCTTGAACGCCTGCTCTTCACGGGTCTCAAGATCCACAACCGGCCGATCCTGGGCCACCGCCGGCCCGGTCACCAGGCAGACCAACAGCCACAAGGCCACCCGTCCGGTCCGGAATTCCAGCATCCTCGCTGCTCTCATCACTTGCTCCCTCCGGGCGGCTTTGTCTTGGGCTGTCCGGAAGCCGGCGTCAAAGGCTTGTCCGGCACCGGCAACTCGACCGGCACCAACTTGTCGCCTCGCCGGACAGTCAACTTCAGCTTGCCTCCGGCGTCGAGCCTCCCGAGCCGTTGCTTGAGCACCCGACACGACTGCACCAGGTCCCCGTTGACGAACAGCACCAGGTCATCCGGCTGCAACCCCGCGGTGGCCGCGGCCGAACCGGGCTGCACCCGGTCGATGAAGGCCGGGGTGCGGAACAACACATCCGGCACCAGCACGATGCCGAATTCCAGCGGGCGGAACCTGGCCACCGCGTCCTTTTCGTCCGCCCCTCGCTGGCGGGCCCTGTACTTGCCGGCGATGATCTGCTGGATCGGCTGCTTCAACTCCGATATCGGAACCGCGTAGTTCACCCACGTGTTGCTCGCCGCGTTCCGCAACTCCTTACCGATCATCCCAAGCAGCCGTCCGCCTCGGGTCGTCAACACGCCACCTCCAGCACCCGGGTTGTTCGTCACCGCGTCCACGATGTACGCCGTGCCCTCGTAGGATGTCTCAAACGCTCCACTCCGCGTCGCCAGGGGGGCCTTGGCCGCAACCACACCATGCAACACCGACACCATTTCGTCACCGGTGGCCACGCGGAACATGTTGCTGAAACCCAGGACCCGCGTTCCCGGACCGGCATCGGAGGAATCCGCCTCGAGATCCCACGCGGGAAGTTCCAGGTCCTCTGCCTTCAGTTCGAGCACAGCCAGATCCAGTTGAGGCTCGGCTCCCAACACCTTGGCACGGATCTTACGACCGTCGGAGAGCACAACGGTCAACTCCTCGGTGTCCAGCACGTGGCTCCAGACGGTCGCCACATGGCCGGCCGAGGACACCACGAACCCGGTGCTGTAGGAGTGAAGTCGCTTGATGCCGCCGGCACCGAAAACCTTCACGGTCCGCTGCTGAACGCGTTGAATCGTCGAGTGCACAGATTGGCCGACGGCGGTTGACGGCCAGACCACAACAGTGACCAACAGTGTAAAAACCATCGAAAGAACCCGGATCGCCATCATTCCGTCGCCCCTTTCCGGATGGTCACCGTCGCAACGCCAAACGTCGCCACCGGCTGTCCCCCCGATCGAACCACGATCGCCTTCGGCCAGTGCCGTCCGCCGGATTCGACATCTCCGGTCAATCTCACTTCGCACTCGTCGGTGTCCTCTTCTCGCTGTGAGTCGAATCCCAGCAACCGCCCCTGTTTGCGGTCCAGATACCAGCGGCACCGGACATTGCCCAGTTCGCTGATCATGACGTCGACCCTGTCACCGGATCCGTCCAGTGGTTCGCTGCCCAGGTAGTAGAATTCGCCAAAGCCCTTTGCGCGGTTGGCCAGAAAGGTCTTCCACATCTGCATCGCGTACAGGAAACCACCACTGCCCTTCGGCTCATCGAGCGGTTCGGCCGACTTGAGTTCCTGAAAATACGCCTTCTGTTTCCAGGAGAGCCCGACGCCGGCGTCGGCCAGGGTCAATTGGAATGCGTCGCCGGCAGCCGTCTTGCCGGCCAGCACCCACGCGCCCACGGCACTGCCAAAATCACCAAGCCGGGTCACACCCGACATCACCCGCTTCTGTTCCTGCAGGTTGAAGTAGAAGTTGGCGAATCCGGTCTTCTTGACGAACAGATGCTTGTACTTTTCCGGTGGCTTGGCCGGTGGAGGACGACGACCACGACGAGGCCGCCTCTTGGGCCGTCCCGGCGGTTGACCCGGCCGGGGTTTTCCCGGCCTGGTCCGGCTGGCCCGGGGCTGTCCCGTCAGTTCGCTGGCCCGGTGCAGTGCTCGCAATCGAAGCACCACTTCGGTCCGCACCTGGTCGCGACGAAAGACCAGTGGCAGTTTCCATCCCTTGGGATAGATCCCCAGGATGTTCTTGAACTGGTTGACACTCCGCAGTGGTCGACCGGCGAACGAGATAATCTCATCCCCCTCGCGAAGCCCACGTCGGAACGCCTCGGATTCGTCCAGTATCCCGTCAACAACGACCGCGCCATCCTCGCGAGTCACCACTGTCGCCCCCAAAGTCGCGTGATCGACGACGCGACCGCTGCGGAGATGGTCCATGAAGAGTTTGATTTGGTTGATCGAGATGGCGTAGCCGGCCCCGGAATTGACACGGCCCCGCTTCTCGAAAGACCCCCGTCCGTTGATCCCCACCAGGTGGCCTCCCGCCGAGAACAGCGGCCCCCCCGAGTTGCCCGGGTTGATCGAGGTGTCGACCTGTATGCAATCGGTGTACTCGAGAATTGTCCCGGCCGGATACTGGTAGCGGTGCAATCCACTGACAATGCCGTACGTCACCGTTGGCTGAAAGTCGGTCGCCAGCAGAAACGGGTTGCCCATCGCGAAGGTCCAGTCGCCGACCTTCAGCTTGTCGCTGTCGCCCAGTTGGGCATGAGGAAAATCGTCACGGCCCAGGAGTTTCACAAGTGCGACATCCCCGGTCGGATCGATGCCAACGATCACCGCATCGTAGAGCCGTCCGTCATTGAGCCCGCACTTCATGAACGTGCCGGCCCCCCGGGTGACGTGGAAATTGGTCAGGGCGTAACCGTCGGAACTGATCAACACTCCCGACCCACCCCCCTGCCCGCCTCGAGAAAAAATCGCCACCACGCTCGACGCCAGCCGCGAAGCCACCGCGATTCGTTTCGCCTCGGCCGCCAGCACCGCCGGATCAACCGCGCGAGTGGTCCGCGGCAGAACGGCCACCGCCAGGAGCACGATCGCCGCCGGCCACCATCGGCAGCCCGGGCACCCATCTCGCTCGAGAAATCTCACGTCGCCCCTGCCTCCCTGTTGTCATCGCCGGCGGCCCTTGTTGCGACCGCATTCCGTGGGAAAGAACTCCTAGCGGATCAACCTGGCTTCAGCCAGATCGAGGTGATCGGCAATATCGAGGTCGCCGCCAAAATCGACCAGGATCTGCAATTGCCGACGTCCGGTCACATCCAGGTCCACCAGCCGTGGCTTGTCGGTCCCTTTGACATCGGTCTCGAGCAACGTCTTGCCGTCGGCCGAAATCACAACGTGCACGTTCCCCCTCCGACCAACCAACGCATCGATCCCCATCCACGCCTGGAATCGCCGGTGCCGGGCGGCCAAAGAGTAAACCAGTCGCGTCTTGGAATGCAGTGCCAGCCCGCGGGCAAACCGTTGGCCGCCCACCTTCAACGGACCTCCGTCCAGGTTGCGGTCGCGACGGTACTTCCAGGTCACATCGAAATACGGGACGTGTTCCACGTCCCGTGGCGTCATTGCCGAAAGATAAATGATTCGGCTAGCAGCAAAGTCCAACCGTTCCAGTTGAGCGACGGGCAGGCTGACCTTGGCACCTCCGGCCAGGACGCCCTGGCAGGTCTTGCCTTCAACGCTGACCGCGGTCAACCCAAACGTATCCCCGCCCCGCAATGCCGCCTGGCACACTTTCGGCGAGACCGCCTGGGAGGTCGCCTTGCGGAAGAAAATGATCCCGTAGACCCGCTCCAGCGGCACCGGAATCTCATCCCCGTCGAGCAGGAAATTGACCTGCTTGTCGTTGATCTCGCCAACAACGCCGTCGAGATAGTCCAGGGTCTTGCCCTTGAGGATCACCAGCCGATCCCGCTTGATCTCGCGGACCAGCAGATCCCGCCACGAATCGACCACTCCACGTTCGGCCTTACCGAATCGGACAGCGGAAATCCTCGCGGCCGGAACCGCCATTTCCCCCAGGTGCCGGGTCTGCAGTTTCACCTGTCGGGGCGTCGCCACCACGGCCCGGCAACCGATCCGACTCCCGTCAACCATTCGAACCCAGGCAGCGACGGGCTTCGGCGGTTTGCTCACCCGCTCGGTCAACGGAAAGCGTATGTCCAGCACCTGGCCAGTGGGAACCAGTGGGAAACGTCCCTCCTTCCCCTCAACCGTGACCCCGGCCTTGGTCAACGAAACCAGACGGCCAGAGACCTTCTCGCCGGCCAACACGAAACCACCACCGGTGGCCACCGGTTGCGGCTGATCCCGCAGGGTCAACACCTCGACGGCCTGTTGCCCAACCGCCGCCGGCACCAGCACCAGCACCA
>DLVV01000313.1:0-983 GCA_003445035.1 Planctomycetaceae bacterium | reverse complement strand
GCAAAATGCCGAAACCACGGGCCGCATGAGGGCCTGCCAGTGAGCCATTCTCCGCATGATCCCCCCGAAGCCTGGTCGGCTAACGGTTTCGCCCGGTCGCCAGGTCCCGTGCCGCCTTTTGCACCCGAGCCTGCCGACGAGCCAGGTCCTTCAACTGTTGTAACACGTCGTTGTCCTTGGCCTGTTCGCCATCAATCAGGCGAGCCAGCCGCCGTGTCCTCCGATTGACACGCAATTGCAACGCTCGCAGCATCTTCAACTCGGACAGCTTGTCCACCAATGGCGGTTCCTGATCCTGCTGCTGTTGCTGCTGCTGCTTTTTCTGGTCCTGGTCCTTTTTGTCGTCCTCGGACTTCTCGAGTTCCTTCTGCAATGCGTCGATCATTTCCTCGAGCGATTCGACAATGTCCTTTTCTATTGCCCGGGTGAGCTTGCCGACCTTCGATTCCTCGAGCCGACGAGACACCACCAGCATATCCTCGCGCAACTCGACCACCGCTTCGGGAAACGCCACCGAAGAGCCTTCCTCCTTCAACAACGTCAGGGCCTTGATTGCCTCAACGGCGATCTCCTCCTCATCGCGAGCCAGCTTGATCGACTGGGTCGTGTGACGACCAACCCAGGCGTCGGCCGAAACCTGGCCGAGGGTTATCGTGCCCTGGAAGACGGCCAACTGCATGGCCAGCATCTTCTGGAACCGAGCCTCCAAAGCGGCCAGCAACAGCTTCCGCTCTTCTTCCCGCAGCTGACGCAAGATCTCCTCGAGCTTCTCCTTGGCCTCCAAGAGCTCCTTGAGCGCCTTGTCCTGGTGATCGGCAGCCGCGTCGCGTGATTTCTTCTTGAGTTCCTCGATCGCACGCTCCATCTCCCGCCGCGCACGCTCGATCTCATCTCGACCCGGGGTCTTGTTTTCGTCCTGCCTGGGCTGCTGTTGCCCCTGTTGACTCTTGCCGTCTTTTCCCTTGCCGTCTTTCCCCTTGCCG
>DLVV01000151.1 GCA_003445035.1 Planctomycetaceae bacterium | reverse complement strand
GACGCGATGGACGTGGCCCAGGAGGAGGCCGACGAGGATGCCTATCGCTCGGGAGCCGTTGTGCCGCTCCAGGACGATTATCTCTCGACTTCGCTGGTGACCCTGGCCTGGAAACGGGGTGGTTGGCTGGTGGTGCTGTTGTTTGCTGCCGTGCTGACGGCCCTGGCCCTGCAGTCGATGAGGCAGGGTCCCCAGGCGGATGACCTGAAGTGGATGGTGCTCTTCATTCCGCTTGTGCTTGCCAGCGGAGGCAATGCCGGGTCACAGTCGGCCACTTTGATCATCCGGGCCCTGGCCATCAGCCAGCTCGAACGTCGCGAGAGTGTCAAGGTGCTCCTGCGAGAACTCGTGCTGGCCGGGTTGCTGGGGGGTGGACTGGCGGTTCTGAGCTTCCTGGCAGCGATGGGGTTCGTCGAAATCGACAAGGCGGCGGTGGTCGGCATCACCGTGTTCCTGGTCGTTGCCATGGGGACTGTCACCGGCGCGATGCTCCCGCTGGGTTTCCAGAAAATGGGACTCGATCCCGCGTTGATGTCCAACCCGTTGATCGCTGCGGTCGTCGATGTGGTGGGTGTGATCATCTACTACAACGTGGCCCGGATTGTGATTGTCGGCGGATAAAGGCGGAACGGGCATTCGCGGGATGTTGGTTCGATTCGGTCTCTCGAGTGGAATGACGCGATGAGATGGTTGTTCCAGAAGCCCTCGAACTGCCGCGACTGGTCACCCGACCAGGTGGTGTTGCCGGAGGCACGATTCGACGGAGACCTCGTCGAGATCACCGGAATCCGTGATTGTCGCTACCGCTCGACCACCGACTTCACGGTCACCCATCGTGACCAGGCCTTCGACCTCGGGCAGCTCGAACGGCTCGATTTCTTCGTCGAGCCATTTGCCGAATGGCGTGGACCGGCTCACACGTTCCTGTCCTTCGGATTTGAGGATGGAGAGCAGCTGGCGATTTCGGTCGAAGTCCGGCGAGAGAACGGCGAGGAATTCAGCGTGCTGGGCGGACTGACACGCCAGTTCGAACTGATGTACGTTGTGGCCACCGAACGGGACCTGGTGGGACTCCGGTCCGTGCACCGGGGCAACCGGGTCTACCGATACCCGATCCGTGCTGACGTCGAGCGGATCCGGAAGATGATGGTCGCGATGCTCCGTCGGGCCAACGGGCTGAGAGATCGGCCCGAGTTCTACAACACGCTGAGCAACACCTGCACGACGAACATCGTGAGGCATCTCAACGAGGTGTCCGACCGTCGTGTGCCGTGGTGGAATCCCCGAGTGCTGTTTCCCGGATACTCGGATCGCCTGGCCCAGGCCCTGGGCCTGATCGACAGTCCGTTTTCGGTCGAGACCGATCGCGAGTCGTTCGAGGTCGGGGAAGTGGTCCGCGAGGCGATCGACGATCCCGGGTTCTCTCGACGGATCCGCGAGGGGGATGAGCCGCAGCAGTCGGTGGGCTAGTACCGGTAGTATTCGGGCTTGTACGGTCCCTCGGTGGGAATGCCCAGGTACTCGGCCTGGTCTCCCGAGAGCGTTTCGAGCCGGACGCCGAGTTTCCCGAGGTGTAGCCGAGCCACTTCCTCATCCAGCTTCTTGGGCAGCATGTGGATTCCCAGCGGGAAATCGTCGTCTGTGAATCCGAGCTCCGACGGTTTCCAGAGGGCGATTTGTCCAAGCACCTGGTTGGTGAAGCTGTTGGACATCACGAAACTGGGGTGGCCGGTGGCACAGCCCAGGTTGACCAGTCGGCCTTCGGCCAGCACGATCACGGACCGCCCGTCGGAGAAGACGAACTTGTCGACCTGGGGCTTGACGGTGACACGTTGGATCTCGTCGTGGTCGACCAGGTAGGCGATATCGATTTCGGAGTCGAAGTGCCCGATGTTGCAGACGATCGATTCGTTCTTCATCTGCTCGAGATGGGCTCCCGTGATGACGCCGCAGCAACCGGTGGCGGTGACGAAGATGTCGCCGCGAGAGACGACGTCGTCCATTGTCGTCACCTCGTAGCCCTCCATCGCCGCCTGCAGTGCGCAGATCGGATCGATTTCGGTGACCACCACTCGAGCCCCGAGGCTCTTCATGGCATGAGCACATCCCTTGCCGACGTCTCCGTAGCCGCAGACGACTACGACCTTGCCGGCGACCATGATGTCGGTGGCCCGTTTGATTCCGTCGGCCAGCGACTCGCGACAGCCGTAGAGGTTGTCGAACTTGCTCTTGGTGACCGAGTCGTTGACGTTGATCGCCGGGACGCCGAGCCGACCCTCGTCGTGCATCTGGTGCAAACGGTGCACTCCCGTGGTGGTCTCCTCGGTCAGGCCCTTGATCTCCTTCAGGAACTCGGGGGACTTGTCGTGGACCATCGCGGTCAGATCACCGCCGTCATCAAGGATCATGTTCAGTGGGCTGCCGTCGGCCCATCGCAGCGTCTGTTCGATGCACCAGTCGAACTCCTCTTCGCTCATCCCTTTCCACGCGAAGACCGGTACGTCGGTGGCGGCAATCGCGGCGGCGGCGTGGTCCTGGGTGGAGAAGATATTGCAGCTGGACCACTGCACCTGGGCCCCCAGCGCCGTCAGGGTTTCGATCAGGACGGCCGTCTGGATCGTCATGTGCAGGCAACCGGCGATCCGGGCTCCGGACAGCGGTTGCGATGTGCCGTATTTTTCACGCAGAGCCATCAGGCCCGGCATCTCGTTTTCGGCCAGTTCGATCTCGAGTCGACCCCATTCGGCCAGCGACATGTCGGCGACCTTGTAGGGAACCGAAGCGGTCTGGGGCGAGGTGGTGGACATGCGTGAATCTCCTTCTCTGTGGTCCAGCTCTCAAGTTAGGCGATCACCTCGATCCCGGCAAGCACTGCTGACGGACGACGAGGCCGGTGAGCGACTCGCCAGCATTGACGCCGATCGCCGAAATGCCTAATTGGGGGGATTCGGGACCCGGTCGCCGGTTGGCAGGCCGGACGCTGGTCCCGGCGAATTGTGTTCTGGAAAAACGACTGCACGATGTTGACGCTGGGCGAAATCTACTCTGGACAGTCCACGGCGATCTCGGTCGAAATCTTTCCACCGAAGACCTCCGATGGTGACCAGGCTCTGTTCGACACGCTCGACCGCCTGGCGGTCTTCCAACCCGACTTTGTCTCGTGCACGTACGGCGCCGGTGGCTCGACTCGCGATCGTACGATGGAACTGTGTCGGGAGATCCAGTCGCGTTACCAGTTGGCCACCACCGCACACCTGACTTGTGTGGGGTCGACGCGTGACGATCTGGTCGAGTGGATCTCGCGGGTCCAGGCGGCGGGGATCGGCAACATCATGGCCCTGCGGGGCGACCCGCCTCGGGGCGACGGGACGTTTTCTGCTGTTGCCGGTGGCCTGGAACATGCCAACCAGTTGGTCGAGCTGATCCGGGGGGTCAGCAGTGAACTGGGAGTGGGGGTGGCGGGTTACCCCGAAGTGCATCCCGAGGCAGCCGATGCGATCAGTGACCTCGAGAATCTCAAGCGGAAGGTCGATGCCGGGGCCGACGCGGTCTTCACCCAGTTGTTCTACATCAACGACAGTTTCCTGCAGTTCCGCGACCGTTGCCAGGCGTCCGGAATCTCGGTGCCGGTGGTGCCGGGGATCATGCCGGTCACCGAGTTCTCAAGAATCCAGCGGATCGCGACACTGTGCGGAGCGAAGATCCCGGGCGAGTTGGCCGATCGACTCGAGGCGGTCCAGGATGATCGGGATGCCCAGTTGGCTGTCGGTGTCGAGTATGCTGTCAAGCAGTGTCGAGAGCTGATCGACGCGGGCGTTCCGGGGATCCACTTCTACGCCCTCAATCGATCCCAGGCGTGTGCCCGCATTCTCGAGGCCCTGGGTTGGAACACGTCGTCGGAGTCGTCCGGTGAGTGGTGAGCGGACACGCCTGGATCTTGAACAGGCTCTCTCGGAACGGATTCTCGTGCTCGACGGCGCGATGGGCACGATGATCCAGGCCCTGTCGCTGGACGAGGCGATGTTTCGTGGCGAGGAGTTCGCCGGACACCCCGCGGCACTGGATGGATGCAACGACCTGTTGTGCCTGACGTTCCCGGAGGCGATCGAGAAGATTCACGACGAATTTCTCGATGCGGGTGCTGACATTCTCGAGACCAACACCTTCAACTCGACGTCGATCTCGATGGCCGACTACCAGCTCCAGGACCGGGTCTTCGACATCAATTTCGCCGCGGCCCGTCTCGCACGTCGTGCTGCCGACCGTGCCAGTGATCGCACTCCCGATCGCCGCCGCTACGTCGCCGGCAGTCTCGGTCCCACCAATCGCACCGCATCGATGTCGCCGGACGTCAACAACCCCGGTTTCCGGGCTGTCAGTTTCGACCAGTTGGTCGAGGCTTACCGGGAGCAGATCGCCGGGCTGATCGAGGGTGGTGTCGATCTGCTGATGCCCGAGACGACCTTCGACACGTTGAACCTGAAGGCCTGCCTGTTCGCGATCGAGGATCACTTCGCACGTCACGACGTTCGGTTGCCGGTGGCTGTCTCGGTCACCATCACCGACAACTCGGGCCGCACGCTTTCCGGCCAGACGCTCGAGGCCTTCTGGCACTCGATCGCTCACGTCGACCTGATTTCGGTCGGCATCAACTGTGCGCTGGGTCCGGCCCAGATGCGGCCCTACGTTCAGGAACTCTCGCGGATCGCCCCAGTTCCGACCAGTTGTCATCCGAATGCCGGGTTGCCCAACGAGTTTGGCGGCTACGACGAGACTCCCGAAGACCTCTCGAAGATCCTGGCGGATTTTGCCGCTGCGGGGTGGTTGAACATCGTCGGAGGCTGTTGTGGGACGACTCCCGAGCACATTCGCCAGGTCGCGGAGGCGGTGGCCGAACTGCCGCCAAGAAACCCGCCGGACGAACCGGATGAGACCAGCTTCAGCGGTCTCGAGCCTCTGACGGTTCGCGACGACAGCAACCTGATCATGGTCGGTGAACGGACCAACGTCTCGGGCAGCCGGCGGTTCGCCAGGCTGGTTCGCGAGGGCGATTACGACCAGGCGGTGGCCGTGGCGCGGCAGCAGGTTGACGGTGGAGCCAACGTCATCGACGTGAACATGGACGAGGCACTGCTGGACGGGCCGGAGGCGATGACCACGTTCCTGAACCTGATCGCCGCCGAGCCGGATGTGGCGCGGGTGCCGATCATGATCGACAGTTCGGACTGGAACGTGATCGAGGCGGGCCTGAAGTGCGTGCAGGGCAAGGCCATCGTCAACTCGATCAGTCTCAAGGAGGGCGAGGCCTCATTCTTGGAACAGGCCCGCCTGGTCCATCGCTACGGCGCGGCGGTGGTCGTGATGGGTTTCGACGAGACCGGTCAGGCGACGATCGCCGAGAGGAAGCTCGAGATCGCCCGTCGCTCGTTCCGCCTGTTGACCGAGGAGGTCGGTTTCGCCGCGGGTGACATCATCTTCGACCCCAACATCCTGACGGTGGGAACGGGGATGAGCGAACACAACGATTATGCGGTGGCCTTCTTCGAAGCCACCCGGCGGATCCGCGAGGCCTGCCCCGGCGCGCTGGTCTCCGGCGGGGTCAGCAACGTCTCGTTCGCTTTCCGTGGCAACGAACAGGTTCGCCGTGCCATGAACTCGGCCTTTCTCTACCACGCCGTCGAAGCCGGCATGCAACTGGGGATCGTCAACCCGACCCAGTTGACCGTCTATGACGACATTCCCGCCGAGTTGCTCGAGCATGTCGAGGACGTCCTGTGGAACCGCCGCGAGGACGCGACCGATCGGCTGTTGGCGTTGGCCGAGACGATCCGGGCTGATGTCGACAGCGGCGAGCCGGAGGTGGCCGAGTGGCGCGACGGATCGGTCGAAGAACGGTTGGCCCATGCCCTGGTCAAAGGAATCAACGAGCACATTGTCGACGATGCCGAGGAGGCCCGGCAGAAGTACGACCGTCCGCTGGAAGTGATCCAGGGGCCGCTGATGTCGGGGATGAACACCGTCGGCGAACTGTTCGGATCGGGACGGATGTTCCTGCCACAGGTGGTCAAGAGTGCCCGGGTGATGAAGCAGGCGGTCGCCTATCTGACCCCGTTCATGGAAGAGGAACAGCAGGCGGACGGGATGGCGAGTGAGTCCCGGGGGCGGATTGTCACGGCCACCGTCCGGGGCGATGTCCACGACATCGGCAA
>DLVV01000445.1:7402-8977 GCA_003445035.1 Planctomycetaceae bacterium | reverse complement strand
CCAACCGATTTGTCCGCCGTTCGTCATGTAAGCCGCCGATGGCTAATCACCGTGGCTTCACGAGCAAGGAGTATGAGAAGTGCCTGACCGAGACCCTGTTGTCGTTCTCTTCAAGGGTGGCCGGTTGCCTTCGTGGCATCAACTGAGCGACGGGGAGCGAACGGAGTTTGAAGAAACCCATGTCAAACTGATGCTGTCGGTTGCCCGTGAGCACGACATGACGCGACTGGAGGGCTTTCGTTTGATCGGGCCACAGGGCGATTGGCAACGCTTTTGGCTGATCGAGTTTCCGGCCCTGGAAGGTGCTGAGGCGTGGATCCAGGCCGAGATGGCTCCTCCGTACGGACTCTACGGCCATTACGAATATCAACTCTCGCGACCGCTTGAACGTGAGCCGTATGTGACATGGGTGACGCAACCCGCTCCACCGGTTGTTCCACGTGATGCAGACCCTCACATCATTCCGAAGCTGGATATCGATCGAAGCAGCATCGTCGTCCTGATGTTCACTCGGTATCGGCCCGGGGCTGAAGCATTGACTTCCGAACAGCGAGGCGACCAGCAGCACGTCGACCTGATGAAAGGCATTGCCCGGGAGCACGGCTTGATGCGGCTCGAAGGGTTCCAGCTTCAGTCTCCGCAGGCAGACTGGCATCGGGCGTGGGTGATCGAGTTGCCGACATTGGAGGCGGCCGAAGCCTGGGTCGTGGGCGAGGAAGCACTTCCCCACGGCATGTACGCCCAACGTTCGGTCCACATTGCTCGCAAATGGGCTCCGGAATACTGTGCGAGTTGGAGTCCATAGGAAGCTGATCGCTCGTGTCAAAAATCCCCCGTTACGTGTTCTGGTTGCTCGGACTGCTGCCGGCCGGGCAGCGTTGTACCTTCTCGACGAGATCCGCCGGGAAGCTCCGGCCATCGTCAGCGCGGCAAAGGTTGCAGAGACGGACAAACCCTCCCTGGCCAGGATCGGCGACGAACGCCGTCGAGTCGCGGAAGCGATCGTGCGGATCCGGAAAGCGACTGGTCTTGTCGATGACGCGTTCCATGTCGGGAAATGACAGCAACCATGCGTGGATTGGTAACCGATATGGAGGAATGGAGCGTTCAGGGGTAACCTGATGTACTATCAGGGGGCACGTTGAGGTGACCAGGAGCAGGCGGAGCGACACATATGCCGAAGGAACGGGAATTCCCGCAGTCGATTCACGATGGCCATTGGACGCGCCGAGATTTGCTCTTTGGCGGGGCCGGGCTGGGTGGCGCAGCGATCGGTATGGGTGGTCTCTCTGCCGGGCAGCCAGTGACCTCCTCGGGGACAGCACTCGGTCGAGCGAAGTCGGTGATCGTGATGTTTCTCGGGGGCGGGCCGCCGCAGCACGAGACATGGGATCCTAAGCCGCAAGCCTCGGAAGCGGTCCGCGGTGCGTTCGGTGCGATTGCCACCAAAACGCCCGGGTTGTTCGTCGGGGAACTTATGCCGCGGACGGCCCAGTTGACCGACAAGATCGCCGTGCTCCGAGCGATGGTCACCAATGACAACGCGCATTCGTCAAGCGGTTACCAGATGATGAC
>DLVV01000445.1:4688-6998 GCA_003445035.1 Planctomycetaceae bacterium | reverse complement strand
AAGTATGTCGACCAGGACCTAAGAGCTCTGCCACAGGCCGTCACGCTTCCCAATCGCATCGCCAACATGGGTGTGATTCCCTGGCCGGGACAAACGGGCGGTGTCCTGGGGCCGCAATACGATCCCTGGTTGCTGACCTGCGATCCGTCGCAGGCCGACTTCAAGATTCCGGATCTCGCTTTGCCGAAAGAGATCTCAGGGCGGCGTCTCGACAAACGACTCGCTCTGCTCAAAGAGGTCAATCGCCGCGCGGGTCGCGTCGCTGACTCGTCCGCCGTATCTGGTTTGAAACGTCAGACAAAGCAGGCGATTGGACTGCTGAGCCGATCGAAAGCCGGCTCGGTGTTTGATCTGTCGCAGGAGTCGGATGCGACTCGCGACCGTTACGGTCGGACGCGATGGGCACAAAGTGTCCTGCTGGCGCGTCGGATGGTCGAGGCCGGTGTGTCGCTCGTGCAGATCAACTGGGCCAAGGTCGACAAAGAACCGAATGGCGGAAGCTGGGATACTCACGACAAGCACAACGATCTGCTGAAGCGTTTTCTGATGCCGTGGATGGACCAGGCCTACTCGGCCTTGCTGACCGATCTGTCCGACCGCGGTCTGCTGGACGAGACGCTCGTCTTGTGGGTCGGTGAATTTGGGCACACGCCCAAGTTCAATGCTCGGGCCGGACGTGACCATTGGGGCCACTGTTTCTCGATCGCGCTGGCTGGAGGTGGAGTGCAGGGCGGCGTTGTTCACGGCGGGTCGGATGACCGTGCCGCCTATCCGATTTCTGGAAGGGTGGAGCCTCGAGACTTGATGGCGACGGTCTTTCACTGTTTGGGCTATTCGCCGGACACGGAATTGCACGACACGTCCGGACGTCCGCTGCCCATCAGCCGTGGCCGGGTGATCGAGCAGGTTCTCTAACCCCCTGGACCTCCGAGCCGTCCGAGAGCTTGCCGTGTTTCAGCCGGGCGCGAGGGACGGATCACGTTTGGCCCGCGCGGACAAACGGTGTCGAAACCCCGTCACCGCAGGGGTTTTCTTCGGTAACGGGTAGCCAGTTCCATGGTCACCGAGTTGCCGGTTGATGAAGGCAAATGGCAGGGTTTGCCGCGCACGGTTCACCGCATGGACTCGTTTTAGAGGGGGCAATTCCAGCTTTCACATCAGGCGAGGTCTTGTTATTCGGTTTTTTCGGTCACCAGCCGTGACCAACGAGGAGATCGCCATCTTGATTCCGGGTGTCAATTGGGATAAAACGTGACTGCCGGTTGATTTACGTCGTCCGCCTCCAGAGGTTGCCACTTCCATGCTTCGCTTTCCCCAATGCGTCCGTGCGTTGGTCGTCGCGATGAGCATCAGTGCGTCGATAGGCGACCTCGCTGCCGGCGAGCGACCGGTTACCTTTGAGCACGACATCCAACCGTTGCTGACCCGTTTCGGTTGTAACTCGGGAGCGTGCCACGGCAAGTCGCGTGGACAAAACGGTTTCGCCTTGTCGTTGCT
Organism: Planctomycetaceae bacterium; assembly: GCA_003445035.1. Lineage (GTDB taxonomy): Bacteria > Planctomycetota > Planctomycetia > Planctomycetales > Planctomycetaceae > UBA8437. The sequence goes on along the minus strand of DLVV01000445.1, from coordinate 5,501 downwards.
CGGGTTTGATTCCGACTTCGATTACGCGGCGATCACACGAGAGGGCAGGGGGCGGAGAATCTCAACGTCTGCTTTCGCATCGAGCCTGTTGTTGAAAAAGGCCACCGGCCGCCTGCCGCATGGCGGAGGCGCTCGTTTTCCGGTGGACTCCAAGCAGTTTCAGTTGCTTGTCCGCTGGTTGGAAGGGGGCTATCCGCGAACGCCGGCCGACGCTCCCAAGTTGGTCCGAGTCGTGGTGGAACCGCCGACGAAAAGTCTTGTGGCGGGACAGTCCACGGATCTCCGGGTGTTCGCGGAATACTCCGATGGCAGTCGTCGAGACGTGACAGAAAGCGCTGCCTACCAGTCCAATGACCGCACGATTGCCAGCGTGACGGACGACGGATTGGTGAAGGCTGGGCCAGTTCCAGGCGAAACCGCCGTGCTGGCGCGGTACATGAACAACATCGCCGTCTGCCACATCGCGTTGCCAATTCCGGGTGAAGTTGCAGAGGACACTTACGCGAATCTGCCGACCAACAACGAGATTGATCGGTTGGTTTGGAAGAAACTCAAGGTCCTGGGCATGCTGCCGTCGGGCGTGGCCGATGATTCCAAGTTCATCCGGCGAGCCTGCCTGCGAGTGATCGGGCGACTTCCCAAGCCGGTTGAGGTGCGGGCCTTTCTCGCCGACAGCAGCTCGGACAAACGTTCCAGGTTGGTCGACAAGCTCTTGCAGAGACCAGAATACGGCGATTTCTGGGCGAATAAATGGGCCGACCTGCTCCGACCCAATCCGTATCGCGTCGGCATCAAGGCGGTCTGGACGCTGGA
>DLVV01000445.1:3077-4325 GCA_003445035.1 Planctomycetaceae bacterium | reverse complement strand
TTCGCTCGCGAACTGGTGACGGCCAAGGGGAGTACCTGGAAAAATGGGGCGACGGTTATCCATCGCGATCGGCCGCTCGTTGTCGAGATCGGTTCCTCGGTGAGCCAGTTGTTCCTTGGTGTGCGATTGGAATGTGCCAAATGCCACCACCATCCGTTTGAGGTCTGGAGCCAGGATGACTTCTTCGGCTTTGCGGCATTCTTCGCCCGGGTGGGGCACAATGGTGGACTGTCACCGCCCATCTCCGGCGGTGAGGAACTGATCTTCACCAAACCGTCGGGGTCGCTTCGTCATGGCCGGACGGGGGCCAACGTGTTGCCCCAGGTCTTGCTGGGCGATCCGTTGACCATCGGTCCAGACAAGGACCCGCGAGAAGTTCTTGCCGACTGGATGACGTCGCCAGAGAATCCGTTTTTTGCCAAGGTCATGGCCAACCGCGTCTGGTCAGAGATCATGGGACGCGGATTGGTGGAGCCAGTCGACGACATTCGCGCGACCAATCCATCAACGAATGAAGAACTGCTCGAGTTCCTGGCCGAGGATTTTCGGTCGTACGACTACGACGTCAAACATCTGATCGCGACCATCATGAAGTCGCATGTGTTTGAGTTGAGTTCGACGCCGGTCTCGCGAAACGTGGGTGATCAGCGAAACTTCGCTCGGGCTTACCGGCATCGAATGAGAGCGGAGGTTCTGTTGGACGCCGTGAATGACGTTCTGGACACCGAGGAGACGTTCGCCGCGATGCCGCCCGGATCCCGGGCGACTCAACTTTGGACTTACCGGTCTTCGTCGCTGTTTCTGGACACGTTCGGACGGCCGGACCCGAACCAGGACCCGCCGTGTGAACGGTCATCGGACTCCACAACTCCTCAAATCCTGCACCTGATGAATTCGCCGGCGCTCAACAAGAAACTGGCGAATGATAGTGGACGTGTTGCTCGCCTGGCGGCCAGTGACATGGCCAACTCGGAAATCATCGACGAAGCGTACTTGCTGATGTTCTCTCGGCGTCCAACAGCCGAAGAATCAAAGAAGGCTGCCGCCAGTTTGCCCTCGAAAGATCGGCGACTGTCGGTGGAGGACCTTTTTTGGGCACTGTTGAATACGCCTGAGTTTTCGTTTATTGACTGACTACCTGCCTACAAAAGCGATCATCCAAGGACCTGCCATGACACTCGATCGAAACTGCGAGGGTGTGCCGCGACGAGACTGCCTGAAACTGGGCCTGGGGGCCTTGATGGGGGG
>DLVV01000445.1:700-2688 GCA_003445035.1 Planctomycetaceae bacterium | reverse complement strand
TGCATCTTGATCTGGCTCAGTGGAGGTCCGAGCCATTTCGAGACGTTCGACCCCAAGCCGAATGCTCCGGCGGAGATTCGTGGCGAGTTCCAGACCATCCAGACCAAGGTCCCCGGCACCGTGTTTTCGGAGAACATGGTGCGGCTGGCGGCCATCGCAGACAAGTTCTCGGTCGTTCGTTCGGTCAAGCACAACCAGAACAACCACGGTGCCGGCAACCACTACATGATGACCGGTTCCCCCACCCGTATCCCGGTCAGCTGCGGCGCGTTCGTTAGCTTCCATCCCAGCATGGGCTCGGTCGTTTCGTCCCAGCGAGGTGCGGAGAATGGGCTGCCACCGTATTTCTCGCTTCCGTCGCAAACTCGTTCGGGAGGCCCCAACTTCCTGGGAGCTCGGCATGCACCGTTTGTTGTGGCCGATGACCCGAACTCCAAGACATTCCAGGTTCGTGACGTGACGATCCCGAACATCCTGACCGACGCACGAGCGGTACGCCGTCGCCGGATCAGGGACGACCTGGATTCGCTGAATCGTTTCCAGGATCGCGCGACAGCAGATCCCGTTCTGGGCTCGGACGAGAACTATCAGCAAGCGTTGTCCCTGGTGACATCCGCCACGGCGCAAAAGGCCTTTGAGATCGGGCGTGAACCCGAGGCGGTACGCGAACGGTTCGGACGCAACGCCCTGGGGCAACGAGCCCTGCTGGCTCGCCGACTCGTCCAGGCAGGTGTCCCGTTTGTGACGATCAACAACGGCGGTTGGGATCACCACTCCAACATCTTCCCGCGATTCAAAACCCAGGGACGCGAACTCGAATCGGTTGTTGCGACCCTGATCGAAGACCTGGATGAACGGGGAATGCTCGATACCACGCTGGTTGTGGTGATGGGCGAATTTGGACGGACCCCGAAGATCACGACTCTGCCCGGCTCGAAGACTCCAGGCCGCGACCACTGGTCAAGTGCCATGTCGATCCTTGTCGCCGGTTGTGGTACGCCTCCCGGCCAGATTGTCGGTGCGACGGACAAGAACGGCTACACGGCCGTCGAGAGCATTTACGGTCCGGAGAACCTGGTGTCGAGTGTCTACCTGAAGTTGGGCATCGACCCCAACACGATTGTCTACAACCGAGTGGGACGCCCGATTCACCTGGTCAGCGACGATCGCCCGATCAAGGAATTGATGGGTTAGTGGCCTGGCCGTCGTGTTGTGCGGCATGAGGCGTTCAACTCTGACTTGATCCGAGACCAGCATCCGGTGACGACCACAGTTTCCGTAGCGCGTGAAGACGAGAGCCCCGGTCAATGTCCCGGGGCGAGCGTGATCGCAAGAGTCGCGAGTCGTTGCCCGCTGCCGCCGACCCTGTGTCTGGCGCTCCTCGTGTTGAGCTTGTGGCCGGGCCGCAGCGATGCTGCCGCGCCGACCCTGACACGCCTGTTTCCGGCGGGCGGGCAGCGGGGCACGACGGTCAAGGTCGAGTGTACCGGGAAGTTCAAGTGGCCCGTCAAGATCTGGGCGCCCGGTGTGAAAGTTGTTGCCCTGAAAGACTCGGGGCAGATTCAAGTGACCATCCCGGCGAATCTCGCGGCCGATCGGGTCTGGATTCGGTTGTACGATGCCGAGGGGGCGTCACCTGCGTTGCCGTTCCTGCTCAGTAACCTGGCCGAATTTCGAGAGAAGGAACCAAACAACCGACTCGGAAAGGCCCAGCCACTGCCGGGGGGCAAACAGGCGCCGACTCAAGGAGCGACAAAGGGCGGCGATGCGGCTGGTAAAAGTAAAAAGGGAAGTCGTCCCGGATCTCATGGTGTGGCGAATGGCATCCTGCAATCGTCCGGCGATGTGGACGGATATGCCGTGTACGTCAAAGCCGGCTCGACATTGGTAGCCGACATGGCGGCCAACACGAGGTTGAATTCGCCGGTCGACTCTGTTCTCCAGGTCGTCACCCCGGACGGATTCGTCGTCGCCGAGAATCACGACGG
>DLVV01000445.1:0-320 GCA_003445035.1 Planctomycetaceae bacterium | reverse complement strand
GTGTTCGGTTTTCCGTCGAAGCCCAATTCCAGCATCACCTATTCGGGAGCGGCAACCTACGTTTATCGGCTGACCATCACGACGGGCCCATTCATTGCCAATGCGGCTCGCGTTTCCGTCGCAGCGGGGACGAAGAGTGTGCCCATTTTCGGATGGAACATCCCGGAGAAGACTGAGGTCCCTGTAAGAGTCGAGGCGGAATCGCTGCGAGAAGTCGAGTCCGTGTTCTCCAAACAGATTCCGGCTTCAAGCGAGATCGGGTTTGTTCAAGGTCGCGAGTTCGCAGGACGAGCTCGAATCCGTACGGTCCCATTCAAAAC
>DLVV01000430.1:2362-11854 GCA_003445035.1 Planctomycetaceae bacterium | reverse complement strand
GCCACCGGGGCCCCTCACGGCGACCTGAAGCGCAACCACGACATGCCCGCACTGGAGACCGACAAGCCGATCGCCGGGCTGATCAAGGACCTGAAGCAGCGGGGACTCTTCGAGAAGACGTTGATCGTGTGGGGTGGTGAGTTCGGACGACAGCCGACGGCCGAGTACGCCAAGGGAACCGGTCGGGACCACAACTCGTATGGCTTCACCATGTGGATGGCCGGAGGGGGCATCAAGGGTGGTGTCAACGTTGGCAAGACCGACGAACTGGGCAGCGCGGCGGTGGAGGATCGGTTCCACGTCCGCAATCTTCACGCCACCGTGCTCCAGCAGATGGGACTCGATCCCAACCGGTTGAGTTATTTCTTCAATGGCCTCGACCAGAAACTGGTCGGGGTCGAGGGCGCCGAGCCGATCCGCCGGATCGTGGCGTAGTCGCCGGGAATGGCCACTGGCCGGCCCCTTTTCTGTTTTCAGCAGTCTCTGCTCACACCGGAACGCCCCCATCCATCACGGCTGGTGGCCGGTTCCGCCAAGGACTCTCACATGTCGTTCCTGCGTATTTCCTGGCTGGTCCTGCTCCTGGCCGGTTCTCTCCAGGCTGCGTCAAGGCCCAACATCATCGTGATCATGTCGGACGACATGGGGTATTCGGACATCGGCTGTTACGGCAGCGAGGTGGCGACGCCGACGCTCGATCGCCTGGCGGCCGGGGGCCTGCGGTTCACGCAGTTCTACAACACGGGCCGGTGTTGTCCGACGCGGGCCAGCCTGATGACCGGTCTTTACCCGCACCAGGCGGGTATCGGCCACATGATGAACGACCGGGGTCATCCCGGTTACCGCGGTGATCTCAACAATCGTTGTGTCACGATCGCCCAGGTGCTGGGCACGGCCGGGTATCGCTGCTACATGTCCGGCAAGTGGCATATCACCAAGACGACCCGTCCGAAAAACGAGGACGGAAAGCACAACTGGCCTCGCCAGAGAGGGTTCGATCGGTTCTACGGGACCATCCACGGAGCCGGCAGTTTCTTCGATCCCAATTCTCTGACCCGCGACAACACGCTGATCGCTCCCGAAGATCCCGACAGCTACTACTACACCGATGCGATCAGTGACAACGCGGCACAGTTCATTACCGATCACGACAGCGACAAGCCGTTCTTCATGTACGTTGCCTACACCGCCGCCCACTGGCCGATGCACGCCAAGCCGGCGGATATCGCCAAGTACAAGGGCCGGTACGACAAGGGCTGGGATGTGCTGCGTGATGAGCGATTGGCACGCATGCGAAAGATGGGAGTGCTGGACCGCTCCTGGCCGCTTTCGCCCAATGTCCAGGACTGGAGCGATGCCAGGAACAAGCCCTGGCAGCGGGTGCGGATGGAGGTCTACGCCGCGATGATCGATTCGATGGACCAGGGTATCTCGCGGATTGTCGGAGCCCTGAAAACGGCCGGTCAATTCGACAACACGCTGGTGCTGTTCTTGCAGGACAACGGCGGATGCCAGGAGGAATTCGGCAGCAACGGCGCGGTGCGACCCAAGAATCTGGCGCGGCAGTCGGCGATGAAACCGGGCGAACTGCAGTACTCGATGGTGCCCAAGATCACCCGCGACGGCAGGCCGGTCCGCCAGGGATTCGGTGTCACGCCCGGCCCATCCGACACCTACGTCGCCTATGGCATCCAGTGGGCCAACGCTTCCAATACGCCGTTCCGCGAGTACAAGCACTTTGTCCACGAGGGAGGCATTTCGACTCCGCTGATTGCTCACTGGCCCAACGGGATCAAGGAACACGGAACCTTCCGGCATGAGCCGGGTCACCTCGTTGACATCATGGCCACGTGCGTCGACCTGGCCGAAGCGAAGTATCCGGCGGAATGGAAGAAGAGTCCGGTGCACTCGATGGAAGGCAAGAGCCTGGTGCCGGTCTTCGGCGGGAAGGACCTGCCGGACCGGCCGTTGTACTGGGAACACGAGGGCAACCGGGCCGTGCGGGTCGGCGACTGGAAACTGGTTGCCAAGGGTCGGAATGGGCCGTGGGAACTGTACAACCTGAAAACCGACCGCAGTGAACTGAAGAACCTGGTCGAGGCGGAGGCCGAGCGGGCCAAGAAACTCGAGTCACTCTGGAACACGTGGGCCATTCGTGCCAACGTGCTGCCCTGGCCGAACTCGGGACAGGCCCGGAAGGTCAGCCGCAAGAGAATGCTGAATTTGAAAGCCGACGCGCGGTTGCCTCGGGACGGTGGCGTACCGAACGTGAAGGGCCGAGGGTTCACCGTCACCGCTACGATCGGGCAGCCCGGCCAGGGTGTACTGGTCGGGCACGGGGGCACCGCCCATGGCTGGGCGCTGTGGGTCAAGGACGGGAAGCCGGTCTTCTCGTTCCGCCGCAACGGCAAGCTGACCGAGCTGGTCGGCCCCGACGCCCTGGGCAAATCTCGGGTTGTCTCGGCGCGAGTCGGTGAAGATGGTGGCCTGGTTCTGCTGGTCGGTGACCGCGAGGTCGCTCGGGCCAAGGCCGCCGGCACTCTGGCACAGGTTCCCCAGGACGGCCTCGAGGTGGGCCAGGATATCAACGGGGCCGTGGGTGGTTACCAGGCCCCCAATCGCTTCAGCGGCCAGGTCTCGGGTGTCACGATCCGACTGGCCAAATGATGCCCATCGATTGCGTCATTTCTTGCTGAACGCCGCGTGTTTGGGGTCACCGCCGGAGCGAATGTAGGCCACCAAATCGAGGATCTCGCTGCGAGTCAACGTGTTCAGCAGGCCCTCGGGCATCAGCGACGTTTTCGAGGGAATGACCTCTTCGATGGTGTCGCGTCGCACGGCGGTGAAATTGCCGGGCTCGAGCATGTTGGTCATCACCATGATGTTCTGCCCGCTGAGATTGGCGACACGTCCGATGACCGTCTTGCCGTTGTCGAGAACGAACATCGAGGCCTGGTACTGATCCGAGACGGTTCTCGAGGGAATGGTCATCGAATCGAGCAGATCCTTGTTGTTGAAGCGGCGGGCTGCGGCTGTCAGATCGGGGCCGACGATGCCTCCCTGGCCACGGAACCGGTGGCATTTGAAACAACTGGCGGCAGCGAACAGTTCGCGGCCTTTCCGGAAATTCCGTCCGGAGAGTGGCTCGGCCAGGGCTGGCAGCAGGGCCTCGGTGGTCCACTTGCGGACGAACTTCCGAGGTGTGGCGTCGGGGGCGACCGAATTGGGTTTTGCGACGGCCTCGAGTGTCTTGGCCAGGGCCTGCTTTTCGGTCGGTGGCAGGGCCGCGATAGCCTCGTTGCGGATGTTTCTCAGGAAACCGGCGAACGAGTGGCCTCCACGCGCGGCGGCGGCGGCATTGAAGGACTCGAAGTAGGTTTTCCGTCCCTCCCGGGTCCATCCGTTGGTCTGCTTTCTCAGCAACAACGCGTATTGCAACCGGTCTTGTTGAGTGCGGGCCGCGGCGAGCAGGGTGAGTGTCCGGGGAACGGCGCGGGGCGCATCGAGGAAGATCAACAGCTGGGCCAGTTCGCGGTTCAGCGGGGCCGAGTTCGCCGGGAACAGCCCGTCGATGTGGGACAGGATCTTCTGTCGGACCTGGCCGGTCGGACGACCCATCCTGAGTCCCACCAGCCCGTACGCCCTCAACAGTCCGAGTTGACCGGGCTCTTTGAGCAACGAGATCCTGGCGCGGGACAGCGAGTTGACGAGGTCGGCCTGCAGGGCCTTGTCGCCGTGGCGGGCCAGGGCGATGGCGGCTTCGATTCGTGCCCGCGGGCGAGTTTCGGACAGCGCCCGCTTCGCCCACCGTTCCACCGGCTGGTGTTCGACTGCCACGCGGGCGGCGAAGCGGATATGGCGGTCCGGACTCGAGAGGTGGGGCCACAGGGATTCGGTGACACCGACGGGGCCGGGTCGCTGCATGGCCTCGAGCTGTCGTCTCAACGACCGCTCCTTGGTGCCGGTGGCGTTCTTGCCGTCAACCGGCTTGGTCGATTCCTTCCCGGCGTAGGTCACTCGGTACAGGCCCGACTGGGTGCGGCGGCCTCCGATGGTGAAGTACATCGCACCGTCGGTGGGGTTGATCAGCACGTCGGTGAGCGGCAATGGCGCGGCCGAGAGGAACCGTTCGGTGGTTCCGGTGTAGGTCGAGCCCTTGGGCTGCATGTGGACGGCGTAGAGGATTCCGTAACTCCAGTCCGAAATGAACAGTGCCTTCTGGTACTTGCCAGGAAACTTGGCGCCGGTGCCAAACGCGATGCCCGTGGGGCAGCCCGGGCCGATGTCAACGACCGGTGGCAGGCTGTCGGGGTACCAGGTGGGCCATTTGCCGGTGCCGCTGCGCCAGCCGAACTCGCTACCGCCGGTCACGTGGCAGACACGGGTGGGACGGTACCATGGCGATCCGATGTCCCATTCCATGTCCGCGTCGAAGGTGAACAGTTCGCCGTCGGCGTTGAAGGCGATGTCGAACTCGTTGCGGTATCCGACGCTGATCAGTTCCCACACGGTTCCCTCGGGGTTGATCCGGGCAATCCAGCCTCCCGGGGCCATCTTGCCCACCGCGTGTCCACCGGCATCCCACATCCGGTCGTGGAGGATGTCTTCCTTCCAGTTCCGGGGGACCACCGACTTCTCCATCTTCGGCAGGTTGGTGTGGTTGCCGGCACAGACGTACAGCGACTTTCCGTCCGGAGCAAGGATCACGGCGTGGGGACCGTGTTCGCCGCCGCCGGGAACGGCTCGCAACTTCTTCACCGTGTCGAACTGGTCGTCGCCGTTACTGTCGGTGACCCGGTACAGGCCTGCACCGGGACCGTTGGTCATCACGTAGAGACTGTCGAAGGCGTAGACGATGCCGTGCGCCATCCCGATGTCGGCCGCGATCGTCTCGAGCTTGATCCCCTTCTCCGACTGCCCGATTGGCGGGGGCGTGATGCGGTACAGCTTGCCGTACTGGTCGGAAGTGATCAGCCGTCCCTTGGGGTCGGTGGCCAGCGTGACCCAGGATCCCTGTTGCTTGATCGGGACCGAGTAGAGCAGCTCGACCTGGAATCCCGGGGCCGCCTTGATCCGCTTGACCGGTGTGGCCAGCGGGGTGGGGGGCTGCTTGCGTTCCAGGGCGATGGTGGCCAGTTCGACCCGCCCCTTGCGGTTGCCCGGGTCCAGCCGCAGTTGTACCAGGTCGCTGTCGGTGTGAAAAAAGACATGGTAGTCGGCCCAGTTGTTGCCGCTTGCCCGAAACTGGAACTGCTCGGACCGCGCCTCGCTGAAGCCCTTGTCGGCCTCGGTGCCCCAGAAGATCTGTCCGTTCATGCGACCTCGGAAGCGGGCCTTCAGTGTCAGGCGATGCCAGCCACCGGTGACCTGCACCGGTGTGACCAGGTGCGGGTCGTTTCCGGTGCACTGGATCATCAGGACGCCGTCGGCGACCGACAACTTGCAGTCTTTGACCGCAGTCCAGCCGCCGGCATCCTGCTGGAATTTCCACGATGCCAGTGGCTTGTCGTCATCAGCTGCCTCGGTGACAGCCAACGGGGCCAGGGCGAGCAGGCAGGCGATAAGGACGTTTCGATGGGGGCGCATGGTGACTCCAGCTGTGAATTCGATGCTGTCTCGAGATCCTAGGGTAAAGGTCGTCGGTCGAGATGGTCAATCGGCGCGACTAGCCGAATGCCTGCGGGACCGCACGGCCGTTGTCGGTGATGGGCACCGGGCGAATGCCGTCGTAGAGTTCCTTGGCCGGGTTGACCTGCATTGCCCGGCAGATGGTCGCGTGCAGATCGGGGATCGAGACCGGGTGGTCAAGAATGGTCTTGCCCAACTCGTCGGTCGTGCCGATGGCCTGCCCGGTTTTCAGACCGCCGCCGGCCAGCACCACGCTGAAGGCCTTGCTGTAGTGGCCCCGGCCTCCCCTGGCATCGAATTCCGGCGGGCGGCCGAACTCGGTGGCAATCACGATCAGGGTGCGGTCCAGCCGCTTTCGTTTTTCCAGGTCGGTGATCAGCGCGGCAAAGGCCTGGTCGAGCTGGTCGATCATCCGGTGCTGTTGCTGCTGGCCTTCGTTGTGGGTGTCCCAGCCGGTGCCGTTGATGAAGTTCAGGTTGAAGGAGACCTCGACGAATCGCACGCCCGATTCGACCAGCCGCCTTGCCAGCAGGCAACGTTGACCGAATTCCGATCCGTAGGCCTGCCGCAACGCGTTGCTCTCGGACTCCAGGTCGAACACGCTCATGAACCTGGGTCCGGCCAGCTTCAGTCCCTGGGCGGCGGCGGCCGAATAGTCCCGGACGCGAGTGTCGGCGGAATTCTTGTCGAGGAACCGGCGGCGGATGCGGCCCAGCAACTTCTCGCGGCGGGCCTGTCGCTGGCGACCGACGCCGGTGGGCCGCTGCAGACCGGTCGGGCCGGCCTTGGTGTCGGTGAGATAGAGATAGCCGGAACCGGCACCCAGGAATCCGGGTCCGCGGCTGGCGCTGGGATACCCCATCACCACGTAGGGAGGAACGCCGTCACCCACCGCACCCCGTTCGTGTGCCATGATCGAGCCGATCGAGGGGTAGATCGTCGTGCCCGAGGGTGGTCGACCCGTGTGCATCCGGTTGGTGGCCGCGGCGTGCTCGTCGATGACTTCGTGGTGGACGCCACGCAGCAACACGCAGCGGTCCAGCAGTCGAGCCGATCGCTTCAGGTGTTCACAGACCTGCACGCCGGGAACAGCCGTGGGAATCGGGTCGTAATACGATCCGGCGATCTTCTTGCCGTCACCCTTCCGCTTGGGGTCCCAGGTGTCGACGTGACACGCGCCGCCGCCCAGCCACAGCAGGATGCAGTTTTCGGCTTGCCCGACCGGTCCAATGTCCGGGCTGTTCCTGGTTGCCGGTTCGGATGCGGCGGACAAAACCGGCGGCAACACGGTGGTGCCGGCCAGTTGCAGGAACTGGCGTCGGGAATTGACGGCGAATGAGGGGAATGGCGTCATGGAGAAAACACGAATTCGGGGGAGTTCACCAAAGCCCAGATCACGTCCTCGGCCCGCTCGCGCCAACCGGCTGTCAGCCGGCTGGTGGGAGGGTCACCGGCACGGACCAGGCGTTCGAGCTCGAGCTTGATGCGGGTGGCGTCGGGATGAAGGTGATTGGACCACGAGACATGGGTCAGGCGTCGACTGGAGGGTGGTGGAGACTTGATGGCGCCGGGACCCCGCCGCTTCGAGTATCCGGGTGAAAGCACCGCGACGACCTCGGCCCGTTCTTCGGACGTGGCCGGTCGCGAGAGGATGTGCAGGTAAAAGAGATTGGCGATCTCCGGCAGCGAGAGATTGGTGACCAGCAGGTCGGTCAACGCGTGGTCGTCGGAAAGCACCACGGTGCGGTGCGAGGCGGAGCTGTTGGCCAGGGCCAGGGGTTGCAGAACGGTCGTGGTGCCGTCGCGTAGCGTGATCGGGTGGGGTCGGCTCTCGCGCCACCCGAACGCCATCAGCACATCGACGACACTTTGAGCCGCCGGCAACGCCAGTGCCGGTCGATCCCGCTCATTGGACAACGCCGCGAATTCCCAGGATCTCCGGGGCACGCCCAGGTTCAGGAAGGTGTTGGACCCCCGCCGGCCCTCCGGGTCGAGTGTCAGATGCTCGGTTCGCATCGCTTTTCCACTGACGACGAACAGCGAGTCCACAATTTGTTCGGCCACCAGCCGGCGTCGAACCGGAGCGGGTGCCGGTGGAGTGTTGCCGGCGAGAGTGCTGGCGGGATGTGCCGGTCGCTGGTAGGCACGGGATTCGAAGATCAGCCGGGCGACGTGTTTCAGGTCGTAGCCGCTGCGGACCAGTTCTCGTCCCAGGTAATCGAGCAGTTTCGGGTAGACCGGCTTCGCTTCGTTCCAGTCTTCAACCGAATCGACGAAGGCCCAGCCCAGGTAGCGCTTCCAGAGCCGATTGACCATGACGTGGGGAAAACGGTGGTTGGCCGGCGACGTGACCAGGGCGGCCAGCCGCTCACGGGCATCAGTGCGGTCTCGCAAAAGACCCCGCGGAAGCTTGCCACCGGCCAGTTCGGCGAACGGCCAGATGGGATCGATCGTGGTGCCCGGTTTCAGCGTGACCTTGACCGGTGAATCGGCCGACGGGGAGCCACCGGGAATCGTGCTGGTCTTGGGCAATTTCAGTGGACGCCGGTTGAGCATCGCGGCGAGGTTGAACAGCTGCTTCTGCCGGAACGGGTGGTAGGGCGCGTCGTGACAGCGAGCGCATTTCAATTGGACGCCCAGGAAAGCCGTTCCCAGCACATGGGCCTTGGCGGCCATCGGGGCGTCGTTCTCGGTGGCCATCGCGAAGCCGGCTGGGCCGCCGCCGTAACGACTGCCTTTCATCAGAACCAGTTCGGTCACGAACCGGTCGATCGGCTTGTTGTCACGGAACGAGTCGTGAATCCAGAACCGGAATGGGCCGGTGTTGTTCAGCTTCGGCTTCAGGATGCCGGGGTTCTCGGCGAGCACGTCCTGCCAGTAACCCACCCAGTGGTCGGCCCAGCGTGGATCGGCCAGGAAACGGGTGATGGCGTCGCCGCGGCGAGTGGCGACCGGGCGGGACAGGAACCAGCGGATCTCCGACCGGGTCGGAACAACACCGGTGGTATCCAGCGCCAGCCGGCGAAGAAACGTGTGATCGCCAACAACCGATTCGTTGGATTTCGCAGCGGCGGCTGTCAACCAGCGATCAACCGGACCCAACGACATGTCGGTCCCCGGTAGTGCCGGGGCGGGGACCGCCTGGCGGGCAATCCGGTGTCGACGTTTCCAGTATTCTCGTTCGATCGGGTCGCTGGTCCGACGTCTCTGGTCGTTCCAGGCGACCAGTTGTCGGTCGAAGGCATCGACGTAACGGTTCCATTCGACTTCCGAGAGACCCGGCGAGTCGGCGGCGTTGCCGGTCAGCAGCCGGAAGGGCTTTCCCTCGGGCGCGACGCCAACCAGCAGTTCCCCCAGTTCGGTCCGCACGCCTGCACCTCCGACAAACGCCTCGAGCAACAGCAGGCGGTCGTCGCCAGGGGCGGGTTCAAGTGTCACGTCGACCAGGGCCTGCTGGTGTCCGGGCGAGAGGTCGACGAGGTCGTCTCGGCCGCTGACAACCTGCGGGGGGACCTTTTCGTGGCCGCTGGCGTTGCGACTGAGAAACCCGGTTGAGGCGACCATTCGGCCGTCGATCGAGAGCCGGGCGGCATTACGGGCTCGCAGGACGAACCGGTATTTGCCCGCAGGCAATTTCAGATGACTTCGGGCTCGAAGCAGAAACGGCGACGGCCGATCGACAATCAGGCCCTCGGATGAGTACCTGCGTGGCAGCCCGACCCATGCCGCGGCCGGTTGTTGCCAGCGTTCCACTGGACGCAAGCGAGGGAAGTCCCACGACGTCTTGGCCGGCACCCCGTCGAGCAGCTCGACCAGGATCGCGTCCCCGGGCACCTTCGCATCGGGGATCTCAGCCAGCCGCGT
>DLVV01000430.1:0-1967 GCA_003445035.1 Planctomycetaceae bacterium | reverse complement strand
CCGGAGAGCGTTGCCCCGGGACTGCCGCCCAGCGTGCTGCCGATCCAGACCTCGTCGTTGTCCACGACCGGCGGCTTGGTCGTCTTGCCACCCAGGTCCCAGTTTCCGGCTATCGGCTCGCCGTCCAGGTAGCCCCGCAAACTGTCCGGTTTGCCGAAGACATAGGTCACCGCGACGTGATGCCAGGCGTTGTCGGGCCGAAAGCCGACATCGGCGATCCAGCGGTGGAAGTCGTTGCGGTTCCCCTGCCGGTTGTCGGCATTGCGGAACAGGAAGCTGACCCGGGCTGTGCCCTGGCGACCGGTCAGTCGCAGGGCCCAGTTCTGGTTCTCCGATTTCTGGCCCGGATTGTTCGTCCGGCCCTTGCCGATGAGGTAGATGTTCTGCTCGCCGCTGATTTGTTTCAGCTGTACCCAGGCCTCCAGTGTGATCGCATCACCGTTGGTGAAATCCAGCGGGCTGTTCTCACCCGGGTCGGAGATCACCAGGTGGTCGCTGCCGGAGAGACCCACCGAGAGGTTGGTGGCATCGAAAAGCGGATAAAACCGTGGCCGTGGCCCGGCGATGCCCGACTCGACCGACTTCGTCGCTCGAGCCGGCAATTGTGCCGCACCGTGGTTGGCAAAGGGTGACCCGGGGGTGTTGAACCTCCACCAGGCGACCGGCTTGTCTCGGGAAATCTCAACCTTGTACCGGTCTCGCTCCTCCGCCTCGGCGGACCCGGCCGGCAACTGCCAGCCGATGCACATCACGGTCAGCAGAACCGTGAGATGGGTGAGAGTTCGCATCGAGAGGGCTCCGATGTCCTGGCCGGGTTCTCCAGAATAGCCCCGTTGCCGGAGGCTGGTCAATTGCCCTGAACGGTTCCCCGCAGTCCTCGCTGGGCCGTCACGTGGACGGGTGGCTAGGATGGATCCCGACAACCCCGCTCCTGGCTCGCAGACAATCCCATGTTCCACCCTCGCGTCCCGCTTGTCGCGGCTCTTGTGCTGAGCCTGTTCGGTACCCCGGCGGTTGCCGATCGCCCAAACATCCTGGTCGTCATCGGTGACGACATCGGCTGGAAGGATTACGGGTGTTACGGCCACCCGTCGATTCGCACTCCGAACATCGACGCCCTGGCCGCTGCCGGCCTGAAGTTCACCAACGCGTTCCTGACCACCTCGTCGTGCAGTCCCTCGAGAATCAGCATTCTCAGCGGCCGGTACCCTCACCAGACCGGAGCCGAGGATCTGCACATGCGGTTGCCTGCCGGCGGGGTGTTCATCTCGACTCCCCTGCGCAAGGCCGGGTACTTCACCGGCCACATGCTCAAGACCCACTACGGTCCCAACGGGATGAAGCAGTTCGACTGGTACGGCAAAGGGGTGAAGGAGTTCGGGAAGTTTCTCGACAAGGCGGAAGCGAAACCGTTCTTCATGTGGGTCGGATTCCGCGACGCGCATCGTCCCTACAAGGCGGGAGCTCTGAAACCGCCTCACGATCCCGCCCAGGTGGTCGTGCCGCCGTTTCTGGTCGACACGCTCTCGACCCGGCGCGACCTGGCGCTCTACTACGACGAGATCGGCCGGATGGACCGTGACATCGGCCGCTTGCTGGACGAGTTGAAGAAACGAGGCCGTTTCAAGAACACGTTGGTGGTCTTTCTGGGAGACAACGGCGAGCCGTTTCCGCGGGCCAAGGGCACCGTCTACGACTCGGGGATCGGCACACCGCTGGTGGTGTGCTGGCCGGGGCAAATCGCCGCCGCCGGCGTTCACAATGGGCTGACCAGCGTTATTGACCTGGCTCCGACGTTTGCCGAGGTGGCCGGAATCCGGAAGCCGTCAACGATGGTCGGCCGCAGCCTGTTGCCGGTGCTCAAGGATCCTTCGCAGCCGGGCCGTGAATTCATCTTTGCCGAGAGGAACTGGCACAACGCCGACGAACACATCCGCTGCGTCCGGACGCGAACTCACAAGCTGATC
>DLVV01000044.1:1483-9204 GCA_003445035.1 Planctomycetaceae bacterium | reverse complement strand
CTGCAGGTGATGAACCACATGCTCGGCGGCACCGGCTACATCACCCACCTGGCCACCATCTGGCCCGAGTACGACCTGGGCACGTGGGACCTGCTCGAGGCGGGCGACTACGTGGCTGCCCAGGCCCGCATCACGGCTGCCAACTGGCCGTGGCAGAGTTTCCGCGGAAAGATGTGGAAACGGACCGGAGCCGAGAGCCCGGTCGTGAAAGCGGCCCTGGAACTCTGCGGACGGCCCGGCGGCCCCAGCCGGCTGCCGACCCGCGAGTTGACCTCCGAAGAGAAGGCCGAACTGCGGAACATCCTCGAACGGATCGGCGTGCCGGACCTCGTGTAGCCGCTCAGCCCCGGGGCTACTTCTTCAACCCCACGCAGTACAGGTGTCCCCGGGTGCGAACAATCATCCGGCCGTCGGCGATTGCCGGCGTGCCGACGATCGGCTCGCCCATGTCGTTCTTGGCCAGGATCTCGAGCTTGTCCGAGCTCTTCAACACCACCATGTAGCCATTCTCGCCGGCGATGTAGATCTTGCCGTCGGCATAGATCGGCGAAGCGAAATACTCGCAGGTGTTGTTGATCCGCTTGGGTCCCCACAGCTTCTTACCGCCGGCGATTTCGAAACCGGTGGCAATCCCGCCGCCCTTGACCAGCAGCATGCGGCCGTCGACGACCAGCGGCGAGACGATGTGGTCGATCTGCGAGGGATTGTGCATCCAGAGCACGTGGGTCTTGGTCACATCACCACGGCCCCCGGCACGGACGGCGTGGATCGACTGGTCTCCGGCCTTCTCCGACGGCGTGTTGAACTTGGCCCCGGCGAAGTTGCTCTCGCTGAGGAAGGCCTTGTCGAGTTCGATGCCCTCGAGCACCCCGTCCTTGTTCAGGTCACCCTTGTCGAAGGTCCTCTTGAAGAACGCCTCGGGGATCTTCCGCTTGCCGACCATCGCCTGCATCTCGGCCTTGGACAGTTTCCCGTCTCCGTTGCCGCCACGGCCCACTTCGGTTCCCTTGGCATCAGCCGACTGCAGCCACTGGTTGGCGATCCCGCCGCTCTGCAGCGAGACGTAGATCCGATCGCCGAAGCTGACCGGCGTGGTCTTGATGTTCCGCAGCAGGGTGCGGGCGTGCCACAACCGCTTGCCGTTGTCGGGATCGTAGCCGATCAGCATCCCGGTGCCGCCGACAACAATCTCGTCGCCCTGGCTGCCCTTGGCCACCACCGGGTGCGAGTAATTGACCGCCTGGTCGGTGCGATCGTCCTTCCACAGCAGCTTGCCCGACTTGGCATCGAGGGCGTAGAAAGCCGCGTTCAGGTCGTCATCCTGGACAAACAGCACCTTGTCCTTGTAGAGCACCGGCGACATGGCCGGGCCCCAGTCGAAGATGTAATAAGGCACCGGAATCTCGCGATGCCACTCGACGTCCCCGTCCTTGGCATCCAGCGCCACCATGCCGACATAGGCGTGGTAAAAGTAGACCCGCTTGCCGTCGCTGGCCGGTGTCGTCGCGGCCAGGCTGTTGGTCTTGTGCACCTTGGTCGCATCGCCCATGTTCCACTGCTTGCCCCATTCGAAGCGGCCACTGGCGGCATCGAAGGCGTACAGCGCCACGTGACCGGGGTCGCCCAGGGCCGAAACGAACACGCGGCCGCCGGCGATGATCGGGCAGCCGACGCCGTCGCCGATCGCTGCCGACCAGAGCACGTTCTTGGTCGGAGAGAACTCGGCCGGCATCGCCGCCTTGGAGGTGGAGATCCCGTTGCAGTTCGGCCCTCGGAACTGGGGCCAGTCCTCTGCCTGGACCGGGGACATCGCCAGGACACTCGCTGCCAGCACCGCGGACATCGTTCGCAACATGATCTCGTTCTCCGGATCTCTTTGAAGCTCGGCTGTGGATCAACTGGTTTCGACGCCGGACATCCTATCCGCGGCCCAGCCCGCGTGCCACTTCGACGGGCCATCTCGCACTAGCCCTTCAACGCCCCCACGCTGACCCCCTGCACGAAGTATTTCTGGAACATCACGAACACCGCCAGCATCGGCAGAAACGCCACCGTGGCCCCGGCCATCGCCAGCCCCAGGTCGAATTCGCTCAGCGTGCTGACCAGCTTCGAAACCCCCACCGGCAGCGTGTACATCTCGGGCCGGTTGGTGACGATCAACTGCCACAGGTACTCGTTCCAGGCTCCCATGAAGCTGAAGATCGCCACCGCCCCCAGTGCCGGCCGCGACATCGGCAGCACGATGTGCCAGAAGACCCGCCACGGACCAGCCCCGTCGATCCGTGCCGCTGCCAGCAACTCGTCGGGCACCTGCATCATGAACTGACGGACCAGGAAGATGCCGAAGGGGTAGCAGAGAAACGGAGCGATCAGCCCGGGGTAGGAATCCATCCAGTCGAAGCCGACGACAAGCAGGTACAGCGGGATCAGCGAGACCTGGCGAGGGAGCATCATCGTGGCGACCACCAGCCAGAAGGCGACCGCACGACCGGGAAACGACAGCTTGCCCAGGGCGTAACCGGCCAGGGCGCTGGTGAGAACCGCCGAGAACGAGATCGAAGCGGCCACCAGCAGGCTGTTGAGCAACCAGCGGGCGGCCGGGCGGCGGCCTTCCCAGGCCCCCCCGTCCTCGCCCCCGAACAGCTTCTCATAATTGGCCGTCGTCGGGTTCTCCGGAAACCACTCCGGCGGGGTCTTCATCGCGTCGCTTTGCAGCTTCAACGAGCCGGTCGTCATCCAGTACAGCGGCAGGATGGCCGCGGTCGCCGCGACCAGCAGCAGCACCCACGCCGCGCATCGGCCCAGGCCCGCAAGCGGGGTCGAAGATTTCGGTGGGTGCGATTCGCCGGGCATCACGTCCGTCTCAATCCAACCGGGTCTTCCGCCCGAGCAGGCGGAACTGAACAATGGCGATCGTGCCCAGGGCGACCAGCAGCACGCTGCCCTGTGCGGCGGCGTAATCGAAGTCGTACATCGGTGTAAAAGCGGTCTCGTACATCCCGTAGACGATGGTCCGCGTGCCGTGGGCCGGCCCCCCGTTGACCGTCAGCAAAAGCACCACCACGAAGACCTGAAAGACACCGATCGTCTGGGTCACCAGCACGAACAGCGATGCCGGCCGCAACAGGGGCAGCGTCACGTGCCAGAAACGTCTCAGCGGCCCTGCCCCGTCGATTCGCGCTGCCTCGTACAGTTCCGGAGGAATTCCGCCCAGCGCCGCCAGAAAAATGATGATCGGCTGACCCAGGCTCCAACTGATCACCACCACTGCCAGCGAAGGCAACGCCGTGTCGGTCCGACCCAGCCAGTCGAGTTCCAGCCCCAGCAGCGAACCGGTGACATGGTTGAGCAACCCGTACCGCTGGTCGAAGATCCACAGCCAGACCATCGCCAGGCACACCCCACCGGCGACCACCGGCACGTAGAAGGCGAACCGGAAAAACGATCGGGCCCAGCGGCCCATCGGGAAGACCACCGCCGAGACTCCCAGGCTCAACACCCAGACGGTCGGCACCACCAGCACGACGAACCCACAGGTGTTCTTCACCGCGGCCCAGAACGTCTCGTCGCCGATCAACCGATGGTAGTTTTCGAGTCCGATGAACCGCGTCTCGCGCAACTGGACGTCGAAGAACCCCAGCGCCACACCGTGGATCAGCGGCCAGAGTACGAAGGCAACAAAGGGGATCCCGGCCGGCAACAGGAACATCCACCCGCCCCGTCGAAACCGCGGCACCGTCTCGATCGCCGCGCTGCTCACTGTGCCGACTCCTCACCCGGGTGGTCACCGGGTTGTGTGCTCGCCAACTGGCCCCGCAAAACACCCTCCGCCTCTCGTTCGAATCCGGCCAGCGCCTCGGCCGGCGTCTTCAGGCCCAGGAATGCCGACTGCAGGTACGGCGGCATCCGCTTGCGGATGTCGTAGTAGCTGGGTGACGTCGCCCCCATATCGGCCACCGGGCATTCGGCAGCCAGGCCCAGGATCCGGGTCACGTCGGGCTGGTCGGCAAAAATCGACCCCACGCTCTTGCGGCCGGGCAACATCTGGGACGCCCTCGCGTAATGGCCAACGGTCTCGGTGCTGGTCAGGAACTTGACGAATCGCATCGCGGCCTCGCGACGGTCCGGGTCCTCCTGGCGAAAGACGACCAGGCCGTTGGTCGAGACCGGCAGTGTCGTCGGAACCTCCGGTCGGGTCGGAGGCAGAGTGTAGAAGACCTCCATGTCGACCCGGCCATCACCATTGAAGTCGGCGGTGACCTTGCCGTCCCGAAGCGCGTTCTCGTACGTCCGCCGCATCGAGACACCGCTGGGAATCGCGACCGTCTGACCACGCCAGAACATGTCAAAGAAGCCGTACCCGGCCGTGGCCACGTTCGACTGAATCCAGCCCTTTCGCTTCGCCTTCACCAGCCACTCCAGTGCAGCCACTCCCTGAGGGGAATTCAGTGCGACCCTCGAATAGTCGCGGTCGTGGTACACCTCGGCACCGAAGGCCCAGAAATACTGCAGCACCCGATAGTCACCCTGTTCGCTGGCACACTGCATCCCCAGGGGCGTCACTTCCGGACCGGCAATTGCCTCGAGAGCCGTCTCGAACTGATCCCAACGCCACCGGGGATCCTCGTCGGTGGGCAGCAGATCGCCCAGGCCCTGGGAGTCCCAGGCCGCGCGGTTGAGCACCAGCACCTGCACCCAGCCACACAACGGCACGGCGTGCAGCCGCCGCACACCGTCGGAGCCGATCAAACGGGACGCCTCGAACATCCTCGGCTGAAAATCGTGCTCGATCCCCTCGACCAGCTCGTCGAGCGGTTCGAGCACACCCTGGTACCAGAACCCGCTGGTGCGGCCGACATAGTCCATCAGCACGTCCGGCGGCCGGCCACCCAGCACGCTGATCGGCACCTTCCGCGGCAGATCCTCCCAGTTGAGACACTGGGTGCGGATGACGATGTCGGGATTCTCAGCCATGAACCGCCGAGCCAGGAACCTCTCGAAGTCCCCCACCTCCTTCACCTCGTCCCCGAGTTCCGGCACCTGCTGCACCATCGGCTGATGCCAGTACTCGACGATCACGCGTCCCCGGCTGTCACGTACCGGTCGCTGGCGACTGCAGCCGGACCAGGCCGAGAGACCGAGAACCGGCAGGCTGGCCAGCCACTGACGTCGCGTATGCTGAAAACCGGTCACAGTCGGTCCCCCGTCTCGGGGTCGAACAGGTGCGCCCGGGACAGATCGACAGCCACCCGGCACGGTTGATCGATCCCGAACTCCCCGTGGCCCTCGATCCGCGCCAGCAACTGCGGCCCACCCAGGTCCAGGTCGACCAGGTACTCGGAGCCCAGAAACTGGGTTCCCTTCACCGTCGCCTGGACCTCTCCGTCTGCCTCATCCAGCCGAAGATCCTCGGGCCGAACACCGAAATCGACCTCAACGACTTTGGACGCCGCCTGGCCGAGTTCTCCGGAGAGCGGAATTCTTGCCTCACCGGCCACCAGCACCGGCCGGTCCGAGTCGTTCTCGATCCGGCCGCGAATGATGTTCATCGGTGGATTGCCGATGAACTCGGCCACGAACCGGTTGGCCGGTTTGAAGTACACCTGCTGCGGCGGTCCGACCTGGTGAATCCGGCCCTGGTGCATCACCACGATCCGATCGCCCATCGTCATCGCCTCGACCTGGTCGTGGGTCACGTAGACCATCGTGGCACCCAGCCCGCGACGGAGATTGACCAGTTCGGACCTCATCGAGACACGAAGCTTGGCGTCGAGGTTGCTGAGTGGTTCGTCGAGCAGAAAGACCTCCGGATCACGGACGATCGCGCGGCCCAGTGCCACCCGCTGCCGTTCGCCACCGCTGAGCTGTGCGGGACGCCGCTCCAGCAGGCCGTCGATCCCCAGCGACCGAGCGGCCTCGGTCACCCGTGTCCGAACCTCCTCGCGAGCCACCTTCCGCATCTGCAACCCGAAGGCCATGTTGCGGAAGACGTTCATGTGGGGATACAGCGCGTAGTTCTGGAAGACCATCGCGATGTTGCGGTCCATCGCGTCGACGTCGGTGACATCGCGGCCCCCGATCGAGATCGTCCCGGCTGTCGGCTGCTCGAGCCCGGCGATCATCCTCAGGGTCGTCGACTTGCCGCAACCGCTGGGACCAACCAGCACCAGCAGTTCCCGGTCCTCGACCTCCAGTTCGATCTCGTCGACGGCGACGACATCGCCGAAATGCTTCGAAACGGATTCGAGCCGAACACTGGACATCCGCCGCGACACTCCTTGGAGACACCGATGAGGCTGGGATGGGACGAATCGTGAAGGCCCCTAGTAGGCCAGAGCGTATCCATCCCTCCGGGGGTCGGCCCCGGCCAGTCGTGCTCCGCTCTGGCGATCCACCATCACTCCCTGGCCACCACCAACTTGTGGTGAGAAGTCGCCGATGTCTTCCAGAGAGTGTCCGCGGGCCTGTAACTCCCCACGAACGTCGGCGGGCACCCGGTCCTCGATCTGCATCCGCGTGTCCTCCCAGACGCGGAACCGGGGCGCCTCGATCGCCGCCTGCACGTCGGCACCGAACTCGACGATGTTCAGCAACATCTGCATGGTTGTCTGCAGGATGCCGTAGCTGCCCGGCGTGGCGATCGAGAACCAGAAGTCGCTTCCGTCGACCACGTGCACCGGGGCCATGCAACAGCTCCACCGCTTGCCGGGCTCGATCCGGTTCGGAGTCGGACACTCGGGATCGGTTTCGCTCCAGTAGACGAAGTTGTTCAACAGGACACCCGTCTCGGGGATCATCACACCCGATCCGAAGCCGTTGCCCAGCGACTGCGTGATACTGGCGACGTTGCCGTCCGCATCGACGGCAGCCAGGTGGGTTGTCAGTCCGTCGATCTTGCCCGGGGCCAGAAAATCTCCTTCGCGGAACCCACCCCAGCGTTCCCCCTCGACCGGTGACGCACTCTCGCGATCAATCCGTTCGCGCTGAGAGGCGGCGTAGGCGTCCGAGAGCAGTTGATCGAGCGGAACCGGCGAGAACTTCGGGTCGCCGCACCAGCGGATGCGGTCGACGACGGCCAGCTTGATCGCCTCGCTCAACACGTGGATGTACTCGGTCGAGTTGTGACCCAGTGACGCCAGGTCGAAGCCCTCGAGAATCTTCAGCGTCTCGAGAATCTGCATGCCCTCGTTGTTGGGCGGCGGCGTCCGCACCGTCAGGCCGCGGTAATTGACCTCGATCGGATCGACCCACTCGGGCTCGTAGCCGGCCAGGTCCTCGCGGGTGATCAGGCCTCCCTGTTCCTGGGTGTAGTCGGCCAGTCGCTGGCCGATCTCTCCCGAGTAGAACAACTCCGGCCCCTCCTCGACCAATCGCTGATAGGTGTCGGCCAGGTCGTTCGAAACATGGATCTCACCAATCCGCGGCACCAGGTCTCCGAAGACCTTCTGCCCGACGTCATTGAGTCTTGGGCGGGCGACGTCGATGAACAGGGCGTTGGCCGGATGCAGCGGGAAGCCCTCACGACCGTGCCGAATCGCGGCGGCGAAGATGTCCGCCGGCGGCCGGGTCCCCTCGGTGGCCACCGCTTCGAACCAGCCGGCCACGTTGCCCGGCACCAGGGCCGACATCGGCCCCAGTTCGCGGTTGCACTCGTCGAACACCTCGGGCACGGCACCCGTCGGGGCCGTGCCGCTGTAGTTGAGCACTCGGGGCGCGGCCCC
>DLVV01000044.1:0-1107 GCA_003445035.1 Planctomycetaceae bacterium | reverse complement strand
GTCGCGGCCATGGTGACCACCGCGTCGACGGCGTTGCCACCGTCGCGAAGAATATCGAGTCCGGCCTGGCTGGCCAGGGGGTGGGCCGAAGCGACCGCCCCATGTCGGCCTCCAACCACCGGGCGTTTTCGTGGCAGTGTCATCCTCTAACTCCTCACGGCACTTTCAGCCATTCAGTTCGGTCTCGACCGTCCGGCCCTCGCGCCAGGCGATGGCCTCGTCGACACAATCCTGCACGCGTTGCCTCACGGCTGCAACCAACTCCGCCTCGCGACCCCGCTCGCAGTACTCGGCGTACTCCTCGGGCTGCCACGGCTCTCCGAAAACCATCCGCACCCGTCCCGGACGTGGCAACCCTCCGCGGGGATAGGATTCGAAAGCTCCGGCAATCCCAACCGGCACGATCGGTCGGCGGGAACGACGCACCAGCGAAATGAACCCGGGCTTGAATTCCCCGATTTCCCCGTCACTGGTCCGCGTGCCCTCGGGAAACATCCCCACCAGGAATCCGTGATCCAGGCGGGCAACCATCTCGCGAATCACCCCACCACGGGCGGCCTCGCGATCGATCGGCACGACGTACGTCCGCCGAAGAATCCAACCGACTAACGGGATCAAGAACAGAGTGCTGCGAGCCACAAAACTGACCGGACGACCCAGTGGTACGCCAACCAGCAACGGATCGAAGTTGCTCTGGTGATTGGCCAGAAGCAAAGCGCCGCTGTCTGACGGCAGTTTCTCCAGGCCCCTCGCCCGATATCCCAGCAGCAAACCGAAGAACCACTTCAGCACGATCTGGCAGACGCTCCAGACGATGTTCCGCCGGAACGGATCAGGCAGCGACCGTGTGGTGTCGGGCGAGTCGTTCACGCGAATGGACCGGCAGGGGGAAAGACGACCACCTGTTTGTCGGCTTTCAGCCACCGGTTTGCAACCGGCCGATCGGCCACCTCGTTCCCAGACTTGTCACCCCCTCGCCAACAGCTAGAATCGGAACCCCTGGCCCCTGTAGCTCAACTGGCAGAGCAACTGACTCTTAAGCAGTAGGTCCTCGGTTCGATCCCGAGACGGCCCACCATTTACACCACTTGGTTACAGTTTAGGCTG
>DLVV01000233.1:14613-15200 GCA_003445035.1 Planctomycetaceae bacterium | reverse complement strand
TCGACCAGGGCCGCCGGCACCGCGGCGGACACCTCGACCCCCGGCTGGTTCGGGTTGCCCCGTTTCAGCAGATGGGTCACCGGGGGAGTCGGCGAGGGTTCGAAGAAAAAGTAGCCCTGTATTTGGGTCTTCGGATCCTTGCCGGGCAGTTGTACCGGTGGCAACGCCGCCCGGGCCAACTCGGCCCGCCCTTTGTGCTCGCGCTTCAGCCCTCGAAAGACGGCGACCATCGAGTAGTAATCCTTGGCCGTCAGAGGGTCGAACTTGTGGTCGTGGCATCGCGCACAACCCATCGTCATTCCCAGGAAGACCTGAGAGGTGGTACTGACCATGTCGTCCAGCTCATTGAACAGCTCGGCAATCACCTCGCTTTTCTGGACACTGGCACCTCGCTCGGCATCCCATGGCCCCACCCGGTGAAACCCGGTGGCCAGGATCGATTCGGTTGTCGCGCCGGTGATCTCGTCTCCGGCCAGTTGTTCGGTCACGAACCGGTCGTAGGGCCGATCGGAGTTGAGTGCCCCGATCACCCAGTCCCGGTACTTCCAGGCCAGTGGCTTGACCCCGTCGACTTCGTACCCGTTCGT
>DLVV01000233.1:6402-14238 GCA_003445035.1 Planctomycetaceae bacterium | reverse complement strand
GGATTGGCCAGCAACCGGTCAATCACCCGTGCGAAGGCCCCGGGGGCTCCATCGGCCACAAAGCCGCCAACCACCTCCGGTGTCGGTGGCAGGCCGAGCAGATCGAGCGACGCTCGACGGACCAGGTGCCGTGGCCGAGCCCGTGGCGAGGGAGTCATCTCCCGGGCATCGAGCTGGGCCAAAATGAAGCTGTCGATGGGGTTTTGGACCCACGCCCGGTCCTGGACCGAAGGGATTTTCGGTCGGCCAATCGGCCTCAGGGACCACAGGCTGAGTCGATCAGCCTGGTCGTCAATTCCGTCAGGCCACGTCGCGCCCCGATTGATCCATTCGCTGATCACGCGAATCTCGTCGGGTCGCAACCCCCGCCCTTCCCCCTCGGGCGGCATCCTCGAATCCCCCGGACCGCGTCCCCGGATCATCTGAACCAACAGGCTGCCCGCAGCCTTGCCCGCCACGATCGCCTTCCCGGTTTCACCGCCCTTGAACGCCAGCGTTTTACGGTCCAGCCGGAATTCGCCCTCGGTGTTCCCCGCAGCGTGGCAACGGAAACAGTGGGCCTTGAAGATCGGCCGCACGTCTCTCAGGAATGCCGGCCCATCGGTGTCAGCCGCGTCGACACCTCCGGACGGGGTGATCAACCACAGGGCCATCAGACCACAAGTTACCTGATTCCGCACCGTCATCCCCAGGACCACCTCGCCAGTTGTTCTGTTCCCACCCACCGATGATACCACGGCACCGGCCTGCAAGTCGGCCTCACGCCGCGCCGTCAAAGAGCTCGGTGCGAAAGACATCCTCCTGAACCGAGAGGTACTCGTCCTGGGACATTCCCGGCGTGAACTCCTCGAGCACCTGCCGTCCGGTGCTGGCGT
Organism: Planctomycetaceae bacterium; assembly: GCA_003445035.1. Lineage (GTDB taxonomy): Bacteria > Planctomycetota > Planctomycetia > Planctomycetales > Planctomycetaceae > UBA8437. The sequence goes on along the minus strand of DLVV01000233.1, from coordinate 13,363 downwards.
CGTCGGCCAGCAGGTCCACAGCCATCATCGCCAATGTCTTGGCCGGCGAGACGTACCCGTTGTCGGTGTCGGCGATGTGCCAGTCGACACTGTGCGGTTCCCCATGGGCCCCGGCCATCACCGGGTGCAGCACGGGCATCAGCTGGCTCAGATCGCCGGCGTCGGTCGAACCGCCGCCGTGAGGATAATCGCGGTAGCCATCCTCCTCGAAGATCGTCGCCGCGTTGCGGCGGAACAGGTCGCGGAGATTGGCATCATTGTTCAACGGCAGATTGCCCGGAACCGTGTCGATCTCGACACGACATCGCATGGCCATCGCAGCGCCCTTGAGACAGGCGTCCACCCGAGAAGCCGCGTCCCGGATCGCCTCCGCCGTCTTGGCCCGCACGTAGGTCTCGAGCCGGACTTCCGAGGGGATCACGTTCACCAGGTCCCCCCCCTTGGTGATGATCGGATGCACCCGCACACAATCCTCATCACGAAACGTCTCGCGATGCGAGTTGATCCCGGACAGGGCGAGTTGCGCTGCGTAGAGGGCATTGACCCCCTGTTCGGGCGCGCCACCGGCGTGGGCCGCCACGCCGCGGAACGTGACCGTCTTGGCCAGGAAACCGTTGGACGAAATCCCCACGCCGTGCGTCCCATCCTCCCACGCCGGACTCTTGGTGTGAATCATCACCGCCATGTCGACGTCGTCGAAATGACCCAGCTTGATCAATTCCTGCTTCCCGCACAGAAACGACGTCTTCCCTTCGCGAACCAATCCCAGCCGGTAGTCGATCTCGACGTACTCTTCGGCGGGAACCGCCAGGAACACGATGTTGCCGGCCAGTTCCTGGGCGATGCCCGAGGCCTGCAACCCCACCGCGGCTCCCATCAGGCCGGCAATCTGGGCATTGTGTCCGCAGGCGTGGGCCGCCTGGGTGTCGGGATTGGCACGGGGATGACCGGGAACCTGCAGGGCATCCAGTTCTCCCATCAGCGCCACCGTCGGCCCGGGCCGACCGCCGCGGAGCACCGCCTTGACGCCGGTCAGCCCCAGCCCGCTGTCGAATTCCAGTCCCAGATCGGTGAAAACCTCCTGCACCTTTTCGGCAGTGCGATGTTCCTTGAACCCCAGTTCGGGGTCATCCATGATCGCCTCGCCCACGCCGATGATCCGGTCGCGATTCTCTTCGATCGACTGGCAGACGGTCTCTTTCAGTGCTCCGGCGGTCGTCACGGTGTGGCCTCCAGGGTCTCGGAAATCAACGAATCAGACGCACATGGCACACGGCCGATAAGAATAGTAGCATAAGCGTACCTCCAGTCCGTCCGGCCCCAGCCATGATCCGACTCTTCGACACCCCCGCCGCTGCCCAGGGTGACTGGACCCGGCGCGACCTGCTTCGGGCCGGCCTGCTCGGAATCGGCGGCCTGTCGCTCTCCGGCATGCTACGGCTCGAGTCGGTGCAGCGAGCGATCGCCTCCCGGGTTCGAAAACCGGCCAGGAACTGCATCTTCATGTTCCTCAACGGTGGCCAGGCCCAGATGGACACGTTCGATATGAAGCCCGAGGCCCCCGAGGGGATCCGTGGGCCATACCGGCCGATCGCCACCAGCGTTCCGGGCACACAGATCTCCAACATGCTGCCACGGCTGTCGCGGTTGACCGACGACTATACGATTCTGCGTTCGGCCTCCCATCCGCTCTCGGGGCACAACAGTTCAGCCGCCTACGTGCTCAGTGGACACACCCCCGGCAACGATTCCAGTATCCAGCCCACCCCGATGGACCACCCGACCTACGGTTCGGTTGTCTCCCGGATCCAGCCCGCACCGGCTCACCTGCCCAGCAGCGTGCTGACCCCGCGGTTGCTCTTCGACATGGGCTTTCCCACGCCGAGTGCCGGCGGAGGCTGGCTGGGCCGTCAGTACGATCCGTTCCCGGTTGCCCGCAACCGCATGATGTCCAAGGCCCCCGTCTGGAACGGCAAGCTGCCGGGCCCCCGCTCGCTGGCTCTTCCCAAGGACGTCTCGCAATCGCGGCTTGCCTCGCGGCGGAACCTGCTGGGCTCCGTCGACAGTGCCTTCTCCGCCGCCCGCGACGACGCGGCCGCACGCACGCTGCAGGCACACCAGGACAAGGCTCTCGACCTGATCCTCTCGCCGGAATGCCAGTCCGCTTTCGATCTCTCCAAGGAACCCGCCGCCGTCCACGACCGCTACGGACGATTCGAGATGGGGCAGGTGATGCTGCTGGCTCGTCGCCTGGTCGAGTCGGGCGTTCGCTTCGTCACCGCCAACGCGGTCTCCAATCCCAAGAACCCCCGCCTGTCCTCCTTCCAGATCTGGGACACCCACTTCGACCACTTCCGGCTCTACAACGACACGCTGCTGCCGGAATTCGACCAGTCGCTCTCGGCGTTGATCGAGGATCTCGATACACGGGGCCTGCTGGCCGAGACACTGGTGATCGTGATGGGCGAAATGGGACGCACGCCGAAGATCAACAAGAGCAAGGACGGGGGCCGGGACCACTGGGGGCGGGCCTACTCGGTACTGTGGGCCGGCTGCGGAGTGAAATCCGGGCGGGTGATCGGGGCCACCGACAAGAACGCCGGGGAAGTGATCGACGCCAAGTCCTCACCCGACGACATCGCCGCCACGCTCTACGAGGCGCTGGGGATTCCCCACGAGACCGTGCTCGAAGACATCGCCGGCCGGCCCCGCCGCATCGCCGAGGGCAGCCCGGTCCCGGGACTGTTGGCCTAGGCTAGACCGACGGCCACTGGTGGTTGGCCGGGTCGAGCAGGCGGCTGGGAGCAAAGTACTCCTCGGGATAGTCGTCTGGCTCGTCGTCAAGACCGAGGATGCGGTTGACGATGCAACGGGCGCCGTTGAAAGACACGCCGCTGCCCGACCCGCACATCCCCGCAACGATCCAGCGGCCCTTGCCGTCGATCGAGCCCACGATCGGGTACTCGTCCGGAGTGTACCCCACCGTCCCGCTCCACTCGTTGTCCAGGTCCAGTTCGTACGGCCCGAAATGCTTCCGCATCTCTGCGGCCGCGAAACGGGTCAGGAATCGCGACGGCTTGTTCCGACCGGCCTCCCGGTCGGGAACCCGCGACCCCCCCGACCCCCACAGCACCTCGTTCCCGTAACGCCCGGCGAAGTACCACGAACCGCTGATGCCGATGTGCGGCTTCATTGACACCGGCCCCCCTTCACCGGAGGCCGCCTGCTCCTGAATGGGCAGGATCGCGTCGTGAAACGCCGCCTCCAGCATCGGGGTGTACGACTCGGTGGCGTAGAACACGTGTCGGCAGGCCACGGTTCCCCGCGAGGTTTCGACCACGTATCCGTCCTTGTTGGCCACCACCCGCTCAACCCGCGTCCGCGTGTACAGATCGACCTGCTCGGCGGCCAGCGCCTCCCGCAACAGGCTCCAGACCCACTTGGCCGGATGCCAACTGGCAGCCTGTTTCGAGTATCCGGCCGGATGGTTCACCCGCATCCCAGTCAGCTTCCTCGCCTCGGAGGGCTCGATCATTGTCCAGTCATCACAGCCGGACTTCTCGGCCAGCCGCGCCGAAATTCTCAGCGACTTCTGTTCCTCCTCGGTCCGGGCCTGCACCCATCCGGCGCGGTTGTAGTCGCAGCGGAATTCGTGAGCCTCGATCGCCTGCTCGATCAATTCCGCATTCTGGTAGGCCGCCTGGCAATAGGCCTTGGCAAACCGGCTGGCCAGTTGCTTGCGGCCGTCGGTGTCCAGGTCGGGCCGGACCTCGGACAGGTTCTTGCCGACCGTGTCACGAACCATCTTGAAGTAACGGCCCATCACCACCAGGCCCTCGTTCCGACCCGATGCCCCGCTGGCCGGGTCGTCCATCTCGAGCACCACCAGCCGGCGATCGCCCGGGGCCCGTCTCGCCCAGTGGTAAGCGGCCGCTGCCCCGGTGAACCCGGCACCGATCACCACAACGTCGGCCCGGCTGGGGAACCTGGCGGCCTCATCCGTCCGCCAGGGATACTCCTCCCACGGGTTCTCGTCCTCCAGCCACATCGGTGTCCGCGACACCCGACCACGGATGTTCAGGCAATGCAGCCCTAGCGGCATGTTGATCCAAACCTGGTAAAGAGCCCAGCCGGTGAACTTGAGCCAACGCAACGGCAGCGGATCGTCTTTCCAATTGAGCTGGACAAAATGTCCGGCCGCCTGGAAGTCCTGCTTCCGCAAGCCGACCAGCAACTCGATCACGAACCCAACCCGGCTCAGCAGGCTGACGTTCCGTTCCGAGAGAAATCGATCGACCTCGCGCCTGTCACGGTCCACGCTCACGCCTTCCCCTCCCAGAATTCACTTCGCCGCCGACTATTCCCGTCCCGTGTGGCACCTCATGCACGCCGCCGTCAGCACCCGTGGGTTGATCCGGTGATCGTCCTCTCGGTACGGGGACAACTCGCCGTGACACTGGCGGCAGTCGAGCTTCTGCTCGAGCACCTTGGCGTGCACCTTTTCGAAGTGCCAGTATCCCGGGCGGGAGTCGGCGATGTCACCGGCCACATCGTGACAGTCGGCACATCTCTGCACGTCGACCGACTCGATCGGTCGCTTCCAGCCGGCCGCCTTGAGAATGGACCTGGCCGCCACGCGGCCGGTGACCACACACGGCCCCAGGAATGTTCCCTCGAGTGCCGCCTTGCCGTTGATCAACGCCAACCCGGTCAACTCGCCCACGGCGTACAGTCCCGGGATCGGCTGGTCCTTCTTGTCGACCACCCGGCAGGCGAGGTCAATCGCCACGCCTCCCATGCTCTTGCGGGTCAGGGGAAACGTCTGGATCGCGTAGAACGGCGGCGTCTCGATCTTCACCGACGCCTCATTGTTGAACTTGGTCTTGCCCGGTCCGAACCGCCCGAAATCGTCATCGACACCTTTCTCGATCAACGAGTTGTACCGCCGAATCGTACTTGTCAGCCCCTCCACCGGCAGCCCCGACTTCCGGGCCAGTTCCTCGAGCGTGTCGGCCGACTGCACCAGCTTCGGATCCTGAAAGATCAGCCGTTCGACCTTCTCGGCATCGGCCCAGTCCGATCCCGAAACGCTGAACTCCTTCTTGGTCTTCTCGTCGAAAATGGCCCAGCAGGTGACTTGCTCCTGCCGCAGCAGTGCCGGCATCACGTCCTTGGCCCAACCGTGGTCATTGGCAAACCGTCTCCCCTGCCAGTTGACCAGGATCCCCCACATGTTGGCCGCGTTGAGCCCCTTGTTGCTGCCGGGATTCTGAGGATCGGGCAGGCCCGAATAGTAGTTCCACTGGTAGTCCATCTTGACCAGTGCTCCGCCGATCTTGCGAACCATGTCGTGACCGGTCCCCATCGAGTTCCGTCCCGACCCGGCCAGGATCTTCTTGGGGAAATCGAACTCGGCCGGCCAGAACTCCCGAACCAGGTCCAGATTGCTCTGAAAACCGCCGGTCGCCAGCACCACCGCATCGGCCTCGAAAGTCTTCTCGGTGTCGTCCCTCATGTCGGTCGTCCGCACCCCGGTCACCCGCTGGTTGTTGACCACCAGCGAATCGGCCCGGGTGTTCCAGGCGAACCGGACGTTGGACCGTTCCAGGCATGCGCGGTAAACCGGTGTCACCAGCCCGATACCGCGTCCGGCCGGCTGGTGAAACCGGTCGACGGTGTTGCCCGGAGCCGAGTCGATCCCCGAGAACTGTACGCCCAGGTCAATCAACCAGTCGTAGATCTGTTCCCGAGAGTGATCAACGTAGTACCTCACCCACTCGCGATTGGCCCCCTCACCCCACTCGATGAAGTCCTTGTAGGCCAGGTCGGCCGAGTCTTTCTGCCCGGCGGCTTCCTGCACCGGCGTGTCGACGATCGACACCCCCCCCTGGGACATCACCGCGTGACCGCCGTAGACGCTCGACATGTCAATGACCACCACCTGGGCGCCACCGTCGGCCAGTTCCAGTGCGGCCGTCAGCCCCGAGAGACCGGCTCCGACCACGACAACCGTGGGTGCCGGATCATTCGACGACCTCGATAGTGGTTCGCCGCCGATCCGGACGGTGTCCCGACCGCCCACGACCAGCCCGACCCCCAGTGCCACCAACATGACGGTGGCAGGGACGACAGCAGCAGCACCCGACCGTGACGTCATGGCGAAGCGTTCCCCTGGAGTCGCTTCAGCTGGATCTTGCGGAACTCGATTTCCATCGGCGGGCCACCGTGCAACTGCAGGCCGATGATCCCCTTGGGAATCCGCTTGGCCTTCTCGTTGTCGATCACCTCCGAAGCCACGCGGCCGTTGATCTTGAAGTACATCCGGTAACCCTTCACGACCACATGGACATCGTTCCAGCCCTGTCGCTTGACATGACTCGCCTCGAGCCCCTTCTCCAGTTTTGTCACCGTCTTCTTTCCGTCGGCAGCGATCACCACGCGGTGCCCCCGTTGAACCAGGTACGAACCGCGGGGGTAGCCGTGGAAGTCCCACGACCCCAGCACCTGCGGACCGATGCCGACGTGGCCGAAGTCGGCGTGGTAACCGCTGACCTTGTGCGTCTTCGAGATGCCCAGCAGGCCGCGGATGTGGATCCCCGAGTTGCCCTTGGTGCGGAACCGGTAACTGAGTTTCAGCTCGTAGTCACCCAGGTTCTTGTCGTGAAAGAGCAGGTCCGATCCCTTGCCGTCGGTCTTGCCGACCAGCAGACCGTCGCGGACCGACCAGTGCCCCCGCTTCTCCTTGGGTATCACGTTCCAGCCCTTCAACGTCTTCCCGTCGAAGATCGTTTCGAACCTGTCAGCCGCCAGGGCGGCTCCCGGAGCCAGCAGGCTCACCAACGTCCACAGCACCAGCGTTCTCATGTCGACTCCTTGGCCGTCTCCATGGTTGGTCATGTCTTCTTGCCGAACCGGTACACCGACAGCGCCGTCTTGCCCAGGATCCACCGCTTGTCCTCGG
>DLVV01000233.1:0-6020 GCA_003445035.1 Planctomycetaceae bacterium | reverse complement strand
GGCCCGAAGGTGTCGTAGAGCTTGCGGAGGTACGGCCACATGTCGCGGAACGGCGGCTTCTGCTGCGACGGATTGTGCAGCGACGTGCGAACGTAGACGTTGGGGAACTTCTCGAGAGCCAGGATCTGGTCGATGCCCTCGCGGTCGGGACGGGTGATATCGATCATGGCGAAGTGATCGATCACCAGCTTGACCCCGGGAAACCGTCGAGCCATGTCGCCGACCTGGGGAAGTTGATGTGGGGCCAGGAAGATGTTGAAGACGGCCCCCAGTTGCTCGGCTTTCTTCCACAACGGGTAGCAGACCGAATCGTTCATCCAGACCTTGTCGCGGTCGTAGATCGGGCTCAGCCGCAGCCCCACCAGGCGATCGCGTTTCATCAACCTCTCGAGCCGGCCCGGATTCTCGGGATCGCCGGGACGGTGAAGCCCGTGGCCGACCAGCAGCCCGATGGCGGCGAAGCGGTCAGGGTGCGTCTTGACGCAATGGCTCGAATACGAATTGTCGGTGCCGTAGTAGCAGACGTGGCTGATGACGGTCTTGGAGATCCCGTGCACCTGCATCTCGGCCAGCAGGTGCCCCATCGAATAATTACGACGGGGCTTGCTGTTGGGACAGTTGGACAGCTTGGGGTTGATCGGAAAGTCCTTGTCGTTGATCAACCACGCGTGCTCGGCACCGTTGACAATTTCGTCGGCGGTCCCGGGCGGCCCGGCCGTCGCGACACGTCCCGCATCGAGTGCCGTCCAGGCAGCCGCCGCCAGGCCACCGCCGGCCATTCGGCCCAGGCATGTTCGTCGATCAATTCCGCTCATGGCTTCAACGACAGCAATTCGACCTTGCGGAACTCAACCGGGTGACTCTCCGACTGCAGCGAAATCGACCCCCCCTCGATCAACTGCGGCGTCCCGGCGGGTTTTCCGGCGAGCAGCTTCTTGGCGTCCTTGTCGTTGGGATCGTACTGCGGCTTGGTGTATTCGATCACCGTCTTGCCGTCGATCTTGTGACGGATCACCTCACTGCCGCGGACCTCGACCTCGACGGTGACCCACTGGTCTCCGCGATAGGTCTTCGAGGCCGAATTGGTGCAGTGCGGCTTGTGGAGCTTGCCCTTGTAGAAGACGTGGGTCCCGGGCGTGCAGAGATTGGCGGTGCTGCGTTTGCCCTTGGCCCGTCCGCCCAGCAACTGAACCTCGATCGAGACCGGGAAGTCCTGGTCCTTGCCCATCGACTCGGGCGACTGGCCGTGCACCATGATCCCGCTGTTGCGAAACGCCCAACCGGGTCCACCGGCGACCTGCTTGCCGGTGAAGCGGTACTCGCATCGGATGATGTAGTGCGAGAACGGCTTCTCGTAGAACAGGTGACCGAACTTCCTGCCGAACCCCTTGTAGGCGTCGTAACCGACTTTCAACACGCCGTCCTCAACCCGGAAGGTCTTGCCGAAGTTGTCGCCCAGGGCATGGCCCTTGATCTTCACCTTCCAGCCGGACAGGTCCTTGCCATTGAACAGCTGAATCCACTTCTTCTTGCCCGCATCCTCCTTTTCGGCCGACGACAGCGTCGCCACCAGCATCGGGACCAGGAACAGGGACCAGCACAGCAGGCCGGACAGGCCACTTCGGAGCAGGCGTGTCATGGAAGAACTCTCGAGTGATGGAAATCGGGGGTGAACCCCCATTGTGCGATTTGTCGAGCCCGTGGGAAAGTCGCCGGCCGATCACGGAACGAACTTCAGCAGGCTCTGCCCCTCGGCCGGCATCGACGCCAGGGCCCGTTTCAGCTTCGTTTCCGCCGCAGACGCGGCACCGGACAATGGGCCGGTCAGCGGATTCTGCTCGTTGACGTCGGCCGCCACGTCGATGAAACGCCCATCGCCGTAGAGCTTGAACCTCTGGTCCCGGACGAACCGCTGCGGGCGGCTCTTTTCCGGCCGGGGACAATAGTAGACGTGGATCCAGTCTCGCGGACGGTATTCGTCAGCACCGGCCAGAAGCCCCGCGAAGCTGCGGCCGTCAAGTCCTGCGGGCACGGGCAATCCGGCCACGTCGAGTGCCGTGGGCAGGAAATCCGAAAAGTCGACCAGGGCGTCGGTCACCTGGCCGGCGGCGACCGTACCCGGCCACCGCACCACCAGTGGCACCCGCGTGCCCGCATCGGTCATCCGCCCCTTCCCTCCACGGATCTCGCGGCCGTTCAGCCGCGACCGGATCGTGCGATGCGTACCGTTGTCACCGGTGAAGAGGATCAGGGTCCGCTCCGAGAGCCCCAGTTCGTCGACCTTCGACACCACCCGGCCAACCTGCTCGTCCATGTAGGCGACCATGTCCTGGAAGTTCCGCTGCCGATTCTTGCTCTTGCGAGACGCACTTCGTGGTGTCGGCAGGAACGGACTGTGGACCTGTATCAACGGCATGTAGGCAAAAAACGAGCGATCCCTGTTCGTCTCGATGAAGTCGGTCACCGACTTGGTGACGATGTCAGGCCCGTAATCGTCAGGCCCGAACGTCCGGTTGGTGCCGTTGACGTACAGCAATGGTTTCCAGAAACGGGATCCGAGCCGGTCGACCTGCCACAGGCACGTCTCATCAAACCCGGTTTTCTCCGGCCACGTCCCCTTCCCTCGGAAACGGGGCTTGTAGTGCTCTGCCCCCAGCAGTTGCCACTTGCCGGCCACCGCGGTCCGGTAGCCGCCTCCCTTCATGTGCTGGCCGATCGTTTTCTGTCCGCGGTTGAGAACCGAGAAGGCCGCATAGTTACGGACGTTCGAGAGGCCGGTCATCAACTTGACCCGGCTGGGAGTGCACAACGGCTGAGAGTAGCAGTGGCGAAATCTCAGGCCCTGCCGGGCAAGCCGGTCGATGTGCGGCGTCTTGTACTGCCGGCTGCCGTAGCACCCGAAGCACTCGTAGCCGACGTCGTCGGCCATGATCAGGATCACGTTGGGGCGTCGTGACACCCCGGTCGACGATGTCGCCGCAGCGACGAGTTTCCGGTAACCGGCCGCGTAACGTCGGCCCAGTTCGCGGTAGGAAGCCGAGTCGAAGTGAACCTTGTCTCCCTTGTGCTTCAGCCCCCTGGCCGACACGAAGCCGGTGTGTTCGACAGACTCGGGCAGCCGGCGGTGGGCCGCATCGACCTTCTCCTTGGCGGCGTTCCAGGGCCGTTCGGGCCAACGCCCCATCTGGCCGGCCAGGAACGGCACACGGGCCGCCTTCAACTCGCGACGAAACCGCGAGATCACCTCGTGCAGTTTTTTCTCGTAGACCGCCGCTTTCGCGTCCTGGGCATCCGATTCCCCCTGGTGCCAGAGAATGCCCTTGAGCGTTCCCTGTTTCAACGCGGCGTGAGCCCGCTTCAGGCAATCGTCCCACGGGTGGGTCTTGGTGCCGGGATGGAACCCACCCGGCTGCCAGGCGGCGATCGCTGACCCTCCCACCGCGCACGGAATCAGCCCGACCGTCACGCCCGGCCGCGACCGGGCAATCACCTCGGCAAACGAACGTCCGACGCCCACCCCAACCACTCCCGGCTTGTCGAAGTGCAGCGGGTCGACTGCCGGCACCCATTTCCCCGCCTTCGAATAACTCAACACGCGGGGAATCGGCCGCCTGTCCACCTCGGCCACCTTCCCCCGGCCGGCCATGTTCGACTGGCCAACCAGCAGGAAGAGGTGAAAATCCTTCTTGGCCGGCAACCGGGACTCGGCAGCCGCAGCCGACGACACCAGGACCAGGCAACCGAGCAGGCAGGATCTCAGGCGGTTCATAGCAGGCACTCTCTCCGGCGGAATGGGAACTTCAACCGACCTTGGCTAAGTTACCCTCTGCTGGTTTCGGATCCCATCGACTGGTCCCTCCCATTTCCCGGAGACTCCCGCTGTGCTTCCTTCCTCTGCCAAGGTCGTCGTTGTCGGAGGCGGTGTGCTGGGAACCAGCGCCGCATTTCACCTGGCCGAGGCCGGGGTCGAGGACGTCGTGCTGATCGATCGCGGACCGGTGGCTTCGGGCACCACACCGATGGCCGCCGGCCAGACCGGGTATCTCAACAGCGACCGTTTTGCCACCGACTTCGGGCTGTACAACGTCGAGTTCTTCGAGAACTTCGAACAGAAGACCGGGCACGCGATCGATTTCCACCAGAATGGAAGCCTCCGGATCACACTCACCGAGGAGTACCACCAGGATCTCGAACGTCGGTTGGAAGTCGCCGCCCAGATCGGTGACGACGCCCGGATCATCTCCTCGGACGAAGCCAAACAGATGGTTCCGCTGCTGGCCCCGGCGGAGGACTGTCGGATCATGCTGATGCCACGAGACGGGTGGGTCGAACCCAAGTCGGTGGCGGTGGCCTACGCAGCAGCCGCGGTCGATCGAGGGGTCCGCATCCACACCGGAGTGCCCGTGACCGGCCTGGTCCACGACGGCCAACGCGTCAGCGGTGTCACCACACCCGAGGGTGTCCTGCGGGCCGACTGGGTCGTACTGGCCGCCGGGGCCTGGTCTCGACAACTCTGCCAGCCTTTGGGCGTCAATCTCCGCAGTGTCCCCGTGCGGCACCAGGCCTACGTCACGGCCCGGCTGGCCGACGCACGACCCGGCCAGCCCATCGTCCGCATCACCGAACCCCAGTTCTACGTGCGGCCCGAAGCCGGCGGCCTGCTGGTGGGCGGATACGGTTACCGGCCGCTGAGTTTCGACATGGACGAGTTCGAGGATGGGTTCGAGATCGCCGCGCTCGAGGCCGACCAGGTCTACTACGCCCAGTTGCAGGCCGCAGCCGAACCGTTCTTCCCCGTCCTGGAGAACGCGGTCCGGGTCCAGGACCGCCGCGGGCTGCCGACAATCTCGCCGGACGGCCGGATGGTCATTTCCGAGCCCGACGGAGCCGACGGAATGATCGTGCTGACCGCTTGCGGGGTCGGGGGAGTCGATCGGTCGCCGGGAGCCGGTCGCGTCGTGGCCGACATCGTGGCCGGCCGTGATCAGTGGATCGCTCCGGAGATCCTCGGGGCCAACCGTTTCGGCAACGAGTTCGTCGACGACGTCACCCTGCGAGCACGGTGCGAAGAGGTCTACGCGCACCATTACCACGACGTGTATTGAGACTCGAGCCTACCGCTCGTAGTGCTTCAACCACTCTTCCTGGAGCCCCAGGAACTTCCGCAGCGACTTGATCTGTTCGGCTTCGGTCACCTCCGACCGGGACAACTGCTTGCCGTCGGCCGAAAAGATCACATAGGCCGGCTTGCGGTCCCCCTTGCCGGTCTCGAACACGAAACGGGTCCCGCGGGAGTACTCTTTGGCGAATTCCGCCGACTCGAGGAACTCCTCGATGTTCTTCGTATCCTGCTTCGAGTACTTCTTTTTGTGATCCTTGCGAATACTCTTGGACTGCTTGAGAATCGACTTGATGATCCGCTTCTTCGAAACCGACTTCAGCAGGATAACGGTGTCGGTCCTCTTCTCGCGCTGAGCGATCGCGTCGAAGAACTCCTCCTCCTCGAGTCCCGCCTTGACGCCGTCAAAACCGTTCTCAATCAGGTACTTCGTCCGGTGGGTCGTCGATCCCAGCTTGGTGTAAGACACGCCCTGGACCGGACCGACCAGCTTCATTTCGGCCGCCATGACCGTCGGCGCGGTTCCGCCTGTCACCATGAAGACAACCAGTCCGCCCAAAATCAGCCTGGTGACTCCGGGCAACCGGGAGTTCAAGTTGTCAGCCATCATCTGTTGGTCTCGCCGAGTCAGAGAAATTCGAACGTCAGGCCACCACACTATAAGTGATCCGTAGTCGAGTTGCACCGGTCGTCGGCGTGCCGACAGAATGACGCGGAGCTAGAATGCCCGTACGGGCACGGATCGGACAATTCACCTGACGGGAGTGACCATGTCGAGGCGAAGCTGTGCATTGCTGCTGTTCGGGCTGCTGGTCGGTATCTCGTGCCCGGTGGCCGCGGCCACGGACCGGCCCAACATCGTCTTCATCTACACCGATGACCAGGCACCTCGTGCCGTCGC
>DLVV01000118.1 GCA_003445035.1 Planctomycetaceae bacterium | reverse complement strand
CAGGTTGCTCGATGGCTTCTGCTCGCCCCGGCGAGGGCCTCCGGATTGGGGCCGGCGATCACCGGGAGGCGGCGAATCGGGTGCAGGCTTGGGCGGTGGAGACTCGTCGTGGTCGCTCATCGACATCGCCGTCTGGGAAGTGCGTTTCCACTTTAGGAGTGGCGGGGGGGGAGGGTCAACCATCGTCCCGGTCATCATGCCGATACCCCGCTTGTCGGCTTCGCGGGTCGCGTCCTAGAATGACGTCGCCCCATTTCATCCCGTCTCCGATTGTCTCCTCCGAATGAACCGCATCGCCGTTCTCGGTTCCACCGGCTCGATCGGAACCAGTTGCCTGGAGGTGATCGCGGCGCATCCGTCGGAGATGAGCCTGGTGGGCGTTTCGGCCAACCGGAGCTGGGAACTGCTCGGCCGTCAATCGACCACCTTCGCCCCCCGCTACGCGGTGCTCTGCGACGAGTCGCTTGCCGGACAGATCGACACCTCCGTCTTCGGTGGCCGCACCGAGCTGCTGTTTGGCGACGAGGGCATCCAGCAACTGGTGACCGACGACGAGACCGACGTGGTCGTCACCGGGATCGTCGGAGCCGCGGGACTGCGGGGCACGTGGGCGGCCCTGGAAAGCGGCAAGCGGGTGGCAGTGGCCAACAAGGAGACCCTGGTCGTGGCCGGCCCCCTGGTGATGGACCTGGCCGGGCAACGGGGTGCGGAGGTGATCCCGGTCGACAGCGAACACAGCGCGGTCTTCCAGGCCATGCAGGCGGGCCGCTCGCGAGAAATCCGCCGCATCGTATTGACCTCCAGCGGCGGACCCTTTCGCGGGAACACGGCTGAACAGCTGGCCGAGGTGACTCCCGAACAGGCCCTGGCCCACCCGACCTGGCAGATGGGTCCCAAGATCACCGTCGACAGCGCGACGATGATGAACAAGGCCCTGGAGGTGATCGAGGCCAAGTGGCTGTTCGAACTCGAAGTGGACCAGATCGAAGTGGCCGTTCATCCGCAATCGATCGTGCACTCGATGGTCGAGTTCGTCGACGGTTCGGTCATCGCCCAGATGTCACCCCCGGACATGAAACTGCCGATCCAGTACGCACTGACTTACCCCGACCGCGTCTCCACGCCCACCGGATCGATCGACTTCACCACCCCCTTCTCACTCGACTTCGAGCCCCCCGATCTCGATGCCTTTCCCGCGTTGAGACTGGGATTCGAGGTGGCGCGTCGGGGCGGCACTGCCGGAGCGGTGCTCAACGCCGCTAACGAGGCCGCCGTCGCACGCTTCCTTGACGGACGACTCGGATTCAACGACATTCCTCGGTTGTGCCAGGACCTCCTGGACAACCACGACTTTGATCCATCCCCGGATCTCGACGAACTGCTGCGGCAGGATCGCCGGGCACGGGCGGAGGCGGAACTTTGGTGATCTTGGCCCACCTGCTGGCCGTCTCGATCGGGTCGGTGCTCTACGTCGCCGCCGGCATCGGGCTGGTGATTTTCTTCCATGAGCTCGGCCACTTCGCCGTCGCCAAGTGGTGCAACGTCTCGGTCGAACGCTTCAGCATCGGCTTCGGGCCAGTCATTGGGCGGGTCAAGTGGGGCGAAACCGAGTACGTGATCTCGATCGTACCTTTCGGGGGCTACGTCAAGATGCTCGGCCAGGACGACATCGATCCCAGCCAGTTGACCAGCGACGAAATCGCCGAGGACCCTCGCAGCTATTCCGCCAAGAACGTCCCTCAGCGAATGGCCATCATCTCGGCCGGGGTGATCATGAACCTGATCACCGGCCTGTTGTTCTTCGCCTGTGCCTACGGACTGGGCGTCGGCACCGAACAACCGATCGTTGGATTGGTCCAGGTTGGGCTGCCGGCGTGGGAAGCGGGAATGGAACCGGGTGACCGGATCCGCCGGATCAACGGGGATTCCATTTCGTCCTTCGAAGACGTCATCCTCAGCGTCGCCCTGGCTCCCAGCCAGCGGCTGCTGTTCCAGGAACCTGAGGACCTGGTGGCGTTGCTCGATCCCGGACCGGCCAGCGAAGAACTGCGGTCCCGGTTTGCCACCCGGCGGATCCGGCTGCCCCACGACGCCATCGTCGTGGCCGACACCTCGAGCCAATGGTCGATCAAGAGCGGACCGACAAGCCTGTTCCAGTTGACCAGGTCCGGATCCGGCCTCGCCGTTTCCGGCAACATGCTGAAAGTCGAAGGCAGCCGGGGCGTTGGAACATCCGCACAGTCAATGACCTGGAACGTTCTCCCCCGTGGCAAGGGAACCGGACGCAAGATCGGCCTGGGACCCGAACACGACACGCAATTCCTGGCACCGGAAACCGGGCCGGCCGGCTGGCCGGCTTCCCGGGCCAAACCCGCTCTGCAGGACAAGGACCGGCTCAAGCAGATCAACGACACTCCGATCACCAGCGTCGCCCAGATGCGCAGGTACCAGGCTCGTCACGCCAACCAGGAACTGGTGTACCAGATCGAACGCGAGGGAGAAGCGGGCCCCATCGAAATCACCGTTCCCCCCAGTCGTTTCCTGACACTGGGAATTTCGATGGACATCGGCCAGGTCACCTCGATCCGTGACCGTTCGCCAGCCAACACCGCCGGACTGCGGATCGGCGACAAGCTGATCACCGTCAACGGCCGTGACATCGGCAAGTCTGTCAACCCCCTGGAACTCCCCAATTTCCTGGCCAAGCTCAGCGGACAGGAAGTCAAGATCGAGGTCCTCCGCCCTCAGCCCACCGGAGAACCCGAGACAATCGCCCTGACAGTCACCCCCGACGACCAGCCCGGCTGGCTCAATCCACCAGAACAACAGAGTTCCCCCCTGGCAATTCCCTCGCTGGGCCTCGCCTTCGACTGCACCGTCAACATCCTGACGGTCACACCCGGCAGCCCGGCCGAGAAGGCGGGGATCCAGTCCGGAGACCAGATCAGCCAGGTCACGATAACGCTGAAACAACTTTCAACCGAAACCAAGCCGACAACGTTCGACATCACGTTCGACGACCAGAACGCCAACTGGGCCCACGCCATCTGGATGATCCAGCGATCCGATGAAAGCAAGCCGGTCCTGCTCCACGTCGTCGGAGCCGACGGCAAGGAACGAGATATCGGGGTCACGCCCTGGCGCAATCCCGACCGCGACTGGTACCTGCCCAAGCGAGGAACTCGTCACTATCCACTGAACGAGATGCGGCAGGCCACCGGGATCGGCAACGCGATGGGCCTGGCCTTCAACCACGCGGAGACGACGCTGGCGAGGATCTGGTTGACGTTGCGCAGCCTGTTCACAGGGGACATCTCGGTGACCGAACTCCACGGGCCGATCGGCATCGCGCGAGCCGCCTACAACGTCGCGGAAACGAGTGTCTCCAAGCTCCTGATCTTCCTCGGTTTCCTCAGCCTCAACCTCGCGGTGATCAACTTCCTGCCGATCCCCGTTCTTGATGGCGGCCACATGGTGTTCCTGACCTGGGAGGCCGTCACACGGCGTCGGCCCAGTGAACGGGTCCTGATCGCGGCCACCTACTTCGGCCTGGCTTTCGTCTTGCTGTTGATGGTCACCGTGATCTTTCTCGACATCGAACGCATGTGGTCACCGTGACCATTCTCGGCCTCGAACCGCTCCCCACCGGCAAACGGGTCGTCGACAGCGTCTTCGGGTAAGATTCCCGTCATGCCGCCAAACAACGAAATGGGACGAGAGGCCGTCAGCGCGCTGGCCACCATCGCGGTGGTGATTGGCGGCACCATGGCCCTGGTTTTCGTGATCGTCGTCGGCAGCGATCGGCCGGGCCCGTACCTCGGCGGAGTCGCTGCCGGGGTCGTCCTGTTCTGTGTGCTGTTGTTCCTGGCTCGCTCCCAACCCACCAGTGCCGGAGAAAAACGCCGCCCGTGGTGGAAGATCTTTCGTCGACGGACCGAGAAACCCGAACCGGAGATCGTTCTCAAGCGCCGCAATGACCCGGCGGCCGCCTTCGACAGCAAACAGCCGCCCACCGCAGAACAACTCAGGGACATCAAGGACCACAACAGCACCTGGGTGCCCAACCGCACCGCCGATCGTCGCTAGGCTCAAGACGGTCCTCGAGAACAGACACCCGTCCCGGGTTTGTGCTAGCATAAAGTGGTGGGCCGGGCGGCCGTCGCCTGGAGGCTCCAACAGGACACTCCCGAAGCGGGAACTCGAACATGACCCGGCTCCGCTGCACAAGACCTGCTCGCGTCGTGGTCACCACGTTGCTGTTGATGGGCACCGCTTTCGCCGCCGACAAAACGAGCACCGTCGGGCCCAATCGGGCCAAGTGGCTGAAGGTCCGAACCCGCGCGGTCAACTTCCTCAAGTCCGCACAGGGTGACGACGGCAGTTGGACTTCACCGCAGGCCGCCGGTCTCACCGCCCTGGCCACCACCGCGTTGCTGGACAGCGGTCTGAAAGCCGACGACCCGGTTGTCGCCCGCAGCCTCGCCTACCTCGAATCGCTCGCCCAGAAAAACGGCGGCATCTACCATCCCAAGACGCTGCATCGCAATTACGAGACCAGTATCGCGATGCTGGCCATGACCGCCGCGTCTCCGTCCGCCTCGCCCGCCGCTCGCAAGCGCTACGCCGCTCACATCGCCGGAGCCCGCAAGTTCCTCAAGAATCTTCAGTGGGACAAGGGCGAGGGGCTCGAGACCACCGACCCGGGATTTGGCGGAGCCGGTTACGGCAAACACAAGCGACCCGATCTCTCCAACACGCAGTTCTTCCAGGAGGCCCTGCTCTCGGCCGGTGTCAAGAAAGACGACCCGGCGATGAAGAACGTGCTGCTGTTCGTCAGCCGCTGCCAGAACCTCGAGTCCGAAAACAACACCACCCCGTTCGCCGGCAAGATCGGCGACGGAGGCTTCTACTACACGCCGGCGGCCGGGGGCACCTCGCAGGCGGGACTCGCTACCAACGGCGGACTGAGATCCTACGGATCGATGACCTACGCGGGACTCAAGAGCATGATCTACGCCGGCGTGAAACCCGAGGACCCGAGAATCAAGGCCGCGCTGGGCTGGATCCAGAAGAACTACTCCGTCCGACTCAACCCCGGACTCGGTCAACAGGGCCTCTACTACTACTACCACACCTTCGCCAAGTCGCTGTCCGTGATCAATCTCGACCACGTCGAAGACTCCGCGGGGGTCAAGCACGACTGGCGGTCGGAGTTGTTCGACCAGCTCTCCAAGCTGCAGCGGCCCAACGGAAGTTTCGTCAACCGCGCCCCGCGATGGTACGAGGGTGATCCCAACCTCTCGACCGCCTACATCCTGCTCGCACTGAAGTACTGCCAGCCCCGTCCATTGAAAGCCGCCAAGCGGTGAACCCCGGGGGCCGGCCAAGCCGTCGACCCGGTGTCGCGGGAGAGCCACGTTGGAGTTGCTGCGCGAACTGCTGGACCTGCAACACCGGCACGGCCACCTTTCCGACCAACTACTCGAAGACCTTGCCCAAAGGCGAGGCGTCCCGCGGTATCGCATCGAGGGACTGGTCAGCTTCTACACGCACTTCCGACGCACTCCGCCAAGTCAACGCCAGGTCGCCATCTGCCGGGATGTGGTCTGTCGCATGCACGGTTGCGGCGCCCTGCTGACGGATCTCCAGCGACTCGCGGAAACCGACAACGGACTCGAGATCGTCGAGGTCTCGTGCCTGGGACGTTGCGACCACGCCCCGGCAGTGGCCATTGACGAGCGACCGGCCGGCCCCGCAACCTCGGCCACAAACCTGCTTGCCGACGACTCCGTCCCGTGGCGAACCGCCCAGGCGGATTCCGACTGGCAAGCCGATCCCTACGACACCGTCGACGACCATTACGCAACACTCAGACGACTCGCCACCGATCAGCCGACTCTGGCCGAAACCTGCATCACCAGCCTCAACGACACCGGACTCCGTGGCATGGGCGGGGCCGGGTTTCCCACCGGGCGGAAGTGGAGCCTGGTCGCCGACGAGTTGGCTGACACCAAGTACGTCGTCTGCAACGCCGACGAGAGCGAACCGGGGACCTTCAAGGACCGCGTGCTGCTGGCCACCCTGCCCCACCTGGTGATCGAGGGCATGGTGCTGGCCGGGCTGACGATCGGAGCCGAACGGGGCATCATCTTTCTTCGCCACGAGTACTCGATCGAGCAGCAGGTGCTGCAGGCCGCGATCCAGGACGCCACCACGAGAGGCGTCCTCGGCCCCGACGCCGCCGGCAGTGGCCGGGTGTTCGAAATCGAGATCTTTGTCTCACCCGGCGGTTACATCCTGGGCGAGGAGACCGCTCTGCTCGAGGCACTCGAGGACCGCCGCGGAGAACCCCGTAACAAGCCGCCCTACCCCGGCCAGATCGGGTTGTTCGGGAAGCCGACACTGATCAACAACGTCGAGACCTTCGCCCTGGCCGTCCCGATCGTCGCCCACGGTGCCGACTGGTGGACCGGGCAAGGGGCCAAGAACTTCTCAGGGCTGAAATTCGTTTCGATCTCCGGAGACATCAACCAGCCGGGAGTCTACGAGATTCCGGTGGGAACAACGGTGTCCGAGTTGATCGAGCGGGCTGGCGGGGTTCCCGGCGGAGCGGCCGTCAAGGCGTTCCTGCCCGGTGGGGCCAGCTCGAAATTCCTGCCCGCCGATCGACTCGACACGCCACTGGACTTCGATGCCATCGCTGCTGCCGGTAGCATGCTCGGCACCGGCGCCGTCATCGTCATCACCGAGGGGCGAGACTTGTTCGATCTGGCCACCAACCTGGTGCAGTTCTTCCGCAACGAGTCCTGCGGCAAGTGTGTTCCCTGCCGGATCGGCAGCCATCACGCCGTCGGCCTGCTCGAATCGGTCGCCGACGGAACCGCTGATCCCGACGTGCTCGGAGAACTCCCCGAACTCGGCCGCACACTCGAACAGACCTCGATCTGTGGACTCGGACAGGTCGCCCTGGTCCCCGTCCTTTCGATGCTCGAGCACTTCCCCGACGAGGTGCCCCGGACATGATCTCCGACACCCCCATGGTCGAACTGACAATCGACGGACAGTCCGTTCGCGTCCCAGCCGGAACATCGATCTGGGAGGCGGCCCGGTCGGCAGGAATCGAGATCCCCGCTCTGTGTCACGAACCGAGCCTGGAACCGGTCGGTGTCTGCCGCATGTGCGTGGTCGACGTCGGCGAACGGGTGTTGGCAGCTGGTTGCGTCCGGGAGTGTGCGGAAGGAATGACCGTCGAGACCAACTCGCAGACGGTCAACGAGCACCGGCGGCAACTGACCCGCTTGCTGCTGACCGAACACCCGACCCCCTGCGAGCAGCAACAGCGGACCGGCGACTGCGGTCTCGAACAACTCGGACAACACTTCGGCCTGCTCGACCCCGACCAATCGTCCCCCCCGTCCTCCTCGGCGCCCGACCGACCGCTCGACCACTCGTCACCGGTCATCGCTGTCGACCACCAGGCCTGCATTCTCTGCGATCGCTGCATTCGAGCTTGCGACGACATCCAGTCCAACGAGGTGATCGGGAGAACCGGCAAGGGGGCCACGGCGAGGATCGCCTTCGATTTCGACCAGCCGATGGGCCAGAGCACCTGCGTGTCGTGTGGCGAGTGTGCCGCGGCCTGCCCGACCGGGGCGCTGGTCGGGAAAACATTGACGCTGCCGGTCGTCAATCGCGACCAGATGACCGGGGTCGAAACCGTCTGTCCCTACTGCGGTGTCGGCTGCGCGGTGACGGCCTGGACTCACCAGGACACGATCGTCGAACTCGAGGGACGCCAGAGCCCGGTCAACCAGGGACGGCTGTGCGTCAAGGGCCGCTACGGCTGGGACTACACGCTGCACCCGCACCGGTTGAAAACACCGCTGATCCGTCGCGAATCGGCCTATCCCAAGGGACCGCTCTCGCCGGAGGTCGCCACATCGCTGCCGGGCAAAGGCCGCAAGCCCGGTGGCCTGGTCGATCTCGACACCGTTCTGCCCGCCTTTCGCGAAGCGACCTGGGACGAGGCACTCGAACTGGTCGGAGACAGATTGACCTCTATCCGTGACACCCACGGCAGCAATTCCCTGGCCGGCTTCGGCTCGGCCAAGGGATCCAATGAAGAAGCCTACCTGTTCCAGAAGTTCATCCGTGCCGGGCTGGGCACCAACAACGTCGATCACTGCACACGGCTGTGCCACGCCTCGAGCGTGGCGGCGTTGATGGAGACCATCGGATCGGGAGCCGTGACCAACGTCTTTGCCGATGTCGCCCGCGCTGACGTCGCGCTGGTCACCGGATCCAACACCACCGCCAACCACCCGGTCGCCGCCACGTTCATCAAGCAGGCGGCCAAGGCGGGCACCGACCTGATCGTCGTCGACGTCCGGCGAAATGCGATCGCCGATGTCGCTCGCCACTTCGCCCAGATTCGCCCCGGCACCGACGTCGCCTTCTACAACGCCCTGCTGCACGTGCTGTGCCGGGATGGATTGCTCGACCGCGACTACATCGCAACTCACACCGAGGGATTCGACGAACTCGAAGCCCTGGTCACCGCCGATTACAGTCCCGATCAATCCGCTGCCGTCTGCGGTGTGTCGGCCGAGCAGATCGAAGCAATCGCCCACACGATCGGTCGCGCCACGCCGTCCGGTGGTGGCGGATCGATGATCGTCTTCTGGGGCATGGGCATCTCGCAGCACGTCACCGGTACCGACAACGCCCGCTGCCTGATCTCGCTGTGCCTGGCCACCGGCAACGTCGGTCGCCCCGGCACCGGGCTCCATCCACTTCGCGGACAAAACAA
>DLVV01000062.1 GCA_003445035.1 Planctomycetaceae bacterium | reverse complement strand
GGTTCAAATCCAGTATCGTCCACTTCGGCGGCCAGCAAGACAAAAATGGCCCGGCATGTCCTCATGCCGGGCCATTTTTTTGCATGGATGCTGGCCATCACCGCCGCGTGGGCGGTACCGTGCGAGGCGGAGTGCCACGATTCGTTTTTCGTGGGACCGTGGCATTGGCCGGTCGGACTCCCGAGGCGGACTTGGCGGCTGCCGGACGAGCAAACCCCGCCTGCTGCGTCCGTCGGGCAGAACCCGTCGTCCGATTCAACAAGTAGTTGTCGACACGGGTCCGCTCCTTGATCGCCAGCAGATGCCGGGCCATCGAGGCCTGGGATTTCTGTTCAGTCACCATTTTGATCAGGTAATCTCGAACGTCTTTCAACGCAAACTCGGGCTTGGTGTGTCCCTCGCACTTGAGAATCCCGTACCGGGACTGGGTGGGCGGCCCGTACTGGACAATCGCCGAAACCTCACCCACCCGCAACTTGAAAGCCGCCGCCTCGAGCTTGGGGAACTCATGATGGCGACGGATCGGTGGGATCAGACCTCCCAGTGACCGGCTGTTGGGTTCGATCGAATCCCGCTTGGCAATCCTCTCGAAATCATCCGGAGTTTTCTGGAGTGCATTCCAGGCCTCGTTGGCGCGACGGATGTTCTCGTAAGCGATCAACCGCACTTTGACCCGGGCACCGAAGTGGTGTTCGTACGCTGTTTTCAGGTCCTGCTCGGTGATTGAAACCGATGCACCGACCAACTTCTTCATGGCCATCGCCGGCCAAATTCGGTTCCGGTGGTACTGTGCCGGGGTGATGTTATGCCGCGCCTTGAGAATCTGGTACCACTGAGATGGCTCCATCCCGGTCTCCTTGCACAACCGCACCACCTCCTGCTTGACCTCGGTGTCATTCACGGTGATCCCCAGTCGCGCACACTCCATCTCGATCACCTTCCGGTTGACCAATTCGTCGAGCACTTCGCCACCGATCCTGGCAATACACTCCCGCGCCAGTTCGTCACGACTGATGAAATCTGTTCGGCCGCCGGCGGTCGAAATCCGGGCCATGTTCTGAGCCTTGCGAACCGTCTGCACGCGGGCCTTGCCCGCCACCTGCTGAGCCTGGCTGCGGGGAATCCGCTTGACCTGGGCAACTCCCTCGGTCGGAGTCCGGGTCTGCCACGCCACCGCCGCAACCAACGCGACAACCAACGTGCCCCCCAAAACGAGCAGCAAACGTGGTGATTCCAGGAGATGGGACAACCGTCCCTTGATCACGCGAGAAATCCCCGTGACCGGTTCGACCGCTGCTTCGGGCTGCGATTCGAGATCTGCCTGTTGCTCCAACTGTCCGTCCATGTGCCGTCCCTTCACAACACCTCGTCAACTGCATCGACACACCGATCGCCATCGACCGGGGGCGCGGGACTCTAGTTCAGCCGACTTCGGATGGTCAACATCGCTTCACATCACCGGCCGGCGTCTCTGAAATTTCTCGCAAGACTTGCCCATCTGCAACGAATGACTCTCGACCTCACCGTATTTCATCCGGTCACGTTGTTGAATGGCAACACCGTGCAGCTATACAATTCGCAGGCGTCGACCTGCTGGCCGAACACACGAGAATTCTTCAACTCTGGAGACAACCGCGATGGGTTTTTTCGACAAGCTCAAGGGTGAGTTGATCGATGTCATCGAGTGGGGCAACCAGGAGCCACATGTGCTCGTCTGGAAATTCCCTCGATACAACAACGAAATCAAGAACGGAGCACAACTGATCGTCCGACCCGGTCAGCAGGCCATTTTCGTCCACGAAGGACAGGTGGCCGATGTCCTCGACCCCGGCCGCTACGAACTCGACACCAACAACATCCCTGTCCTCAGCACACTGATGGGCTGGAAACACGGCTTCCAAAGCCCCTTCAAATGCGACGTCTTCTTTGTCGCCACCCGACAGGCCACCGATCTCAAGTGGGGCACACCCAACCCGATTCCGCTGAGAGACCCCGACTTCGGCACGATTCGCATTCGTGCCTTCGGCAGCTACACCCTGAAAGTCATCGACCCCAAACCGCTGCTCGAGGAGATGGCCGGATCTCAGGAACAATTCGATTTCTCGGCCGTCGACACGCTGCTCCGCAGCCTGATCGTGCAGTCCTTCAGTGAACACGTGGCCGAGTCGAACATCGCCGCCTTCGACCTGGCGGCCAATTATTCGGAAGTGTCCGAGGCGACTCGAGAGAAGGTCTGCGAGAAAATCGACGACGAGTACGGTCTGGAAATCACCCAGTTGATGATCGTCAACGTGTCGTTCCCCGAAGAGGTCGAGAAGGCAATCGACTCGAGAGCCGCGATGGGAGCGATTGGCAACATGCAGCAGTACCAGCAGTACCAGTTGGGAAACGCGATGCCCGAAATCGCCAGCAACCCGGGAGGCGGAACGGCCGCCGACGGGATGGGCCTGGGGATGGGACTCGCGATGGCCGGGCAAATGGCCGGAGCGGTCGGCTCCCCACAGGCCGGTGCTGCTCCACCGCCCCTGCCCTCGGTCGGCTTCCACGTGGCTGTCGGAGGCAGCACGCAGGGACCGTTCCCGGTCTCAGAACTGGGCGGCAAGATCACGCCCGAAACGCTCGTCTGGAGCCAGGGCATGGCCGCCTGGACACCCGCCGTGCAGGTTCCGCAACTGGCGGGTCTCTTCGCGACACCACCCCCACCTCCCCCACCTCTCCCGCCGGCCTGAACCGACCGGGTCCCGCTCATCGACGGCATCACCTGGGCCCCGGATCTCCGAGGCGTCTGAGCCGCGACGCGTAGCGTTGCACGACCACCGGGACCGGTCTACAACCGACGATCCGTCGCAAGTGATCGGTTTCGAGAGGACATCCCATGGCCCAGGTCAACGACCACTACCTGAAACTCCAGGCCGGGTACCTGTTCCCGGAAATCGCTCGCCGAGTGAACACGTTCGTCGACGCTCACGCCGAGGCCGACGTGATCAAGCTGGGCATCGGTGACGTGACCGAGCCACTTCCGCCGGCGATCATCGCCGCGATGCACGCCGCCGTGGACGAGATGGGAGACCGCGAGACCTTCCGCGGGTACGGCCCCGAACAGGGATACGAGTTCCTCCGCGAAGCCCTGGTCGACGGGGCGTTCGCTCCGCGCGGGGTCGAAATTTCAAGCGAGGAAATCTTCATTTCCGACGGGTCCAAGTGCGACACCGGCAACATCCTGGACATCTTCGGTGCCGACAACACCGTCGCGGTGATCGACCCGGTCTACCCGGTCTACGTGGACACCAACGTGATGGCCGGCCGCACCGGATCCGCCACCGACGACGGACGTTTCGAGGGTCTGGTCTACCTGCCGGTCACCGCCGAAAACGACTTCGTGGCCCCCCTGCCCGACCGGCCCGTCGACCTGGTCTACCTCTGCTACCCCAACAATCCCACCGGGACCGTGGCCAGCCGCGAGACCCTCACCGCCTGGGTCGAATTCGCCCGTGAACACGATGCGATCATCCTCTTCGACGCCGCCTACGAGGCCTACATCACCGACCCCGAGATCCCCCATTCGATCTACGAAATCGACGGCGCCCGGGAAGTGGCGATCGAGTTCCGCAGCTTCAGCAAAAACGCCGGGTTCACCGGTATCCGCTGTGCCTGCACCGTGATCCCTCGCGAGTTGACCGGTACCACCACCTCCGGAGAACGTATCGACGTCCACCGACTGTGGAACCGACGGCACAGCACCAAGTTCAACGGGGTCTCCTACCCCGTGCAGCGAGCAGCCCAGGCGGCCTACAGCCCCGAGGGCCAGCAACAGGTCGCCGACCTGGTCCGCTTCTACCTCGACAATGCCCGGCTGCTCCGCGAAGGTCTCGAAGCCGTCGGGATCACCGTCTACGGCGGAGTCAACGCCCCCTATGTCTGGTTGAAGACACCCGGAGGGGTCGACAGCTGGACCTTTTTCGACCAGCTGCTCGAAAAGGCTCACCTGGTCGGCACTCCCGGCAGCGGATTCGGTGCCGCCGGCGAGGGGTACTTCCGGCTCAGCGCCTTCAACAGCCGGGCCAATGTCGAGGAGGCGGTGCGTCGGTTCCAGCAACTGGTCGGCTGAAGCCCCGCTCGCCAATCGGCGGCGAATCAATCCTCTCGACCTCGGAAACCCGCTCAGGCCCCGCTCGCCTCACCGGTCTCGTCCGCCTCGGATTCCTCAACCGCGTCGGACTCCTCCGGTACGTTCGACGTGATGAACGTCCCCGGCTTGATCTGTGGGCCGGTTGTGTGCTCGTCGAGAATCCTCTTCAGGTGGTCGGAGTCCATCACCTCCACCTCGACCAGATCGCGAGCGAGGTGATCGAGCAGTTCGCGGCGTGAACTGAGCACATCGCTGACCGTCACGGAAGCCTCATCGATGATCCGTTTCACCTCGATCTCGATCTCGCGGATCGTCTCGGCACTGTGAACCGTCTCGTTGCGGAATGCCTGTGGTCCCAGGAAGGTGGGTCCGACGTTCTTGTCGCCGTAAAAGACCCGCCCCATCCTTCGGCTCATTCCGAAATCTGTGACCATTCGTCGGGCGATGTCGGTGGCCCGCTGCAGGTCGTTCTGGGCCCCGGTCGACGTTTCCTGGTAGATGATCTCCTCGGCGAGAATCCCGCCCAGCAGGCAGCAGATCTGGTTCTCGAGTTCCGACTGCATCACCAGTTGCTTCTCGTCATCGGGCCGGTGCATGGTGTAACCCAGCGCCCCGTAGCCGCGGGGGATGATCGAGATCTTGTGGACGGGATCGGTGTTGGGCAACACGCTGGCGACCAGGGCGTGGCCACACTCGTGGTAGGCCACCCGCAGCTTCTCGTCTTCGTGAATGATCCGCGTCTGCTTCTCCAGGCCCGCAATCACCCGCTCGACGCCCTCCTCGAATTCTTCCATCGTGACCCGTTTCTTGTCGCCGCGGGCGGCCAGCAACGCCGCCTCGTTGACCAGGTTGGCCAGGTCGGCACCGACGAATCCGGGAGTGATCTTGGCCAGCCGGCCCAGGTCGACACTGTCATCCATCTTGATCTTGCCGGCGTGGACCTTGAGAATCGCCTCGCGGCCCTTGATATCGGGCCGGTCGACCAGCACGTGACGGTCGAAGCGGCCTGGTCGCAGCAACGCCGGATCCAGTGTCTCGGGCCGGTTGGTCGCCCCCATCACGATCACGCTTTGTTCGGTCGAGAACCCGTCCATCTCGACCAGTAACGCGTTGAGCGTCTGTTCCCGTTCATCGTGGCCCCCGGGCATCCCACTGCCACGGACCTTGCCCAGGGCATCCAGTTCGTCGATGAAGATGATCGCCGGCGAGCGGGCCGCGGCCTGCTGAAACATGTCACGCACCCGGGCCGCTCCGACCCCGACGAACATCTCGACGAAGTCCGAACCACTGAGTCCGTAGAACGGCACGTCGGCCTCGCCGGCCACTGCCTTGGCCAGCAGCGTCTTGCCGGTGCCCGGGGGACCGACCAGCAGCACACCGCGAGGAATCCGGCCACCGAGAGCCTGGTACTTGTCCGGATTCTGCAGGAACTCGACCACCTCCCGCAATTCCTCGACCGCCTCGTCAATCCCGGCCACGTGCTCAAAGCCGGAATCGACGTCCTCCTGGGCGTAAAGCCGTCCGCGGCTGCGGCCGAACGACATCGCGGTGCCGGCTCCGCCAACCCGGCGGAACAGAATCAGGAACAAAAACAGCAGCAACAGGATCGGCAGGAAGAAGGCCAACAGCGACGGCCATTCCGAGGGCGGTCGCGCGTAGCCGTAGGGGATCCTCTGGCCCTCCCTGGTCAACGCGTCGGTCAGCCGCTTGACGTCACCCTCGGCCGGCTTCAGGAACGGGACCTGGAAGAACTTCGTCCCGGCGGCGTCCGGCTTGTCCTTCTCCTTGGCCGTGTCCTGGAACCGGATGTAATCGGCACCGATGATCAGCTCATGAACGTTGGACTTCTTGAATCGCCCCACGGCCTCGTGAGTTTTGGCGTCGAACCGTTCGAGTTCTCCGACAAACTCGCTGAAGGTCACTTCTTCGCGAGACTGGTTCTGGTTGGAGACGCTGAAGACGATCAGGGCAATCGCGCCGACGATCATCAGGAACCAGAACAGGTTGCTCGATGGCTTCTGCTCACCACGCTTCCCACCGCCTGGTCCATCCAAACCAGGTGGACGGTTGCCGGGTGGGGGCGGTTCTTTGGGCGGTGGAGGAGACGGGTCGGAGTTGCTCATCAGCATCGCTAACCGAGGAAGTGCAATTCCACTGTAGAACCGGCAGGGGGCAAGGGTCAACCATCGCCATGGACACCCCGCTTGTCGCCTCCGTGACCACCGTCCTAGAATGGCGACACATCCCATCCCAATTCCAGCCCGGCATTTCCATTCCGATGAACCGCATCGCCGTTCTTGGTTCCACCGGCTCAATCGGAACCAGTTGCCTCGAAGTGATCGCGGCGCATCCATCCGAGATGACGCTGGTGGGTGTCTCGGCACACAGCAGTTGGGAATTGCTCGGGCGTCAGTCCGCCACTTTTGCCCCCCGCTACGCGGTTCTTTCCGACTCGTCACTGGAAGGTCATGTCGACACGTCGGTGTTCGACAGCCGCACCGAGTTGATGTTTGGGGACGAAGGCATCCACAGGCTGGTCACCGACGACGACGTCGATGTGGTCGTGACGGGCATCGTGGGGGCCGCCGGACTGCGGGGAACCTGGGCGGCGTTGGAGAGTGGCAAGCGGGTGGCTGTGGCCAACAAGGAGACGTTGGTCGTGGCCGGGCCATTGGTGATGGAACTGGCCCGCCAGCGCGGCGCCGAGGTGATCCCCGTCGACAGCGAACACAGCGCGATCTTCCAGGCCCTGCAGGCAGGACAGGCCCGGGAAGTCCGCCGGGTCGTGCTCACTTCCAGTGGTGGCCCCTTCCGGGGAGCCAGCCGGGATCAACTTGCCGAGGTCACTCCCGAGCAGGCCCTCGCGCACCCGACCTGGCAGATGGGGCCCAAGATCACCGTCGACAGCGCGACGATGATGAACAAGGCCCTGGAAATCATCGAGGCCCGGTGGCTGTTTGGGATCGAGTTCGACCAGATCGAGGTTGTCGTACATCCCCAGTCCATCGTGCACTCGATGGTCGAGTTC
>DLVV01000142.1 GCA_003445035.1 Planctomycetaceae bacterium | reverse complement strand
ACCCCAGGCCAGTTCGAGACGGATCACGACCCCACCACCGGGCTGGATCGAAGTCAGCTGAGGGTCCATCGGTTCGAGCGCGCGGCCCATCCTGTTCATCCCGTCTCAAGTCGACAGCCTCCATCCTACAGGGTCGGAGGACCAACGGCGAAGTGTCCGTTCCTGACGAATTCACCGACCACGCCGCTTACGAGGACACCACCCGAACAGTTGATGCCCCGGCCGGTTGCCGGTCGATAGTCTCGAAACGGTGGCCTTTTTGCGTGTCGTGGATGCGGTTCGGCCCACCTGCTACAACGGAACCGCAGACGCCACAAGCGACAGCCTGCCAGGAAACAGTACGCGATGAGCACAGCCATCACAGAAGTCCTCGCCAGAGAAATTCTCGACAGTCGTGGCAATCCGACCGTCGAGGTGGACATCACGACCGAGGAAGGCGTCGTCGGACGAGCGGCGGTGCCCAGTGGCGCCAGCACCGGACAGCACGAGGCACACGAACTCCGAGACACCGACGCCGAGAATCGCTATCTCGGGAAGGGTGTTCGGCAGGCCGTCGACAACGTCAACAACCGGATCGTCGACGTGCTGATCGATCTCGACGTGACCAACCAGGGCGAAATCGACCGACGGATGCTCGAGTTGGACGGCACCGAGAACAAGTCGAACCTCGGGGCCAACTCGATGCTGGCCTGCTCGCTGGCCGCCGCCCACGCCGCGGCCCGCAGCTGCTACCAGCCGCTGTTCCGGTATCTCGGCGGCACCGGTGCCAACCGGTTGCCGGCCCCGATGATGAACATCATCAACGGCGGCGAACACGCCGACAACTCGGTCGACATCCAGGAATTCATGGTGATGCCGCTGGGTTTCGAGAGCTTCAGTGAAGCCCTGCGATGCGGAACCGAGATCTTCCACCACCTCAAGAAGGTCCTCTCCGAAAAGGGACTCAACACCGCCGTCGGCGACGAGGGCGGGTTCGCGCCGAACCTGGACAGCAACGAGGCGGCGATCACTTCGATTCTCGAGGCGATCGAACGAGCCGGCTACCAGGCCGGTGACCAGGTCAAGATCGCCCTGGACTGCGCAGCGACCGAGTTCTACGACACCGAGAAGGGCGTGTATCACCTCGAGGGCCAGGACATCGATGCCGCCGGCATGGTCGAACTGCTCGCCGGATGGGTCGACAAGTACCCCATCTGCTCGATCGAGGACGGATGCTCCGAAGACGACTGGGACGCCTGGAAACTGCTGACCGATGCGATCGGTGACCGCTGCCAACTGGTCGGCGACGACCTGTTCGTGACCAACGTCAAGCGGTTGGCCGACGGGATCGAAAAGGGCGTCGCCAACAGCATCCTGGTCAAGGTGAACCAGATTGGGACGCTGACCGAGACGATCGAGGCGGTGCGACTGGCCGGCAAGAACGGTTTCACGGCCGTGATGAGCCACCGGTCAGGAGAGACAGAGGACACCACGATCGCGGACCTGGCCGTGGCGCTGGACACCGGGCAGATCAAGACCGGCTCGGCCAGCCGCACCGACCGCATCTGCAAATACAACCAGTTGCTGCGAATCGAGGAATTGCTCGGCAGCAACGCCATCTACGGAGGCACGATCTGATCGATCGTGCGGCCGGCCGACACAGGACCCTCCAACCGTGACCCGTCTTCCCTCCGAACCGGCCAGCAGGATCTCGCTGGCCTTCTGGTTGACGCTGGTCGCCGCCACCGGACTCTACGGGTTCGTCTCGCTCGCCCCCAGTTGTCTCGTCCTCGGTGATCTCGCCGCGCACTCGGCCGACAACCGCGACGATGAGAGAGCACTGGAGAACCGGATCGAGTACCTCGAGCAGGTTCGCGACACGCTGAAGGCCGATCCGGGCTACGCCAACGAACTGGCCGGGCTGGATCTCCAGGAATCCGGTCCCGGCGAAAACCGGCTGACGGTCGACGAGTCGCTGCGGCTGGCTCCCCGAGCCTCTCTCACCCTGACGGCCTCCGACAAATCGGCCGGGCCATGGGCGGCTCGGCCGATTGTGGCCTCCCTGGCCAACAACGACACGCTGAGGATCACGCTGCTGGTGATCGCCGCTGCGATGATCCTGTTCGCCTTCACGGCGTTGCACGAAACCCACAGCGAACGGTTGGCCCGGTGGGGCAAACGGCTACGGCGTCGGGAATCCGCCTGAGTCGGAACCACTGGTCACCACCGCACCTCGCTCGGTCGCCTTCCACAGGCGATCAAAATCTCCGCAGTTCTTCGGGTCCAGGAACTCGGACTTCACCGCGTTGAGATAACCCGGAGTCGGCCCGGGGATCCTGTTGTTGGGAACCTTTCCCTTCAACAACCGGCCCAGGAATCTCAGGTTGTCGGTCTGGCCAGGGAGGTGAGGTTCGTGACGGACGACGATCGTCGGCCCACCCTTGTAGACGATTCGCACCAGGAAGGGCTGGTACCGCGGACGTGGCGCGTTGGTGTACTTTTCGAGTTTTTCGGGATCCAGCCGCATGCCCAGCCCGGGCCCCTTCGG
Source organism: Planctomycetaceae bacterium (assembly GCA_003445035.1). Lineage (GTDB taxonomy): Bacteria > Planctomycetota > Planctomycetia > Planctomycetales > Planctomycetaceae > UBA8437. The sequence continues at coordinate 1,138 of DLVV01000142.1, read as the reverse complement.
CACGGCAATCGTCCCGCGTGTCACCTTGGCCCGGGTCGTCGTCACGTCGTCGACCCAGAGGTGGGACAGGTTGACGTGGTCGATCTTGGCCCCACCGAAAACCGCCACCTCGTGGGCCAGAAACGCCTGGTTGATCTGGCCTCCGGCCTGCTGCAGCATGAACGGGAGTCCGGATTCTTCCGAGACACCCGCCACCTTGATCGCGTGGCCGATCGGAGCATGGCCAGCCATGTACCCGTCGCACGCCTTGTCGATCAGGTAGTCAACCGGACCATGGTGAATCAACAGCTCGATGTCGGATTCGGCGATCAGCTTGCGGTACCCGTCACGATCACCCGTCTGTATCGGATCCTCGATCCGACCGATCACCGGAAACCGTCCCAGTTCCTTGAGAATCGGCGAGATGTCCCGGTACTCGGCGTTGGCGTTGAAGTCCAGTTGAACCCGGAAGCCCTTCGGGGCGACCCGCTGCATGGCACGGGTCTGATCGACGACGTTGTGGACCTCGTCGATGTGGTACTTCAGCCACAGATAGCCGCGACCGGCCGCCTGCCGCACCTCCTCGGCCAGCTCCTGAGGCGACCTCGACACGGTCCAGGCCGCGACCGGGATCCGGTCTCGGACCTTCGGTCCGATCAACCGCCAGGCGGGCAGCCCCAGCACCTTGCCCATCAAGTCGTAGAGGGCCATGTTCAGTGACAGGTCTTTCCGCGCCCCCAGCCACTCGAACGGGCTGGTGCCCACGTAACCGGCCACCTGCTTGTCGGTCAACGACGCCCCACCCCAGGATTCTCCGAGGCCGACCAGGTCGGTATTGGTCCGCACCCGGAAGATCGTTCGCAGTTGCAACGACAGTCCGTGGTACCGGAACAACGCCTGGCGATTGAAGTCCTGGTAGGGCACCAGCACCTGGTCCCACTCGATCCCGGTGATCTTCAGCCTCTTCGCGTCGGCCGCCTCGACGCGGTTCCGCAGCGAGGGACTCAACAATGACAGCCCCGTGGCCGCCGATGCGACCAGGAATTCACGACGATTGATCACGGGCACTCGCCTCCTTTGGCCTCTCCAGGTTCCGCCCGATCGGCGGCTCACTGGACGCAGCATGCCACCGGAACCGCGAGGATTCCAGTGTCACGGC
>DLVV01000408.1 GCA_003445035.1 Planctomycetaceae bacterium | reverse complement strand
CAAGCGAAGTGGGCAGGGGCGGAATCGAGCCGCCGACACCAGGATTTTCAATCCTGTGCTCTACCAACTGAGCTACCTGCCCCGGCGAGAGAGGTCACTTTAGGAGAACCAGTCAGGGCCTGCAAGTTGATCGCTTGCGGCCTAGCCGATCTGCTCTCGCAGTGATTCCAGCAGGCTGACGGCCGCGCCGATGTCCGCCTTCTGTCTGTCCCGGTCTTCAGCGATCTCTCGCTCGATCGTCAGCGGGCCGGTGTAGCCGAAGCTGTCGAGCACCTTGAGGTAGGTCAGCATGCCGACGTCGCCATCGCCCAGGGGCACCTCGGCTCCCCAGGCGGTTCCGCGTCCGTCCACGGCTGCGTAGGTGGCGTCCTTGCAGTGGACGCTGCGGACCAGGTGTCCCACCTTGTGCAGGGCATCGATCGGATGGTCGGTGCCGTAGAGAATCAGGTTGGCCGGGTCGAAATTGATGAACAGGTTGTCCCGTTCGACATCGGCGATGAACTCCAGCAGGTGCTCGGCCGATTCCTGTCCGGTTTCGAGGTTCAACTGTTGCCCGTTGCCCGAGACGTGGTCGAGCAGGTCGCGGGTGCAGTCGATCAGGCTCTTGTAGCTCTCGCTGTCACGATCCTCGGGAACAAACCCGATGTGCAGGGCCACGGTGTCGCAGCCCAGGTGCGTGGTGAAGTCGCTGATCTCCTTCATCTCCTGCACCCGCCCCGCCCGGGTGTCCTCGGGCACCAGCCCCACGGTGGCGGCCGTCGTGGCGATGTCCGCGTAGCTCTCGCCCTCGAACCCTCCGAAGACCGCCGTCACGATGATGTTTGCGTCGGAACACTTGCCGAGAAACTCGGCAGCCTTCTCGGCGTTGCGGGTGTCCTGGTGGGGGGCATGGATCTGGACGCTGGGGACGCCGAGTTCGGCGGCGACGTCGAGATGAACGCCGAGTCCGGCGTCGATCGAGGTGAAAACACCGATGGGCCACTTGCTCATGAGACCGCTCCGCGGATGAAGAATCGTGTGTTGAGGACGAGCATGATAGCACCGTCGCCGGTGCACCCGCCAGCGGCCGGTCACTTGCCGATGCAGAACTTCGAGAAGACGCGGTCGAGAATGTCGTCGGTGTAGACGGTGCCCATCACCGCCCCCAGCCCGTCGAGTGCCTCGCGGATTTCCACCGCCGCCAGCAGCTCGTCATCGGCGACCGCTGCGGCCGCCAGCCCCGATTCAGTCCTTCTGAGCGAGTCGGCCGTTCTCGCGGCCGTCGAACCGACGATGCCGGCGCCGCCCTGGTCGTCCCGCGAGAGTCGGGCCACCAGTTCGCGTTTCAGTTCCCCGATCCCGTCTCCGGTCAGTGCTGAAACCGACAGGTCGATGGCGACCTCCGCCGCGTCACCGTCGAGATCGCACCGGGTTTGAATCACCAGCGTTGGTGTCCCGCTGTCTTGGACCTCGCGGCGGGCGATGTGGTCGCGATCCAGGTGGGACCCGGGTGGATCATCTGCTTCGGGTGTCGACACGCACCACACCACCAGTTCGGCCGATTTCAACTGTTCGCTTCGCTGTTGTTGGGCCAATTGGTGGATCGGGCTCGGGCTGGGCGCGTCGACGGTTTCCCAGCCGGCGGTGTCGAGCAACTGGATGTCGAACCCGTCGAGAGTGATTTCGGCGGTGACGACGTCCCGGGTGGTGCCGGCGATCGGCGAGGTGATGGCGGTGGACTGGTCGGCGAGAGTGTTGAGCAGAGTGCTCTTGCCGGCGTTGGGCAGCCCGGCGATCACGATCCGGTGTCGTTTTTCGGAGGTCATCCGCTGCCGGGCCTGTTGCCGGATGGCGGCCAGTTCTTCCGAGAGGGCTTCGAGACGATCGGCCCGCTGTTGTTTCGAGACGAACTCGATGTCCTCGTCGGCGAAGTCGAGGCCGGCCTCGAGGTCGGAGAGCAGTTCGAGGAGATCGGCACGCAGCCCGGCGAGTCGGCCCGAGAGTCCTCCGGCCAGTTGTCCCAGCGCCGTCTCCAGCTCGACGTGGTCCTCGGCCTCGATCACTCCCAGCACGGCCTCGGCCTGGACCAGGTCGATCCGTCCGGCGAGGAAGGCCCTCAGGGTGAATTCTCCGGGGCGGGCCGGCCGGACCTGTTCGTCCTCGGCGGCAAGCAGTTTTTCGAGCAGCCGCTGGAGCACCGGCGGCGACCCCACCGCGTGGATTTCGGCCGAGGGTTGCCCGGTGTAACTGCGGCCGGTGGGCCAGAGGTAGAGATCGACGGGAAGCTGTCGGGCCGATTGGCCGGTCGAGCCGATGTTCCAGTCGCCGGGGTGGCGGCGGGCCGGGCCCCGGGTGCCGGGTTCGGGCCATTCGTCGGGGGAATGCGGAATGAAGAACGATTCGCAGAGACGGAGTGTTCCGGGTCCGGAGATGCGGACGACTCCTCGTGCGGCACCTCCCGGCGGGGAGGCGATTGCGGCGATGGTATCGTCGGTGGAGGGAAGCATGCCGGGTGCCCCGATCGGAGGGGGTCACGTGCGGGCGGCGGAACTCTAGCGGCGTCGATTCTTCTTCTTGCGTCCGCCCTTGCCCCCCGACCCCTTCTTCTGCTGTTTCTGCAGCTGCTCGTATTCCTGCTTCTGGGATTCGACCTTCTGCTGCGCCTCGTCCATCCAGCGGCCGACCCGGCCCCAGATTCCCTTGCGAGGCTTCTCTTCCCCTTCGACAACGACTTTTGGCTGGGGGGTCGGCAGCAGGTCCATCAGCTTGCGTTCGCCCATGCCCCAGAGGGTCGAGACGATGAAGTAGCAAAGCAGTCCGGCCGGGAGTCGATAGAACAGGAACCCGAAGACGATCATCATCACGTTCATCATCTTCTGCTGCATCGCCGCCTCGTCGGTTGTCGGCGGGGGCATGAACATGCGGTTGTTGACCAGGTACAGCACCACGGTGATCAACGGCAGCAGGTTGAAGTCGGGTCCCAGGTAGGGGATCTCGAATCCGTGGTGGAACAGCCGGTCCGGTCCGGCGAGATTGTCGATGTACAGGAAGCCGGCGCGGCGGAGATCGACCGAGCCGCCCACTGCCTGGTAGAGGCCGATGAAGATCGGCAACTGGACGATGATCGGTAGGCAGCCCGAGAACGGGTTGTAGTTGTTCTTGCGGAACAGCTCCATCTGCGCCCGGCCGAAGGCCTGCTTGTCGTCCCCGTGTTTCTCCTTGAGCTTCTCGATCTCGGGCTTCAGATCCTTCATGATCTTGGCGCTGAGAGCCTGTTTTCGCGTCAGCGGATGCATCATCAGCCGGACACTGATCGTCAGCACGATGATGGCGAACCCGTAGCCCAGTCCCGGGACCAGCGAGTGGATGACGTCCAGGAAGTAGAGCATCGCTCGGGAAATGTGCTTGCCGATCCAGAAGATGTTGGTCACGTCAAGCACGTCCTGGGCTTTCAGCCGCGTCAGCAACTGCGGACGCTTCGGACCGGCGTAGAGCGTGTAGTCGTGCGTGACCTTCTTGCCGGCGGCGAGCTTGATGTCGTGGGAGGACAGCAGAACGCTGGCCTGGGTGTACAGGGGGGTCTTGGAGTTGCGATGAACCAGCTGGGGCGTGGCCCGGGCAATGTAACCCCTCGGCGTCGTGTCGATGCTCTGCTCGACCTGTTCGGGTGAGGGGAACAGCAGGGCGGCGAAGTACTGCACGTCGACGCCGACAAAGTGCCAGGTTTCGCTGGGCTGCTGCTGTCGTTCCTGTTCGTCCTCCGTTTCGGCCACTTCAGCCGAGGTGATCGCATCGACGACCTCGACCTGGCTCCCGTTGACCTTGGTCCACTTGATCGAGCTGGCGTAGCGGGAGTTCTCGAGGTCTTCGAGCGGAACCCCGACGGGGCCCTGAAGCCCGTAGCTGAGCGTGGTGGCCTGGGAGCCGAGGTTTTCCAGTGTGAGTGAGAATTCGAGCTGGTAGGCCGCGGGACGGCGATCGAACAGTTTGCCCGGATCGGTGCCGGACCCGATCTGCTTGAGATCCTCGTCAGAGAGTCGCCTGAGCCGGAAGGTCTTGGTGACACTGATCTCGCCGACCCTCAGACGGAAGGTCGCCCCGTTGACGATCTCACCGTCACGTGAACGATCGACGACTTCCCAGTTGACCTGGTTCAGTGAAGCGGATTCCTCGATCGCCGCAAGCTGGCTGTCGAGACTGGCGATCGGGGTCTGCAGGGTCAGCGGAAGCTCCTTGACTCCCAGCGGTGACGGTTTCCAGTCGGCAAGTTCCTTCTCGGACAGGCCATTGTCGTCGGAGTCGAGGCCTCTCAGGTGATCACCGACGATCGACAGTGGTGGGTCGATCTTGACGTCTGGCCGCGGCAGAGCGAGATGCCGGGGGTCGTTGGACGAGGCGACCAGTATCGCTGCTCCACGGGTGGTCAATTGCACCTGCAGGCCATATCCCAACTTCGGGTCGTCACTGCCGATGGTCACCACTTCGTAGGGATGGCCGGGAAGCGAAGCTGTCGGCTTGGCGTC
>DLVV01000435.1 GCA_003445035.1 Planctomycetaceae bacterium | reverse complement strand
CCTGACCCGGGTCAAGCTCTGGCATCGGGACATCCTGCCGGACATGAGACTTGAGATCAGTGGCGACGGGAAGACATGGAAACCGCTGGCCAAGGCAGGCGGTCACCGTGGCCACCCGGGTGACGTCTACGACAAGGTCGTTGACCTGCCTCGAGTTCCGTCCAGCCGTCATCTGCGAATTCACTTCGCCAAGCGACAGCCCGGTGAAAAACTGACGCTGGCAGAAGTGGAACTCTGGGCGGCCGAGCCGGGGCAAAGCAATCCGTAGCCGGAGTCGAGGGCCAACTCGTCGACGCCCCCGGAGCGCCGTGACATGGTCACGGCTGTTCCAGGGCATTCGAAACCGGAAGCGAGTTCACATCCGACGGGTTGAACGCCGAGGCTGGGAAAGGGAGACTGGGACCGCCGCGGACGGCCCTGGGGAGATGCGATGAGAGTTCTGCTGGCGTTGCTGTTTGCCACCGGAGTGTCATTGATCGCTGACGGCGTATTGCCGAAAGCGTTCGGGGACGACGCGAAGCCGACAGGCCCGAGTACGGATCCCGTCTTCACCGATGAACAAAGAGCCCACTGGTCGTTCCAGCCACCGACCCGTGTCCCCTTGCCGACGGTCAAGGACACGTCGTGGCCCCGTCAGCCGATCGACAATTTCATTCTCGCCAAGCTGGACGCTCACCGGTTCCACCCTGCCCCGCCGGCCGACCGGGCCACGCTGCTCCGCCGCGTGACGTTCGGCCTGACAGGTCTCCCCCCCGCTCGACGAGACATCGAATCGTTCCTGGCCGATGACTCACCCGAGGCGTTTGCCAGGGTGGTCGACCGGCTGCTCGCTTCACATCACTACGGCGAACAGTGGGCCCGGCACTGGCTCGACGTCGTCCGCTACGCCGACTCGCTGGGCGGCACGGCCAACTTCCCGTTTGCCAACGCGTACCGGTATCGCGATTACGTGATCCGGGCCTTTAACGAGGACAAGCCCTTCGACCGCTTCGTCCAGGAACTGTTGGCCGGCGACCTGCTGCCCGCCGGCGACGCCGAGGTCGAAGCCGACCGGATGACCGGCCCCGGCGCGCTGCTGCTGGGGCCATACATCCTCAACGACAAGGTCGACGCTGCGGCCGACCAGATCGGCATGCTCACTCGGGCCCTGATCGGCTTGGACATCTCCTGCTCACGTTGCCACGACCATCCTTTCGAGCCACTGACCACCGGCGACTTCTATGCCCTGGCCGGAATCTTCACCAGCACCGAGTCCAAGCGATTTGAACGCGACCTGGTGCTGCCCGGCGGTGACAAGATCCGGGTGCTTTCGGTCAAAGAGGGAAAGGTCGAAAACCTGAAAATCCATCTTCGGGGCGACCCCAAGACCCTGGGTGACACGGTGTCGCGGAGATTCCCCGTCATCCTGGCCGGCCGGAACCAGCCGAAACTCAATGACAAGCACAGCGGCCGGCTGGAATTGGCCAAGTGGCTGACTCGCCGAGACCATCCCCTGACCACCCGGGTGATTGCCAATCGCATCTGGCAGCGGCACTTCGGCGTCGGGCTCGTCACCGACCCCGACAATTTCGGCGTGTCCGCAGTCACCGGTCCCAGCAATCAGCAACTGCTCGACTGGCTGGCCCTGCACCTGGTCGACCAGGAATGGTCCCTGAAGGCCCTGCATCGCACGATCGTTCTGTCAGCCACATACCAGCAAAGCTCGTCGATTGCCGCAGCCACCCCGCAATCCCTGACCCGGAACCCCCGATCGACGGACCCCATGAATCACCTGCTGTGGCGGCAGAACCGGCGACGGCTGGAGGCGGAGGAGATACGCGACTCGCTGTTGTTCGTCAGCGGACAACTCGACCTCACCATGGGTGGCAGCCTGCTGGCAAAGCTCGGGCTGGGTAATGGCGCGGAACTGAAAAAGAACAATCGTCTGCAACTTGTGGTGAACAATTTCGGCAACATGCTGCAGCGATCGATCTACCGGCCGGTGATCCGAACCGAGTTGCACATGGCCGAGTTGCTGGAAGCATTCGACTTCCCGGGACGCGATGCGGCGAGCGGTCAGCGACAAGCCTCAACCAACGCCCCCCAGGCCCTGTTGCTGATGAACGGCCCGTTTGTCCTGGACCAGGCCCGTCACTCCGCAGAGGACCTGCTAACCGGTCAACACCTTGACGACCGAGCCCGTGTGCAACGACTCTACCTGCAGTCGCTGGGGCGAACCGCTCGAAGCGATGAAGTGACGGCCGCAGTCGAATTCATCACCTCCTGGAATCAGGGGTTGACCAACGTGACCGATGACGAGGTTCGTCGCACCTTTGCCTGGCAGAGCCTCTGCCAGGCAATGTTCATGCTGAACGAATTCGTGTACGTGGATTGATGTGACTGGAACTACCCGAAATCCGAAAAGTCATGACCACCCTTTCACTTTTTGACGGATCGATCTCTCGCCGCGAATTGCTGCAGAGGTCCTCCATCGGATTCGGCCAGCTCGCCCTCGCATCCCTGCTGGCCGGGAATCGACGGGCGGGTGCGGGCCAAGTTGACGATGAGGCCAATCCGCTGGCGGCGCAACCGCCACGACTGAGACCGCGGGCCAAGTCGGTGATCTTCTGTTTCATGCAGGGCGGCCCGTCCCATGTCGACACGTTCGACCACAAGCCGCTGCTCGAACAAAACGACAACAAGCCCATTCCACTGGACAACGTCGACGGCAACCAGGGCCGAACCGGCAATATCCTCAAGCCGTTCTGGCGTTTCCGGAAACGCGGCCAGAGCGGGATCGCGGTCAGTGATCTCTTCCCGCACATCGGACAGTGCGTGGACGACATCTGTTTCATCAACTCGATGCAAACCGCCGGTGCCAGCCACTTCCCCGAACAGATGCGGTTGCACACCGGCTCGGATCGCCTGATCCGCCCAACGCTCGGTTCGTGGGTCCTTTATGGCCTGGGGAGTGAGAACGAAAACCTGCCCGGCTTCATCACGATCTGCCCCTGCTACAACTTCGGCAACGTCACGCTGCTGAGAGGGGCCTTCCTGCCATCGGCGTACCAGATGGTTCCCATCGGCCGCAGCAACGCCATCAGCGCCCCGCCATCGTTCCGCAAGGCGACGTTCCGCAACACGCAGAATCCCGACCTGTCCCCTGACCTGCAGCGAAAACAGCTCGACTTTGTCGCCAGGATGAACCGGCGGCAGCTGGAACTCTCGGGCGCCGACGCCGAACTGGAAGGACGCATCGCCTCGTTCGAGACCGCCTTCCGCATGCAGGCAGCTGCCCCTCCGCTGCTCGATTTTTCCGGCGAAACCAGGGAGACGCTGAACCTCTACGGAGTCGACCAGCCGGGCAAAACGGAGAACTACGCCCGCCAGTGCCTGCTGGCTCGCCGGCTGGTCGAGCGGGGCGTACGGTTCGTCGAGCTGTACCACGCACCCAACTCCAACGACAGTGGCTGGGACCAGCACAACGAACTCGCCAGATACCACTCCTCACACGCACTGGAAGTCGACAAGCCGATTGCCGGGTTGATCACTGACCTGAAACGCCGCGGCCTGCTCGACGAGACACTGGTCGTCTGGGGCGGCGAGTTCGGCCGCAGCCCGGGCGCCGAGGTGACCTCAAAGAGAGGGGGTCGAGACCATCACCCCTGGGGATTCACTTTCTGGATGGCTGGAGGCGGCATCAAGGGGGGGATCAAGTACGGACGAACCGATGACTACGGCTACCACGCCATCGAGAACCCGGTCAATTTCCATGACCTGCACGCCACGATCCTGCACCTGCTCGGCCTCGACCACCAACAGTTGACCTTCCAGCACGGCACCGAACAGGTTCGGCTGACCGATGCGTTGAACGGTTTGGACGGAAACGTGGTCCACGACATCATTGCGTAACGGACGCCGGCCAGGTGTCGTCCTCCTGGCCCTCACATCCCAGGCAGTACTTTTACCGGAAGACGTCACGACAATGCCCGCCAATTGCCCCCGGATGACGCTCCTCGGTCTTTTCGTTCTCGTCCCGATCATCGGGTTCCGCACGGCCTCGGCGGACGACGCCTGGCCGAAGACGGCAGAACTTGCCGCCCCCGAAGCAATCCAGGCTGCGGCTGCCGATGGGCAATTCGTGTACGCCATCGCAAGCAAACAGGTGGCCAAGTACGACCGCGCGACCGGTCGACGGATTGCCACCAGCACCGGCCAGGCCAAGCATCTCAACAGCGGTTTTCTGTGGAACGGCCGACTGCTGTGCGCCCACTCGAACTACCCGACGACGCCCGAGAAAAGCGAAATCAAGGTCCTGGACCCCGTCTCCATGAAACTGTCAACGTTCCGGGACTTCGGAAATTTCGGCGGCAGCCTGACCTGGGTTCTGCGTCAGGGAAATCACTGGTGGTGCAACTTCGCGCGATACGGAGATAAGAATGCCGAGACGTTTTTCGTCCAGTTCGACAACGACTGGAAGGAACAACGCCGGTGGACGTATCCGAAAGCGGTCATCAGCCAACTGGGTCGGTTCAGCCTCTCGGGCGGACTGTGGTACAGGCAGGAATTGCTGGTCACAGGCCACGACGCACCCGAAGTCTATCGACTGCGTCTGCCACGAACCGGAAACGTGCTCGAGTACATCGGCAAGCAGCCAGTCCCTTTCACCGGACAGGGATTCGCCAAGGACCTCCACACGGGGGCCCTGGTGGGGATCAGCCGGGCGCAACGCAAGGTCATTTTTGCGGGCATTACCGGGCCATCAGCGCCGATCACGCACGGACCGTTCATCGGTCATGTCACAGCCGGGAGAGCGCTGGTCTGGGCCCGATCCTCGAAGCCTGGCCAGTATCAGCTTTCAGCACACACTGGAAATGGTCACCGGGTGACGGCCACGGCCGATTCCACCGCAAAACGAGACGGCTGCATCCTGTGGCGATTGAGTTCGCTTCAGCCAGGGACCCGATATCACTACGAAATCCGGCTTGGGGAAAAACGTCTCGCTACCGGTGATGACTACTTTTTGGAGACCACAGGCTCGAAACGGCCGGCGGCCGTTCGCCTGGCCTTCGGGTCGTGCGCGAAGGAAGACGAAGGGTCGTCGGCCGTCTGGCGGCAGATGCGGACCGTTGATCCGCACGCGGTCGTTCTGTTGGGCGACACCCCCTATATCGATTCCACCGACCTGGCCATTCAACGCCGGCGATACCGCGAGTTTTCAGAGGTTGCCGACTTCCGGAAACTGTTCCGCAACCGTTCGTTGTACGGGACCTGGGACGATCACGACTTCGGTCGGAACGACACGGACGGAAACCTGAAGGGCAAACAGAACTCGCGACGCGTGTTCATGGAATATCGGCCAAACCCGTCGTTCGGAGACGGGCGAGAGGGCATCTATTCGAAATTCCGCCGCGACGGAATTGAGGTCTTTCTGTTGGATACAAGATTTTTCGCGGCCACCGAACCATCACCGTTCGACAAGAAACGTCCCTCGCTGCTCGGCAAGCAACAATGGCAATGGCTCCGCCGGGAACTGAAGGCTTCGAAAGCCGTGTTCAAGGTCCTGGCATGTGGCATGATCTGGAACGGAGGGGTCCGGCCGGGCAAACAGGACCACTGGGGAACGTATCCTCACGAGCAACAGGCCCTGTTTGAATTTGTCGGTCGGGAGAAAATCAGTGGCGTCATCCTGGTCGGCGGCGACGTGCATCGGACTCGAGTGTTGCGGCACAGGACCGCCAGGATCGCCGGATACCGGATCCCCGAACTCATCACATCTCCGATTCACTCCGGCGTGATCAAGAATGCCAAGGCACCACACCCCGCCCTGCTGCATGACTTCGGAAAGCCGAACACGTTTCTCCTGATGACGGTCCGCAGCAATTCCAAACCAGCAACACTCAACGCCAGGTTCCTGGACAAGGACGGACAAGCCTTTCACGAGGTGACGTTCCAGGACCGGGAACTCCGCCATCAGGCCCCACGGTAGTGGTGACGTTCTCTCACTCGGATTGGCCCGGTTTCAGAGGGTGCGGTGAATGGAACATCCGGTGGACGATCGGGAACGTTCCTTGAGGAGCGAATCCCTGCAGAAGCCATCACCACATGGGATACAATCGCTCCATCGACACAGCACACAACTCGCCCCGGCTCTTCGCCGACGACTGAATCCAAGGAAGCTGACATGTCCGGCCCGTTTGAACCCACAGCCACTTCCGCACCCGGTGACCTGACTCGCCGCAGGTTCCTGAAGACGACCAGCGGAATTGCCACGGCATCCGCATTGTCACCGTTCCTGCCGGAAACGGCGGCCACGGCAGGTGAAGCCGCCAGGAAACCGGCATCGGAAACGCTCGTCACCCAGTTCTACAAGACGTTGACCGAGCCGCAGAAGAAACTGATGGCGTTTTCCTTCAACGACCCCCTGCGGCAGGCCGTCAACAACAACTGGCACATCACCAAGGCCACCGTCGGCAAGACATTCTCCAGGGATCAGCAGGCCATGATCCGCGGCATCTTCGACGGGCTGCACAGCGAGGAATACGCGAAAAAGGTGGTGACCCAGGTCGAACACGACAACCAGCAGGCCAATCGGAAAGGCGGGTTCGACGGATGTTCGGTCGCAGTTTTCGGCCAACCCGGCTCGGGACAATTCGAATTCGTTTTCGCCGGCCGGCACGTGACCCGGCGATGTGACGGTAACTCGGTGAAGGGCGCTGCGTTTGGAGGCCCGATCTTCTATGGCCATGCGGCGGCCGGCTTCAACGAAAAACCCGATCACCCCGGAAACATCTATTGGTACCAGGCCAAGCGGGCCAACAAGTTGTTCCGGGCCCTGGACGGCAAGCAGCAAAAAGTCGCTCTCCGCAGCGACGCACGGCCAGAACAAAGGAAGAAGACGGTCGAATTGCGAGGCCCGGACACGGCCCTTCACGGTGTTCCGGTTGCCGATTTCTCCAGTGACCAGAAAACCCTGGCCCGCAGGGTGATGGCCGATGTTCTGGCGCCGTTCCGCAGGATCGATGTGGACGAGTGCATGAAGCTGATCGAGGCCCAATTCGACAACCTGCACTTCGCCTACTACAAGAACCTGGACATCGGGAACGACCGCGTTTGGGACGTTTGGCAGATCGAGGGACCATCGATGGTCTGGTACTTTCGTGGCAGCCCTCACGTGCACACCTGGGTCAACATCCGCAAACCGGCCTGAGCGACCTGCGACCGGACATCGCGAGAGACAATTGTGATTGCTGAGCCGACCGATCATCGCCGGCCGTCAACGGGAGGAGACCGTTGAGCGAGGCAACATCGACGGCGCCGGCAGGAACGTCGTCGCCACCCGCTTCGACCTGGATTCTCGGCCCGGTGGCCGACCTGGTGCTGTTCGTGGCGACCCCGTTGTTGATCCTGCCGCTTGTCTTCCTCTCCCGGCAACAGTTCTCCGATCAGGCGATTTACGCGATCGTCGGAACCCTGGGGGCCACCGGCCATCACCTGCCGGGAATGCTCAGGGCCTACGGAGACCGGGCGCTGTTTCACAGATTCCGTGTCCGGTTGACCGTGGGACCGATCGTGCTGCTGGGCATCTCGGTCCCCCTGCTCTTCACCGAACTGCGGGACGGCATGGAAGTCGTGCTCGCGCTGTGGGGATTCTGGCACGGGCTGATGCAGGTCTACGGTTTTCTGAGGATCTACGCGGCCAAGACCGGCCAGGCCAGCCCCCACGCAGCCCGGCTTGACTGGTTGATGTGCGTGACCTGGTTCGGTGCCGGGATGATCTGTTCCGACGGCCGGGTCTTCCGACTGCTCGAAACATTCCACCGGTCCGGGGGACCGCTGATTCCCGTCGAAGGGATAAACGGTTTCCGAGGCGCGTGGCTAATCGGCACCGCGATCATCACCACGGTGTTCCTGGTTCACGAACTCTCACAGAGATCTCGCTTCCAACCGGCCACCGCGATCCGACTGCTCACCATGGCCATCAGCTTCGCCTTCTGGTGGTTCGCGATGGTCATGATCGACAACATCATCGTCGGCATCACGCTGTTCGAGATCTTTCACGACGTCCAGTACCTCGCAATCGTCTGGGTATTCAACCGCAAGCGGGTGGAACAGTCTGCCCCCGTTGGAGGCCTGACCCGACAGCTGTTTCGCCGCAGCAGGCTGATGCTTGTCGTCTACGTCGCCCTGGTGGCGGCCTACGGCGCCTGTTCCCGACTGCCTCAGTACCTGGGAGTCGACTCCTTCGAAAAACTGATGGTCTCACTCATCTGGACCTCGACCCTGCTGCACTTCTATCTCGACGGGTTCATCTGGAAGGTTCGCGAACAGGAAACCCGAGCCGGACTGGGCATCGGTGATGCCCCGCAGGCCCCGGAAACCCGACCGCTCACCGAGGGATCTGTCCACGCCCTGAAATGGACCCCGTTCCTGCTGGCCATCATCGCCCTGGCTACGTCGCAGTGGTGGAACGACTACGTGTTCAGCGACCAGGTGGCTCGCGACACCCAGGTGCTGCAGCGGTATCGCCACCTGGTGAAAGTCGTTCCCGATCACGCCCACGCCCACCTGGCACTGGGCATCCAGCTCAAACAACAGGGCCAGGCCAAGCCGGCCCGGCAATCCCTGGAGAAGGCCATCCTGCTCGGTGACGAGAAGAACACCGAAGCCCACTTCCACCTGGCCATGCTGCTCTCGGCCACAAAGGAAATCGACGGATCGATCCGGCATCACCGGATTGTCCTGTCACGAGATCCGGGACGAACCGAATCCCACGTTCAACTGGCGTTGGCCCTGCAGGCGCGGGGCGAACACGAGCAATCCGAACACCACCTGCAACAAGCCCTGAAACTCGACGACGACCTCCCGGCGATCCATGTCGGTCTCGGACGGCTTTACCTGGAAACCAATCGTCACGCCGAAGCTCGAAGCCATCTGCAACGCGCCATCTCGCTGCTGGAATCCCGATCAGGAGCTGGGTCGGAGAGTGACAAGCTGCTGGAATTGGCTCGAGGACTGCTGAAGAAAACTCCGGTCGCACCCTGATCCCCCGCCACGTGAGACGAAAAGGCAGATTCGGATCCGGCGGTTTGGCCTGGACAATTCAGTCCGCGGCATCGACGACAGGAATTTCCGTCGACGCTTCCCAGTTTTCGGGCCAAGCGTCCGCCTTGTAACCGAACGGCTCGTCGGTCGCCAACGACGAATACGGTCCGCTTCCCACACGAGCCAACACACCTCCAGGCCCCATGGCCGGGTCAATGGCCACTGTCAATTCGAACGGATAACGGATGTCGATTTCGGGACCATGCCAGGAGCATGGATAGACGTCTGCCGGATCGTAGAGCGTGACATTGAGCCTTGGCTGGTAGCCATCGAGCGACACCCGGATGCGTGGGTAAGCCTCATTCTCATTCTGGCCGGTCAAAAGAACCCGGGACGGTTTGGGTGGCAGCGCGTCGCTCTGGAACGACCATCGCATGACGCCATCGGCTGGCAGAGGCCACTGGAACTCCTCGCGAGCCGTTCCATCGGTGTCCAGGACCTGCCCACGCAATCCGATGTCATCGACGGCGAGTTGGACACAGTGATGGTATTCGGCCGGTGCCGGCATGCATCCTCCCGGCCCGGAACTGGTGCCGGCTCCACCGGTTGTGATCTGGGGCACCCCGTCATGGACCTGGAAGTCGAAGGCGATCACGTGGCTGCACAGGTAAGCCGTCACATGATGCCTGGCCAGCACTTCCCAAAACGGCTCACCGAACTCCGGCAGCATCCCCCACTTCGGAGCGGTGTATCCGTTGACCGGATGGACCGGTGAATGGCCAAGCACGAACTTGAATTTTGCATCGGAGTGTTCGCTGAGAATCCGATCGACCCAGTCACAATCGACGCGTCCGCCCATCATGGTGAACGGGCTGCCCATGTTCATCGCGTAGACGCTGATCCCGATGATCAGCAACTCGTCTCGCCGTTCGAACCAGGTCAGCCCTTCCTGGCCCTCCGGGCCGTTCTGCGGAATCTCGTCAAACACCTCTTTCCAGACAGCCTCACTGACCGGCGTCATCGTGTCGTGGTTGCCGGGGATCCGGAACACCGGGACATCCAGATCGGTGAGCGGCTTCATCTCTCGCGGCAACTTGACGGCCCATTCCTGGCGAAGGGAATCACCGTCATGGTTTGGTCCATGTTCCCGTGTCAGACCCCAAATGAGATCTCCCAGAAAACAGACGAACTGCGGGCGTGGGTCGAGTTGGTGCATGACGCGGTGCACGGCCGCGAGGTGCTCTTCGTGGCCACGCCCGGGTTCTGGCGGACCTATGCAGCAATCTCCATAGGCAACGAAGTGACACCCCCTCTCGGTGCGAGGCAACAGCGACCGCAGAGTCGTGGATTCGCTCATCCCGAGATTCCTCACATCATCATGGTTCTGGAAACGTGGCGAAGAGCTCGACATTCTGCCAATGCCAACTGGTGGTCGACAAGCAGACGTGGACCTTCCTGGGTGATGACTGTGGAGCAAACGATTGCCGAACCACAAACAGCAAGGGGCCGTGCCAGTGGGCGATCTCATAAGGATCTCGCCCACTTTCCTCACCACAAAAATCCCATTGATGCAAATGCCCCCTTTCGATACCTTTCGGCACTTTCAGCGGCCGTCGGCCTGGATCGGCGATCGCCTGAACACAAAAACGGGGGGCGTCCGTGGCCAGAAGTTGGGCGGACGCATGGATTGCCGTCATGCCAGAGACTTCGCCCGAAGCGGAAGAAGCGGCGATCGGTTCCGAGTATTTCGGTCCGGCAATGGACGTGGGATTGCTGCCGGCTGACGACAGTTGGACACCCTGCCAGGTCGAACCGATCCTCACACTCGGCAAGGGCCGTGCTGCTCGAGCCGTGTTGGTCCGGGCGACGGATGCCGAGGGAAATGAGCGACTCTGCGTCGAGAAGGTCTTTGCCCCCGGACTGCTCACGCGACTGATCTACCGCTGCGTGTTTCAGTCCCCATTCGCTTACCAGGCCTCAGCGGACGCCATCCTGGCCTGTTTTTATCGGCGGCGTACCGCCGCAGCCTTGGTACGAACGCTGATTCCCGAAGCCACCGTCGCGGAGCCGCTTTATGTCCGCTGGGATGCCGAGTCCCGTGCGTATGTGCTGGCAAGCGAACTCATCCGCGGAAGAGGCATTCGCCCTGCCGCTGCAAACTCTCGCATCCTGCGTGAAACAACACACAAGTGGTTCCGGAATTCTGCCGATCCACCGGTTCGAACGCCGGAGGAAATCGATGATCTTCTGGACTTGATGTCACGGCTGGAAACACTCTTTCGAGAAAGTGGCCTGGTGGGATCTGGTTGGCAGGTCAGCAAAGCCGCCGTCGTTGCGACCGCCAACCTGTTGCGTGTCGATGACCGTTACGTGGTCGTCGATCTCGAATCCGGGATTCCGGCGATGCTGGTCCCTTATTACCTGTTTGCCGGCTTGCGGATCGGATCGCTTCCGTTGTTCGACGACAACGACCCCCAGGTCCTGTTGAGGTTTCTGGAAACCCATCGCGGCATCCTCGAGCAGCATCTTGGAGACGACGGATTTCAACGACTGTCCAACGACGCTGAGAAACTGATCGAACATTCGCTCCTCTGGAAACAGGCCGAAATCGCCGTGGGCCGCCACGGCTTGCCGATCGTCTCTCGCCGCTTCCGTGACGCCTACCGCCACCGTCGCCTCGACATCTGGAAGCAAAACGACCTGACTGATGACACCACAGACGAGAAACTCCGGTCCAGTTCCCGGCTCCTGACACGACCGCTGTATTGGCTGGGCTTCATTCCCACGGCTGTGGGACGAGTTCTCCAACGCCTCCATGGACATCGAGCATTCCGTCAACGATTCAAGAATGCGGTGCGGGACACCCGGGTTCGCAACGAGATCCTTACGGCGTATTGCGAACGAAAGTCCCGAAACTGGCAGGAACAGGGCCGTGTGCAACCGGCGCGAATGTTCTCGAAACTGTCACTGCGATTCGTCGGCAATTGGGCGCTTTCAAAAACCGTGCCTGCCGCTCTACAGCGTTGGGTCTCCGACGGCGATCATCGTCGAACCAATCTCCAGAGAATTCTCCTGCTGGCTGTCTCCGCAAGATTTCAGCGAGAATTCGGCAAGTACGCGATTCGCGGCACCATTCGTGAGTGGGACAAAGCGGGGCGGCTACAGCCCGGCGAATTGCAGGCTTTGCAGAGCGAGTCGTCTTCGCAGAATTTTGACGAATACGCCCGCTGTTTTGGCATGCATCTCAGCGTGAAGCTGATTGCGCCGCTGTTGATCCCGCTCAAGATCGGTGGCGTCTTTGCGTTCGTTCTGACCGGCGATTTTCTTTGCCTGCTGCCAATTGTGGTTTCTCCTGCCTGCAGGACCGTGATCACTCTCTGGCGAATGGCACGCAATGTCCGGCGGCGAGTCAACTACGGCGAAGCGTTGCTCGTCGGAGTGCTTCCTGTGATCGGCAACCTCGCCTATCCCGTGCAGATGTATGCCTCGCACCGCCGGCTCGCCACGTTTCTGATTCGCGACAACGCCGCCCGGCTGGGCCGCTGGTTGCCGATTTACGGCGGACGTGATTCGCGTGTCGAGATCGCAGCCGTAAAGGCCGCCAACCTTCCACTCGAAATGCTCGAGATCGGCTTGTCACTGACGGCCGCAATTCGTCGCCTGTTCGTCAGAACCCCCAAGTCGGCGCCGACCGACCAGAATCCGGTCATCCTCTCGGCGTCGCGATGGGACAAGCTCGTCGATTCCCAACTGAAGCTGCTCGCCGAAACCGAAACCGCCCACCGGTCTGTCAGCGAGAGAATTGACGACCTCGTCGACGAACGGAACCGGCTCCGAGCGGCATCGTGATGCCCAGCACCCTGGTATGCCCTCGCTGTTCATGACCGGGCCGGCAGGACCGTCGACGCAGTTGGAGCCGCATCGCACCGTTCTTCGATGTCAAAGAACATGGAGATCGACCCGGACACCGTCCGAGGTGTTCTTCATGGGCCCCTCCGTGGCCTCAGCCCCACCGGTCAGAACCTGAGGAACCCAAGAGAGTCTCTCGACACGGGACCTGGTGAAGTTTCCGTGTTGTCCAATTGCCAAGGGCGGTGAGAAACTCCGGAAAATGACCGGTTGAACCAGAATGCCAAGTCGAGGAAACTGGAGCGATGTCGTTTGAGGTGACACAAGACGAGGGGAGTCGACCGGAAGTGCCGGACCAGCCGGTGACCCGACCAGTCCCCGATGATTCGCAGGCTCCCGGAACATCTCGCTCGGGGCCGCTGTGGACCTGGGTGATGCTGGCGATCGGCCTGCTTGCGATTGCGGGCACCGTCGTCCAGGTGATGCCCCAGAACACGCCGTCCGCGGTGCCCAGCGATCCTGACGCGACCCACACGGTCACACGCGGCGAATTGGTGGTCACGGTCACAGAAACCGGAACCGTGGAGAGTTCCCGGAACAAGGAGATCAAGTGCGAAATCCGCGGTGGCTACGGTGGCCGCGGTGGTCGTAGCACCGTCACCTGGGTGGTCGCCAACGGCACCACGGTCAAGGCCGGAGACGAACTGGTCAAGCTGGATACCAAGAACATCGAAGAGACTATCAGCCTGGGAAAGACGGACACGAATATCGCAAAAGCCGCCCTGGCAAGAACCAAGACAGACGTGGCTATTGCGCAGGTGGCCACCGATGGATACATCAACGGCGACTACCGCAAGCAGATGACCCAGTTGCAGATGAAACTGGCGGCCGACAAACGAAATGTCCGTCACGGGAAGACGATGCTGGCAAGGACCGAATCGTTGTTTGTCCGCGGGTTCGCCAATGAGCTCCAGGTCAAAGCGGCCGAGTCCACCATCACACAAGCGGAGCTGGAACTGAACGTCACGACCACAGAAATGGACGTTCTGCAGCGGTTGACCAGAACGATGCAGTTGGAGAGACGAAAAAGTCAGCTGATCGCAACCAAGGAAAGGCTGGCTGGTCGAGAGGCCGGAGTGGTGCTGGAGCAGAGCCGCCTGGATCTCGCGATGGTGGAATTGGCACGCTGCGTGATCAAGGCTCCCACGAGTGGCCTGGTGATTTATCCATCCACCGCAAAGTGGAAGCGGACTCCCGACATCACCGATGGAGCCAGTGTCCACAACAACCAGGTCCTGTTGCTGATGCCCGACCTGGATCGGATGCAGGTCAAGATCAGGATTCACGAGTCCATCGTGGACCGGGTTGAACCGGGAATGACCGCCAGTGTGGAACTGCCGGACCGGGCACTGAACACCAAAATCGCTTCCGTGTCTGCGGTTGCACGTCCCGCCGGCTGGTGGGACGGGAACATCGTGAAATACGACGCGATCATCGAGCTGCGCTCGGTTGAGGGGCTGAGGCCAGGCATGTCCGCCAAGGTGGAACTGGTGCTGGCCCGGCACAAGGACGTGTTGTCGGTGCCGCTGAGCGCGGTGCTGGAGATCGACCAGGGACAGTTCTGCTGGGTGGAAACCGACGACGGTCCACAACGGTGTTCGGTGACGCTCGGTGACAGCAACGACAGGTTCGTCATCGTTCATTCGGGTCTTCAGGAACAGCAGAAGGTGGTGGTCCAGCCGCTTGCCTCCGTCGCCGAAGCACGGGCGCTGCTGGGTTCGAAGATTGTCCACACGGTCAAGCGGGGAACTCTGCCGGTCACCATGATCGAACAGGGAGCACTGGAGAGTTTCAACAACACGCAGGTCAAGTGCCGAGTCCGCGGCGACAGCACGATCAACTGGGTGATCAAGAACGGCACACAGGTCGATGCGGGTGACGAGCTGGTCACATTGGAGAACAAGGCGATCGAAGAGTACCTCCACGAACGCACCAAGTACGCCCACCTGTCAAAGGATGCGGCCATCGGCTTCCGAGCCGAGGCGACGGTAAAGGGGCTTGCCATTTCGGAGTACCTTGAAGGCACGTTTCACAGCAAGAAGCTGAAGGCCCAGAAGAGGCTGGCGTTCGCCAACCAGACGCTGCATACCGCGAACAACATGCTCAACTATGCCCAGCGGATGTACGCCCTCGGATACCAGAGTGAACTGAGAGTCGAACAAAGCGAACTCGCCCTGAGTAACGCCCGGATCGACCTCGAGATCAGCGAGACCAACCTGGACATTCTGCAGCGGCTCGAAAAGGAAGAAACCCTGAAGACGTTGCAGGGCGAGTGGGAGTCGGCAAAAGCGGCGGCCAACGGCCATGAAGAAGTTCTCGCCATGGACGGGGAACGGATGGACCTGGCAGAGAAGGAGATCACCCGCTGCGTGATCAAGGCTCCGAAAAGTGGCCTGGTGATCTATCCCTCGACCGCTCAGTGGAAGGACACGCCCGACATCGCCGAAGGCGAAACGGTGCACAACGACCAAGTGCTCCTGCTAATGCCCGACCTGGCAAAGATGCAGGTCCGGTTCGGCATTCACGAATCGGCCATCGACCAGGTCAAACCCAAGATGCATGCCACCGTGCGGCTGCCCAACCAGACACTCAGTGGCAAGGTGTCCTCCGTCGCCTCGGTTGCACAACCGTCGGGGTGGTGGACGGGCAACATTGTCAAATACGACGCGGTGATAGAACTTCCCTCGGTGGAAGGACTCAAACCCGGCATGACCGCTGAGATCGAAGTGACCGTCACTCAGCGGGAAAACGTGCTGATGATCCCCCTCTCGGCGGTAGAGGAAACCGATGAGGGTGACTTCTGCTGGGTGCGGACACGCGGCGGTACTGCCGAACGGCGTCCCCTGACGCTCGGCGACCGCAACGCAGAGTTCATCGCTGTCGACTCGGGTATCGAGGAAGGCGATGACGTGTTCCTGAATCCTGCACTGACCGTCAAGGAATCACGGAAGCTACCTGCGGCAGTCGGCTCGCTTCCCTGAACGCAAAAGCCGATCACCGGTCGGCGATGCCGCGGCTCCCGAACCGGGTCAATCGACCCAGAACGAGAAGAGCCGGCTGCGGTTGAGGTGAAACCGAAATCGAACCGGCTTGCCGTCGAGTGCGACCAGGTCCTGGTGATCCTTCCATCTCACGGTCACACCCACCCGGTCAATGCGAACCGGTACGCACTCGGCTGCCGTGAACCCGGGGATGGGATCGCCGGCGTGGTCGAGCACTTCCACTCGGAAGTCACCGTGACGGCTGTCGACGTTGACGTGGAGTTCCTTGCCGGAAAACAACAACGGCTTGGTCTCCACGACACCGCCGCCAAAATGATCCTCCAGCGACACGAACCCGTCCACCCGCAACGTCGCCAGACCGATGTTCACATCGCTCTCGACCAGTTGCTTCGGGATGATCTCGGGGTTGCCTCGCGCGTAATACGGACGGTGAGGATAGGTGCGTCCGCTGTAATAGAAGTAGAGCTTGTCGCCCTGGCGGATCGGCTGGCCGGTCCCCATCTGCGTGTTGAATTCTTCCCAGCTGCCGCGCGGCCCGTGAGGAATGAACGCGTCCTGGCGACCGATCCACTGCCAGTTCTCACCGTCACGACTCATGGCCAGGTGCGGCTCGAGCGCGTACCGGCCGGGCTCTTCCCACATGATGGTCACGAAACCCAGGTACAGCCCCTCGTAACACAGCCCCTGCATGTTGTAGTAATCTTCCCGCTTGCTCTTGTCGGCCTGGAAGATCACCTTGGTCGGAGTCCACGTCTTGAAATCCTTGCTGAAGGAGATGGCCCGGCTGAGCTGGTTGTCGATCGGCCGCGCGAAGAAGACCCAGCGACGCTTGTAGATGTCGTACATGGTGCTGCCGGCATCGCCCATCCTGGTCGTGATCGGCTTGGGCGAGGAGAACCACCGCACGCCGTCGGCCGACCAGGCCGAGTAGGTGCCGCGATGGCCGTCGGAATTGGCCCAGAACAGGCTGCGGTAACGCTTGCTGGGATCGGTGGCATGAAGATCCCGTGTCGGTGTGATGCACTCGTCGAATCCCGAGTGGGACAGCGTGCTGATGATGATGTTGTTGTCTTTGCTGCCCCGCCCGTCGGCAATCAGGCCAAGCCGCGGGAAGGTCCAGTCGATGCCGTTGGCCGATTCGGCCAGGCACATCACGTTGATGACCCGGTCCTTCTCCTTGGCGGTGTAGTACGACTGGTACCACATCCTCAGCTTCTTCGTCTCCGGATGACGTTCCACGGCGCCGTAGAGGTAAGCCCTCCCGGCCAACCAGGGGTGATCACCGTTGATGATCGGGTTGGCCGGGTACTTGTCGGCCGAGTGCGTCTGGCGACGGACTGCGTGCATCTCGTCGACCAGGTAGTCGTCCAGGAACAGTTGCCGGTAGCGAGTGAGCCGGATGGGCCTGGTGCTCCGCTTGGCCGCTCGACGTCGTTCGGTGACCATTTCCTTCCGCCTGGCGATCGTGGCCAGGGCCTGCCGGCCGACCTTCTTGGCGTCCCAGGCAAACGCGCCCGCGTTGGTCCACCGGATCGTCTCGATTTCCCACTCGAGATGATTAGGAGGATCGCCGTTCCCGCCACCGCAGATCAGGAACGTGTTGCCCGTCTTGATGTCGTAGCGGTGGAGCTTGGTCTCACCCGTCCGGCCACGGGCATCGACGAACTGTACGACAGCGGGCCGCTTCCCGCGTGGCACCACGTACCGCAGGGTGACAAAGTCGCTGTGAAAGTCGAATCCCAGCGCATCGTTTTCGCGGTTGAGGCCCTCGATCCCGTCAGTCCGTATTCGGGCAAAGTAGCTGGCTTGCCCGTTGGCGATCTGGACTCCTCCAGCCGTTCCCGGCCCGGCGCCCACCAGCACCTTAAGGCGAATCTCGAGCGTCGTACCCGGACCGGTCGCTGCGTTCCACGTGGCGGTTCCCTTGTTGCTGCCAGTGGTGCCAACGGAGTAACGGTGACGATTCGTATCTTCGTCCCGGTACAGCAGTGTCTTCGCAACACTGATCCGGACCGGCAGCGGCTTGCCCGCGGTGACAAGTCGAAAGGCCCCATTGAACTTGTCGGGGCCCCCGATCGCTCCCTTGGCATCCGGAAGAACGTCACCACGATAAACCCGTTGCCAGGCCACCGACGGGCCAGACGCCTTCACAACCGCGTGGCCGGCGAAACACACAACGAAGCCGAGAAGGACCACCCAATGACAGCGGCGGCCTCGCGTGAAAATCGCACTGGTGATCGTATGAGTCATCGACGTTCTCGGTTTTGTTTATGGAACAAACAACAGGCACCCGCTACTTGAACCAGTAGGAGTAGAACCGGGCATTTCGAAGCGTGAAGCGGAGCGTGACAGCCTGGCCTTTCAGTTGGGCCAGGCCTCCACGTTTCCAACGGATCTCCTTGCGGACCGAATCACCGCTGACATTCTCGGAAACGGCCACCACCTTGTCTTCAGCGTTCAACACTTCAACACGCAACTCGCCGTCGACGGCGTCGGCGTTGACGTGCATCTTTCCCCCGGGCAGTACCATCGCCCTGGTCACCAGTTGGCCGCTCTTCTCACCAGCATCCAGGGAGACAAACCCGTCACGACGCAGCACAGCCAGGCAAATGGCCCCGCGATCCGGCTCGAGACCGGGCTTGGTCACGTGCTTGCCGTTGGGGTAACGGCCGACATAAATGAAGCTCGCCCTGTATTTCAGTCCGGTGTAGTAGAACCACAACTCGTCGCCGTGCTCGACCGGGGCCGAGGGGGGCAGGATCTGCACCAGGTCGTAAGCACCCGACTTCAGCCGAGAGGGGCCGATGAATGGCTGGCGATCACCCAATCGTTTCCAGTTCTTGAGGTCACGGCTCGTTACGAGTTGAACCAGGTGAAATCCATCGGTGTTCGGGTAGTTCGGCACCGGCCCTGTCGAGTGGAACATCGCCGGCATCCCGATGTAGATCCCCTCATAGAAGAACGTCCCCATGTTGTAGACATCCACTCGCCAGACTTTCTTGTCGATGTGGAAGGGCCGTCGCAGTGTCGGATCGGCCAGCCTCGCGATGATGTTCTCGGCACCCAACTCCTGGTCCCGTTCGTCGGCATGGAAGATGAGACCGTGGTCGTTCCATGTCTTGAAATCGCGGCTGGTCGCCACCGCCACCGAACGTCCGAATGGCCCTCGCCGTTTGATCGTGTGGATGAACAGCCCGTGGTCCGGATCAAAACTGAAGTTACCTTCATCCGAACTGGGCACCTTGTCCACATCGACACGGGTCCACTTGGCGCCGTCAGGTGAAACGGCAAATCCCCGGTTGAGCAACGGAGCCTTGTATCGCCGCGACAGGTCCGGCTCGTTCCGGTCATAGACCGCCAGCATGATCTTCATGTTCGACGGCGGGCCGGGCACCCAGTGCAATCCGTCACGGCTCTCCCACAATTGCTGGTCGATGCCGATCACCCACAGCTTGTAGAGCTTGGCCACCGGATCCCACTGGGGAACCGACCGGGTCTGAATCGTCTGGTCCAGTTTCGGACTGCGAATCACCGCCCCCCGCTTGTGAGGCCGATGCATCACCCGCCGCAGGCCCGTCATTTTCGCGACGAGGTGGTCATCCAGAAACAACTGCCGGAACGAACCAATCTTGGCCGGTTCGGCGGCCGGGGCGACGCCGCTCCAGAAACAACTAATCCCCAGCAGGATCCAGGTCGTTGAACACCGATTCATCGTGCTTTTCCACTGTCCGAATTTCGGGCTTGCAGTCTAGCCAGCCGATTCGGCCGAAACAAAGCGGATGGTATCGGGTGCCAACCGACGAGTCTTCATGTCCCGGGGACAAGCCGCAGGATAGCCAGGAAGATGTCGGCCTGTTTCGGCACACCCTTCTGGTATCGCTGTCCGTCGTACCAGGCAATCAGCGCCCGGTGCCGGTCCAGCGAGAGAATGTGAGGATACGAGACGTCTCCCCCCCACTGGGTCACCATGTTCATCTTCCACTGAAACTTCAGGGTCTGCGGGTCAATGCTGAACAGGCCGTTCCGCCGTTCCCCCTGCTGAGCATCGGGGAAGTTGCCGGCGGCCACGCGGCCGGATGCCAGTACCGTGTCACCGACAAGCGCGACGGCGGGACCGTCGAGCGTCGGACACCGCCGGGAGGTCCACTCGGTGTAGGGCGGCTTCGACCGAAACACCCGCCCCTGGCGAGCCACCCCCAGCAGTGTCCCGTCCTTGAGAAACACGAGGTCCGTCTCGGTGAACGGTCCCTCGGCAATGGTCGAGACCTTCTTCCAGGCGACCCCATCGGTGGAACTCAACAACTCGATCCGCCTCTTCCCGGTCATCACGTCAGCCACGACGAAATGCGTACCCTTGTACGACCGCGGCTTCCAGAACGACCAGCCAGGTTCGTAGACCTGTTTCGGCTTCGACCAGTCGGTGCCATTGTCGGTATGGATCACCTGGGTTCCGATGACCTCATCACTTCCGGCGACCAAAAGAACGACATATCCGAACAGTCGCTCCGGCGTCCCCAGCACGTGCATCTCCGACTCGTCAACCGGACTGTCGATGACCAGCACCGCCTCGGGCCCCGGCCCGATCGGATCCACCGGCCGGCCGGCCTTGATGGTCGCCTGGTAATTCTCGGGGGAATACGGAGAAGTCGACCAGTGCCTGGGAATGTTCGAAGTGGAACGGATCATCCGGATGGCCCCGTCCTGGTCGTGGGCCACGGCGGAACGGAAGAAGATGTAGAACCGCCCCTTCCAGAGCACCATGCCCAGGCGGCCATTCCATTTCCCGTCCGAGTAGATCTTGTCGACCTTCTCGAGCAGCACCTGGGGCCCCGGCCGTGACTCCGGTTCCGCACCGTGCGGACCAGCGGTCAACATCCAGCCGGCAAGCACTAATGCGACCAACCCCGGCACCACGCAGCGACGACATCGACTGCTACAAAACCCTGTACGCATCGAACACCCCTCGTCATTTCTTCTGCAAAGAAGTTTTCCGGGACGGGTCAAAGCGACGCCAGTCTCGACCGCCCCACACGCCGTGCAGCCGGCGATACCCAACCGATCCTGTTCCGATCCGCACGGCCTCCGCACACGGACCGATCAGGCCAGGAGCTCTCGGATCGGTTCGCCGGTGGTCATCAGCCGGGCGAGGTCGGACGGGATACTGCTGTCCAGGCGAGCTTCGCCGGGATCAAAGACGGTCTGCAGAATTGTCGCCAGCAGGTGTTGCGGCAGGTACTGCTGGGTCGTCGCCTCGCCACCATTGCGATCGGTCTTGCCGATCACCTGGCCCATTTTCAGTCCGCCGCCGGCCACCAGCAGCGGAGTCAACCGGGACCAGTGTCCGGTGCCGCCGTTACCCTGTTTCTTCGGCGAGCGGCCCATCTCGCCGGTCACCAGCAACAGCACCTTGTCGGTCAGGCCCCGCTCCTCGAGGTCATCCATGAACGCGGCGATCGCGTGATCGGCCTGCGGGCCCAGCACGTTCATCCCCTCGATGGTGGCCGGGTTGTTGCCGTCGTTGTGGAAATCCCACGTGCAGTCCACCACCGTGACGAACCCACATCCTCGCTCGACCAGGCGACGGGCCATCAGCATCTGGTGCCCCAGCAGGTTGGTGATCCGTGACTGGTTGACCTTGTTGTTGTAGTGCGATCCGCCCTTGTGCCAGTCTTCCATGCGGAACAG
>DLVV01000212.1 GCA_003445035.1 Planctomycetaceae bacterium | reverse complement strand
CTGACCCTCTCGTCGATCAAGCGGGATGTCGGGGTCAAGGATGTCGGGGCGACCCTTCCCGGACACGGAGGACTGCTCGACCGGTTTGACGGTTTGGTGCTGGTCCCCCCGGCGGTTTACCATTACCTGTCCCTGGCACTGGGCGAGGCCGGGCCGCTGGGATCGGAGGCTCCGTTCCGGATCATGACCGGGTCGTGGGGAGGATAACCGCTTGGACAACTGGGATCTGACACCCGCCCGTGACCTGGCGCTGGCCGGAGCCGATCGGCATCGCAGCTATCAGCGAGAAAGCGGGTTGCTGGCCACCGCGTCCCGCTTTGTCTGGTGGTCGATGATGAGACTGTCACTGGCAGTGCTGCACCGGCTCGAAGTGCACGGCCGCACCAACCTGCCCGAGTCCCCCTCGTTCGTCCTGGTTGCCAACCACGCCAGCCACCTCGATGCCATGGTCCTGGGTGCCACGCTGCCGCTGCGGTTCCGGGACCAGTTGTTCCCGCTGGCCGCCGGGGACGTCTTTTTCCACACGCCGGCCCTGGCCGCCTTCTCGGCCACGGTGCTCAACGCCCTGCCCGTCTGGCGAAAGAAGGTCGGGGCACACGCGATCCAGCAACTCCGCTCGCGGCTGATCGACGAGCCAAGCGTCTACATCCTGTTCCCCGAGGGCGGCCGGACGCGGGACGGATCGATGAGACCCTTCAAGTCGGGAATCGGTATGATGACCGCCGGCACCAATGTGCCCGTGGTCCCCTGCCACCTCGAGGGGACCTTCGAAGCCTTTCCCGCCGAGAGCTACATCCCAAGGCTGCACAAGGTCATCGTCCGCATCGGCCAACCTCGCACCTTCGAACACCTCGAAAACCGTCGACCCGGTTGGGACGAGGTCTCGGGTCTGCTCGAGTCCGACGTGAAGTCCCTGGCCGATGACGGATCCACACCCACCAACCCACGGAACTGAAATCGATGTCCCACCGTGTTCTGCTGGCCGGTCTCTTCCACGAGACCCACACCTTTCTCGATGGCCGTACGCCCCTGGACGACTGGACGATCCTGCGGGGTGACGAACTGCTCTCGGCCCGCGGCGACGCATCCCCGTTGGCGGGAGCGATCTCGGTCGCCGACGAGTGCGGCTGGACCGTGACACCGACAATTGACATGCGGGCCACTCCCAGTGGCACGGTCGGCGACGAGGTGCTGGAAGTTTTCTGGGAAGGGCTTTCGTCGGGATTCGACAACGGCCCCTTCGACGGCATCTACCTGGTTCTCCACGGTGCGATGGCCTGCGAGAACTGTCCGGACGTCGAAGGAGAAGTGATCAGCCGGATCCGGGCTGTCGAGAGCCTGGCCGACCTGCCGATCTGCGGGGTACTCGATCTCCACGGGAACATCTCGCGGCAGACCATCGAAGAGACCCAGGGGCTGATCTCCTACCGCTTCAACCCGCACACCGACGGCCACCAGGTGGCCGTCGAATCGGCACGGCTGCTCGAACAGATCATGAGCAGCGGCCGACGGCCCAGGTCGGTCTGGGCCGCACCATCGGTGATGTGGCCTCCAACCGGCACCGGCACCGATGACGAACCGATGAAGACGCTCGAGACAATGGCTCGCCGCATCGAGGCCGACGACGACGACATCGTCGCGGTCAACGTGATGGGAGGCTTCAGCTTTGCCGACACGCCCGACACGGGCGTCAGTTTCGCCGCCACCACGTTCGGCGATCCCGAGGTCGCTCGGACCCGGCTGGCCGAACTGGTCGACCACGCCATCACGCACCGCCAGCAGGGCAACGTCGTCGACCCGCCGCTGGCCTCCTGCCTCGACGATGTCGACCGTCACCTCGCTGACGGCGAAACTCCCGTGGTGCTGGTCGAACCGTCGGACAACATCGGTGGCGGAGCGCCCGGCGACGCCACCACGATGCTCGCCGAGTTCATTGCTCGCGACATTGACGGAGCGGTGGCGATCATCAACGACCCCGAGTCCGTCCAGGCCGTCACCGAGCTCGGCATCGGCGACACGGCCACGCTGCCGATCGGCGGCAAGACCAGCCGGTTGACCGACGGGCCGCTGGAATTGACCGTCACGCTCGAATCGACCAGCGACGGCCGTTTCACGCTCGAAGACCCGCACAGCCACCTGGCCAGCGGTGCCGGGCTCTACATCCAGATGGGTCCGAGCGCGGTCGTCCGTTGTGGCGGAGTGCGGATCCTGCTGACCTCGCTCAAGACACCGCCCTTCGACCTCGCCCAGCTCCGCAGCCAGGGGATCGCCCCCGAGGAGTGTTCGGTCGTCAACGTCAAGGCTGCCGTGGCCCACCGCCAGGGCTGGGACCCGGTCACCGCCCACACCTACACCGTCGACACCCCCGGCCCCTGCTCCAGCGACATCTCGCGGCTACCGTTCCAACGGGTCAGCCGGCCGGTGTTTCCGCTGGACGAGTTGGAGTCGGCCGGTCCCTAGGGCGTCTTCACCGGTTCCAGCACGTACAACTGGTGGCTGTTCTCCCTGGCCGTGAAGTTCTCGGGCGGCTCGGTCTTCTCCCCGCGAACAAAACACAGCTGCAGCAGCTTGCCCTGGTAACGATAGATCCCCGACATCAACAGGCGTTCGCCGTTGTAGACCCGGAACACCGCCGGCTTCGCCTTGGTGTCGGCCTCGTAGGTGAACCGGTACTCGACCGCGGCCGGCTTGGTGACGTTCAGTGCCGCCTTGCCCTCGGCAAACGAGAGAATGCGGCCCTTGAGGGAATCGGAGGGCTTGCCCGAGACGGTCGCCGAAACGATTTTCCATGTGCCGTCGATCGCCGATGACGGCTTCCGCTTGGGCTTCGCCGGGTTGATTTCTGCGATCTTCAGCTGCTGGAACGTCCCGGTGATCGGCGACCCGTCGGATTTCTTCTTGTGCTGGACCGTACAGTTGTCCCCGATCTTCGGCTTGCCCGACTGAAAGTTCACCGTGATGATCCGGTCGCCGGTCACCCACGACAACGCCAGCCCCTTGATCTCATACGTGGGACTCTCGTTGCCCTCGCCATCGCGGGTGGTCCCGTCGGGATTCAGCTGGATCGAGATCCTCTGTCCCTGGGAAGTCGTCGCCACCAGTTCGCGGTTGTTGACCGTCTCGAACAGTTCCTTGGAAGAGCCCACCAGTTTGGCTCCCGGCGAGTTC
>DLVV01000311.1 GCA_003445035.1 Planctomycetaceae bacterium | reverse complement strand
TCCAGGACACCCAGTTCGGTCGTCAGCAACACGGCGATTCCCATCACCAGGAACCCCAGCTTCAGCATGCCGCCGCCGGTGGCCCGATCGCCGATCACCGTCGCCTGCCCCCACACAAAATCCAGCCCGGCGCCGTACTTGTCCATCCCGGGCTTCAGGACTCCCTCGGCGTCGTAGAAGACCGAATAGGTCATCAGCGACATCAGGCACAGGCAGATCACGCAGGTGACGAAGAACGACAACAGGTGTTCGATGTTGGCCGCCTTCCACCAACCGTGCCATCGCCGCCGGTTCTCGGGGCTGTCGGGGAACAGGAACCCGGTGTCGGCGATCGCCTCCTCCTGCCCGGTCAACGGACTGGTGATTCGCCCGATGAACTGGCCCATGCCATAGCCCTTGTCCTTGATGAAGTTGCTCTGCCCCAGATTGGTCGATCCACCCGCACCGGCGAACGCCAGGGCTCCCAGCAGGCTGATGAACGTCAGCCCGGTTGCATCCAGGTCGGGCATCTGCCCGAGACTGCCAATGCCCGAGACCATTGCCATCACGGCATCACCACGGATCAGGACCAGGCCCAGTCCGATCACGATCACCACGATCATCCCGACCAGCACGATCTGGATCCGCTCGACGGTGTTGTAGACCACCGGCCCGGCCGTCAGAGCCACCCCGACCAGCCACAACCCGGCAATCCCCAGCAACGGCACGTACCGGGCCTCGAAGCTGACAACCCCCGTCTCGGGATCGACCACCTCCTGGGCCCCGAACAGGGCCCAGCTGAGCATCTGGCCCGCACCGGTGGCCCAACCCGGCCAGGCCCACGGCAGGATGTTCAGGATCAGGAACACCCAGGCCCAGTTCCTGTTGATCCGGCAGAACCCCGTGATGGCGCTCTCGCCGGTCGCCAGCGTCCACCGCTCGATCTCCATGTTCAGGAAGTACTGGGTGATCACTCCCAGGATGCAGGCCCAGAAAAAAATGAACCCCGCCTTGTAGGTGATGTAGGGCCAGAGCACGAACTCGCCGGACCCCAGGGCCAGCCCGGCCAGCATGATGCTGGGCCCGACCATCTTCTTCCACGAAATCGGTTCGGGCAGTTCTCGCCACCTCAACGGTGGCAGGGACCCGCAGCGGACCGTCTCGTCGGGGACGACCGAATCGTCACCAACCTCGGGAGGCGGGGAGACCTGGCCGTCCACCGGGGTGATTTCGTCTGACATCAGCGTCGTCTCCCACTTCCAACCGAGCAATCGGCCATCGTCTCACCTCAACCGGTCTGCGGCAACTCCATCAGTTCGCCGAACCGCTCCTGAACCCTCCGACGCAGAGGGCCCGCCTCCTCGCCGTCAACTTCACCGGTCCGCACCAGGTCGAATGCGATCGCACGCGTCTCCTCGAGCAATTCACGGTCGTTGACCAGGTCGGCAACCCGCAGAGGCAACTCACCGTGCTGCCGCACGCCCAGCACGTCACCGGGTCCCCTCAACAGGAAATCGGCCTCGGCCACCGAGAATCCGTCGGCGTGCTGGTCAAGCACCTCCAGGCGTGCGGCCGCCGTCTCGTCCTGCCGACCGGCCATCAGAAAACAGTAACCCTGGTAGGATCCGCGGCCGATCCGGCCGCGCAGCTGATGCAGTTGGCTCAACCCGAAACGTTCGGCCTGGTGAACAACCATCAACGTCGCGTTGGGCACATCGACTCCCACCTCGACCACCGTGGTCGCCACCAGCACGCGGGTTTGCCCGTCGCGGAAGTCCTGCATCGCTGTGGTCTTCTCGTCGATGTCCAGCCGGCCGTGGACCAGCCCGATCGAAATCCCCGCCAGTTCGTTCTCCCGAAGTCTCTGCCACGTCTGCTCGACACCCATCCCTTCACCGGTCTCCTCGCCCGCATCGATGCGAGGACAGACCACGAACGCCTGTCGTCCCGCGGTGACCTGCTCTCGAACAAACCGCCAGGCCTTCTCGCGAGTCGCCTCGTCCCAGACCACGCTGGTCACCACCGGTTGGCGACCGGGCGGCAGGTCATCGATGGTGGTGACATCCAGGTCCCCGAACTGGGTCAGGCACAAGCTGCGTGGTATCGGGGTGGCGGTCATCACCAGCACGTGCGGCGAGACCTCCTGGTCCTCGTCGGTGAACCGCGACCTCTGGATCACTCCGAACTTGTGCTGTTCATCGATCACCGCCAGTCCCAGCGAAGCGAACTCGACATCCTGCTGGATCACCGCGTGGGTGCCGACGATCAGCTGGATCTCACCGGAGGCAATTCGTTCGAGTGTTTCGCGACGGTCAGCAGCCGACAGGTGCCCGGTCAGCAGCGCCCGTTCCACGCGGCTGCCCTCCAGCAACCCCTCGATTGTCTGCCAGTGCTGCCTGGCCAGCAGTTCGGTCGGGGCCATCAACACCGCCTGGTGTTCGGCAGCGATGGCCACCAGCATCGCGTAGACGGCCACCGCGGTCTTGCCCGCCCCGACATCGGCCTGCAACAGGCGGTGCATGGCGTGATCGTCATCCAGGTCGGCGGAGATCTCCTCGACCGCCTGCTCCTGCCCGCCCGTCAACTCGAAGGGAAACCGGCGGCGGATTCTCGAGTCGATCTTGGCCGAAACCGGCAAACTCGGCGATCGGCCCGCCTCTCGCCACGCGCGGCGGCGCAGTGCCAGTCCGAGCAGAAACTCCAGCAGGTCGTCGAAGATCAACCGACGACGTGCCGCGAGGTAGTCGTCAACCGATTCGGGACGATGCACACCGGCCAACGCCGCATGAAGACCGACGACGTCGAACCGCTGCCACCATGCCTCGGGAATCGGATCTTCAACGTGCTCGACAAACCGATCCGCCGCGTCACGGGTGACCCGCCGCATCACCTCCATCGTCACCCCGTCGGTCAACGGGTACTTGGGCAGCAGTCCACCATGAGCCTCGAGATCGTCGACGTCGATGACCTGGATCCGCGGGTGAGTCATCTCCCAGCGACCCGCCCGCCGTTTGGGCTTGCCCGAAAACAGTACCGCATCCCCGTGCCGGACCTTGCCCAGCACCCAGCTCTGGTTGAACCACGTGGCTTTCAGGAACTCGTCGCCACTGTCGATGACCACCGTCGCCATCCGTCGACCACCCCTGATCCTGCGATCGTCCAGTTCAACCACTTCCCCCCGCACCGTCTGCAGGATGTCCGGTTCCAGTTCTCCCACATGCCGCACCTCGGTCAGATCGACCAGGTCCCGGGGCAGGTGCCACAGCAGATCCTCGACCGTTTCGATCCCCAGTCGCTGCAGGCTCTCGGCGCGGACCGGCCCCACGCCGGGCAGGAATCTCACCTGGGTCTGCAGAGGGGGCTCGTCCATGACCTCGCACGGCTGGGGGTGTCGTGGGCCACTATCCTAACGAGTTGGCCGGTCACGCGTTCGCCGGGACCCCGGCTCAGGCGTCGGCCGGGTCGAACTGGTGGGACGCGGCGACGGCCAGCTCGTCACACCGCTCGTTCTCGGGATGACCGCTGTGGCCCTTGACGACGGTGAAGTGAACGTCGTGCCGGGCAAGCAGTTCGTCCATGTCCTGCCACAACTCGACATTCTTGACCGGCTTGAAGCTCTTCCCCTCACGCCGACGCCAGCCGTTGGCCTTCCAGCCCGGCATCCACTCCGAGGCCCCCTTGGCAACGTAGACGCTGTCGGTGATCACCTCGACCTCCGACGGCCGCTTCAACGCCCGCAGGCCCTCGATCACCGCCTGCAATTCCATCCGGTTGTTGGTCGTCGCCGCATCGCCGCCGGCCACTTCCTTCTCCGTCCCGGAGGCCGGATGTTTCAGTAGGAAAGCCCAGCCACCCGGACCGGGATTACCCCGGCAGGCTCCGTCGGTGAACAACTGAACCCGCGACATCAACTCACACGCCCCCGGACTGCGACCGGCTACCTCTCGCGATAGACGATGCGGCCCCGGTTGAGATCGTAAGGTGAGATCTCAACGATCACTCGGTCACCGGGCACAATGCGGATGAAATGCTTGCGCATCTTGCCCGCGACGTGGCACATCACAACGTGGTCGTTGTCGAGTTTGACACGAAACTGCGTGTTGGCCAGGGCCTCGGTCACGTTGCCTTCAGCTTCGATGGCCTCTTCTTTGGCCATGGGCGAATCGTCCTCGCGGATTGGTGGTGTTCGGTTGTGTGACGGGGCGGATTATATCACCGCTGCCACCTCTCGACCAACACCAGACTGCCCGGACCGCTCACCGGCCAGGGTCTTGCCCCGGCCCGTTGAGCGGTCCGGAAGAGACGACTAGGATGATCCACGGCCTGGAACAGCAACAACCCGAGTGGGAGTCGGACAGCGATGACCGAGTGCCTGATCGCCCTGGGAGGCAACATCGGTGACGTGAGTGACACGTTTGCCGCGGCGCTGGAACGGCTGGCCACCCATCCCGACATCGACATCTCGGCCGTCAGCCGCTGTTTCGTCACGGAACCGGTCGGCGAAGATGCCGGGGAGGCCTACCTCAACGCCGCGGCCGCCCTGTCCACCTCGATGGAACCGGCCCGGTTGCTGGAAACAACCAAGGAAATCGAGATCGCGCTGGGACGGCCTGCCGATCACGCCACGTGGGCCCCTCGCAGCGTCGATCTGGACCTGGTCACCTTTGGCGACCTGGTGCTCGAAGACGATCGCCTTCGTGTGCCCCACCCCGGCTGCTGGTACCGACGCTTCGTACTCGACCCCGTCTGCCGCATCGCCGGCTCGACCCGGCACCCGGCCTGGCAACTCACGTTCGCTCAACTCCGAGAGCGATTGATGGTTCGGCCGCTGCCCGTGTGGCTCGACATGGACGACCGCAAAGACAGGATTGCCGAGCTGGGTGGGAGGTTTCCCGAAATCGAATGGGTGGAGGGTCCGGCGGCCGTCGAGGTCTGCGGACTCGCCCTGCCGGGCAGCCCGACCCCACCTGATCCGCTCGTCGACGTCCTCACCGCCGCCACCGGCGGTGTGGAACTGGCGGAAGAGATCCCCGGCTGGCCAGAGCGAGAGTCACCGGCGGACACGTCCTCCGGCAGCAGTTGACCCGGGCCGCTATTTCACTCGAACCTGTGTCGAGAGGCCGTACTGCAGATCGCCGATCCGGTAGATCAGGTGGCCGTAAAGCACCACGTGGCTGTCGGCCTCCAACGGCACGTCGCCGTAGAGCCGCTCACCATCACGTTGCAGTTCTGTCGAGCGGAACTTCGACTTGCGGAAGTCGAGCGTCGGACTGCGAGCCGACCAGAGTTTCCCGGCGACGGGTGCCGGGTCCGACCGGATCTCCAGCCGCAGCCCACCCGGCTGGTCCTCGTGCTTCCAGGTAATCCGCGGCATGCGTTGCCCGGTGGCAAGCGATCGGAAGAACATCGCCAGCGTCGCCCGCAACTGACGTTCGCCTCCCTCCAGCCCGTGCCCGGCATTGGGAATGTACAGGGCGTACTTGGGGCCGACGAGATCCTTCCAGTAGTTGTTCAGCGCGTCGACACACCAGTAGGGGTCGTTGGTGCCGTTGATGATCAGCTTAGGCTGGGTCAGCCGGTCCCGGTAGGCGTAGGGATCAACCGATTTCCACAGCGGCAGATCGGGTTTCTTCTCGAGCAACGCGATCAGGCCCTTGCTGGTGTAATCTTCGATCTGGCGGCTGAACTTGCCCCACTGCCGCTGCTGGTGCTTGACCTGCACGGACATGTTCAACGTGTCGATCACCATCGGTGCCAGGCCCACCACCCGCTTGTCGACCGCCGCCGTCAACCAGGTCGTCCAACCACGCTTGGAGGCTCCGGTGACCACGAACCGCTTGACCTCGGTCTTCCACTTCTGCCGGGCCACCTCGGTCACCGCGTCCATCGCCCGCACGGCACTTTTGACCATCGGGAACAGCAACGGCCAGGTCGGATCCCTGGTCTTCAATTGCCTCAGGAATGTCTCGCTGATCAGGTCATCCTCGGACTTGTTGCCCAGCAGCGGCTGGTTGGGCACCTGGTAAAGCACCGCGACACGGGCAGCGCAATATCGGGCCAGTTGACCGTACCGGGCCAGGTCGCCGGAAGACGGTTCGCGACCGGTTGATCCACCGGTAATGAACAACAGCACCTGGTGATCGTGAACCAGACGGGCTGGTTCGAGAATCAGCAGCCGGTGCTGCCAGGTGATCCCGTGCCAAGTTTGAGACACCAGCTTCAGCCGATGCACGCGGCCACGGTCGGTCAGATCGGTGGCCTCGAGCGTCCACTTGTAGGCGGTCTCGGGGGCCCGCACGTACTTGTCGAGTTCGCCGAGCTTCTCGGCGGCGGGTGCCCCGACCGGGCCGGCGGCCATTGCCACGACGAAAACCAGGACCGCCGTGAACACGAACCCGGACATTCCGGAGCGATCCGGCGTTCCGCAGTGAGCCAACTTGTTTTGCGGGAGGATCACGTTGAGGCTCATCCCGAGGACTCCTCGCCCACACCCATCGGGGCGTAGTTTGCATTGTGGCTGAAGGTATCTAAGATAGTCGTTTCGCGAAGGAATCCGACAGCCCTGCAGCCAGTTCGGCCAGCGTTTCGCCTTCAGACAGCACAGGCTGCCAGCGGAGAATGAGCCCCGTGAGTGATCTATCGACCCAGGTGAACGCGGCCAAAGAGGCCCTGGACGCCCACACCGTCAAGATGGTGCAGTGGCATTTCAACCCCGAAACCGGATCCCCTTTCTGGCTGGACCAGGCCGGGGACTTCGGATTCGATCCCCTCACCGACATCACCTGCTTCGACGACCTGAAGAAGTTTCCCTTGTTCGAGGACGACTCTCTGCGGGGGGGGCCGGTCCAGAGATGGATCCCCAAGGGGCTGGCCGACAAGCCGGCTTACGTCTTCGAGACCGGTGGCACCACCGGGATCCCGAAGTCACGCGTCGTGATGGACGACTTCCGGATCGACTACGAGTTGTTCAGCGAAACGCTTCCCGATGAGATGTTCCCCCCCGGCTCGAACTGGCTGATGCTGGGACCCTCGGGTCCCCGACGACTGCGGCTGGCCGTGGAACACCTGGCGCAGCACCGTGGTGGAATCTGTTTCTGTGTCGACCTCGATCCCCGCTGGGTCGTCAAGCTGCTCAAGAAGGGCAAGACCGAGGAAGCCAAGGATTACGCCGCACACGTGATCGACCAGGCGATGACCGTGCTCGAGGCCGGGCACGACATCAAGTGCGCCTTCTCGACACCGAAGCTGCTGGAAGCCCTGGCCCTGCGATTGATCGACAACGGCTCGAGTGTCAAGGAAGCCGGGATCACCGGGATCTTCTGCGGCGGCACCGAGTTCACTCCGCAGTGGTACCGCTTTGCCCGCGAGGAACTGCTGGGGCCGGATGTCTACATCACCCCCACGTACGGCAATACCCTGATGGGCCTGGCCTGCGGCAAGCCGTTTGACCCGGCCGACGACTACAAGATCACCTACTACGCTCCGCAACCGCGGGCTGTGGTCGAGGTGGTCGACTTCGACGATCACACGCAGGTGGTCGAACCCGGAGGGACTGGTCGGGTCAAGCTGTACACGTTGACCGACGAGTTGTTCATCCCCGGATTCCTCGAACGGGACGAGGGCGAACGCGAGGAGCCACACGAGAAGTACCCGTGGGACGGCGTCAGCAGCGTGAGACCGTTCCACGTCTTTGCCAAGACAACCACAGTCGGTGTGTACTAGGACTCGTCCAACCGCACCCTCCACGTCAGACCCGTGCCACATTCGGCACTAAGAGACCAAGGACAGGATCATGATCGAGATTCCCATCGTTCGCTGGGGTGAGCCGTACGAGAGCATGGAGAAGATGGACGTTGTCCACTTCGAGAGCGGTGAAACGCTGGCACAGGTCCACGAGGCCAATGCCGGGCTGATCCGCATGGACATGCGGAAGGCCCGTCGCGCCCGCGAGATCCTGCGTGAATTCACGATTGACCAGTTGGTCGACATGATGGCCGAGGCGGGCGAATACTACGTCAATGACACGCTGCCACTGGGCAACGGCGATCAGTCGCCCGACGACTTCTGCAAGATGCAGTCGGCCACCACGGGCCTGCCCGAGCACATGTGCCGCATGAACATGACGAAGAACGCCTTCGTGATGAAGAACATGCACCAGATCCTCGACGCACTGACCCGCGGCCTGCCCTACAACATCCTCAGCGACGGCTACGGCAAGGAGGAGCGGGGCGTGATGGTCAGCTACCAGGCCAACTGCAACGCCGCCGGCTGGGTGTTGCCATCCAACAGCCCCGGCGTCCACACCCTGTGGCTGCCGGTGATCCCCCTCCAGATCGGCCTGGTGCTCAAACCGGGTCCCCAGGAACCCTGGACACCGTTCCGGATGTACGAGGCGTTCGCCAAGGCGGGGATTCCCCGCGAGGCGATCTCGATCTATCCCGGCGGAACCGCCAAGGGCCCCGAACTGGGCAGCGCGGTGCTGGAGACCTGCGAGCGGAGCGTGATCTTCGGTGGGCTGGCCACGATCGAACGCTACGTGGGCAATCCCCGGGTCAGTGCCCACGGACCCGGGTTCTCGAAAATTTTCCTCGGAGACGACAAGGTCGACGATTGGGAAAAGTACATCGACCTGATGGCCGACAGTGTCTACATCAACAGCGGCCGCAGCTGCATCAGTTGTTCGGGCATCTGGGCCAGTCGACACACCGCCGAAATCGCCGACGCGCTGGCACAACGGCTGGGACCCATGACCCCCCTGCCGATGGACAACCCCGAGAGCGGGCTGGCAGCGTTCACGATCCCCGGAGCCGCCGAGGCGATGACCGGCCAGATCGACGACGGTTGCAAATCGGACGCGGTGACCGAGGCGACCGCCCAGTACCGCGATGGCGACCGGCTGGTGCAGGACGAACGCTGTGACTTCCTGAGGCCCACCGTACTCCACGTCACCGACCCCGACGATGAGATGGCCGACACCGAGTTCATGTTCCCCTTCTGCAGCGTGGTCGAATGCCCCCAGGACCAGTTCCTGGACAAGGCCGGTTACACGCTGGTCGGATCACTGCTCTCCGACGACGAGGCTCTGGGCCGGACGTTCCTCGATGCCACCAACATCGATCGGCTCAACATTGGCGACGTCAAGACGATCCAGCTCAACTGGTTGCAGCCGCACGAAGGCAACATCATCGACTTCCTCTTCCGGGCTCGCGCCTTCCAGGACTCTCCACCGCCGGCGCATTGATCCCGGTCCCCGAACGAGGCCGTCTTTCCGCCTCAGCGGTTCCCGACTATGCTCACGGCATGATGCCTTCCAGCAAGTTCTGTCGTGCGTTGTGGCTGGTGCCGCTGGTGCTGCTCGGCCTGGTCGCAGAATCGAAAGCCCAGCCGGGTCGCAAGGCCACCGGGTCGCGGGCCGGTATCCGGACCACCGTTCGGGTCGAGTTGCTCACCGATCGCAAGGGAGCCCCGCTGGCCGCTCAGCGCTGGGCCAGGGCGTTCGAACAGTTCAAGGTCTCGCTGAGAATCCGCAGGGGCATCGGTGGCGAACGGACCGCGGTGCGCGAAAAGATCAGCGGACGGAACCGCCAGGTGACGGTCATCGGAAAGCTCGATCGCTCCGGACGAATTCTCGTCCCGGGCAAATCCTTTTCCCCGGGCAACCCCACCGCCCTCGGGAAGTGGTTGAAAGAACTGGGGACCTTCGGCGCCAAGGGCAACCCCAGCGGCCAACCGGCTTTCGGGCTCAGCGAAGGGCAGTTCAACTCGCTGTTCGAAACCCTGGCCCAGCCAGTGCGGACCGACCTCACCGGCAAGCCCCTCACCGAAGCCATCGCCGCGCTGGGCATCCCCGCTACGTTGGGTCTCGACCTGTCTCGACTCGGCCCGGACGTCACCGTCCCCGCTCGAACCAACGGCAAGGGCCTCTCCCGGGGATCGACCCTCGCGGCCCTGCTGGCCATCCGTGGCCTCGCCTTCCGTCCTCGACGGACTCCCGTCGGCAAGGTCGAGCTGCAGATTCTCAAGCCATCGATTGGAACCAAGACCGGAACCAACACCGAAACGACCACCTGGCCGATCGGTTGGCCTCCGCGACTCAGTCGATTCAAGACCGCCCGCCCCCTGTTCCAGATCGTTCCGGTTGAACTCGAGGAGGCCGCCTTCCTGGATGTTGTCGATGCCATCACCGAGAAAACCAAGATCCCGATGCTGATCGACCACCACGCCCTGGCCGGTCGGAAGATCGATCCCGCCAAGCTGACCGTCACCGTCCCCCCCAAGAAAACCTCGTGGTTTCAGTTGCAGAAAACCGCCACCAATCCTCATCATCTGACCCGCGACCTGAGAATTGACGAGGCGGGCAAGCCGTTCGTGCTGGTCACACCGATCCAGGTCAAACCGATCAACAGGAAGTGATCTCCCCGTCCGTCTCAACACCCGGTCCCCCCCTCAATGTTCACCGCTCCCCAGGTCGTTGGCCTATTGCAGGAACTCTCGTTCACCCACGTGGTGACGATCCCCGACAGCACGCTCGGGCAATGGGAAGATGATCTGAAGGCCTGTGATTCGATCGAATACGTCGGGGTGTGCCGCGAGGGGGAAGCGTGGGCGGTGGCGGCGGGATTGCACGTCGGTGGAGCGACCCCGCTGGTGATGATCCAGTGCACCGGCCTGTTCGAGTCGGGTGACTCACTCCGCAATGCCCTGTTCGACTACCGGTTGCCGCTGTTCGCGGTGATCGGTTACCGCAGCTTTCTCAACCAGTCGACGCTGCCCGGTGACACCTGCCTGAGCTTCACCGAACCGATCCTCGAGGCCTGGGGAATGGACTGGGTCCTTTACGACCAGGCCGAGAATACCTCGGAACAGTTGGAAGCGATTGCCGCCCAGTGCCTGCGATGCCGCGAAACGGGCGTGCCGGGCGTGGCGCTGGTCGCCGAGGGGAGGGCGTAGCCGTGTCGCAGTCACAGGCTGGAATGCCGCTGGTCGAATCGTTGAATGTGCTGCGGGAGATCCGTGGCGATGACGAGGTGGTACTGACGGTGATGGGGACCGCCCGCGAGTGGATGGCGCTGGGCGAACCGCATCCGCTGGACTGGATCTATGTCCCCTCGAGCATGGGACAGGCTCCGTCGCTGGGGCTGGGCATGGCGCTGGCCCAGCCCGACAAGCAGGTCATCGTTTGCAACGGCGATGGGTGCATGCTGATGAACCTCGGATCGCTGGTCACCATCACCAACCAGGCCGTCTCCAACTACACGTTGATCATCTTTGACAACGGCGTCTACGAAATCACCGGCGGCCAGCCGACCCCGGCCACTTCGGGAACCGCGGCATTGGTCGACCACCCGGCCCTGGCTCGGGCCGCCGGATTCCAGCAGATTTTCGTCTTCGAGGACCTCGATGCGTGGCGTGAATCGGCTCGAGACGTGATTGATGCTCCGGGACCGACGTTCGTCCACCTGGCCATTGCACCAATCCCCGGTGCCGTCGGCCCCCGCTCGCCGGGCCCCGCTCCTGCGCGGGCCCAGGACTTCGCCGACGCGATGCAGGCGTAGTCACCGGTCACCCCGCCCCGGAGTGACGTGACTAACCCCCAAAACCGGTGCATCCTGAACGACCCGTCGAGTTGGTCAGGAAGACGGGCGGTGATCGCCGATGAAAAGAGGCAATGTCCGTCTCGCCTCCCAGCCTGGCTCAACCGATCCCGTCACGGGTCGTGTCCGTACCGTCGACGACGGGATGGGCTCGGCCGGTTCGCTGGAAAATTGTCGGCAACGCCCGATTGGCCCGCGAACTGGTCCGCCAGACCTGGCACATGCTGCCGGGCCTGATCCCCTTCCTCTTCTGGCTTCATCCTCACACCGACCCCCTCTCGGATGCCTTCCGATGGATCTCCCTGGGTGTCGCCGGCACGGTGTCGCTGATCGTGTTCGTCCGGATCCAGGCGGTGCTCAGGCCGTCGGAGGGTCGAGGCAGTGAAGCGGTGCTGGGATACGCCCTGTGCGTGCTGGGAACGCTCTGGATGTTCCCGGAACACGGTGAACTGGGCATGACGGTGCTGGCCGTTCTCGCATTTGGTGACGGCATGGCCACCATCGGCGGAACGGCACTCGCGAGCAACCGGCTGCCGTGGAATCGACAAAAGAGCTGGGCGGGAACAATTTCGTTCGTGATCTTCGCCGCGCCGCTGGCCACGCTGGTCTACTGGGGAGACGCTCGACCAGCCGTACCACTGGCCACCGCGGCCGCCTGCGGAATCGCCGCCAGCCTGGCCGGGGCCGCCGCCGAAAGCCTGCCCGGACGACAACTCAACGACAACATCCGGGTCGGACTCGCAGCCGCCACCGCCGTCGCCATCACCCACCACGTGCTGGTCGGGTAGAACGCGGCCGACTCCCGCGCTACGGCTTTGCCGCGTCGTCGCAGGCGCAGACCATTTCGCCGCAGCCCGGGCAACCCGACCCGTACTTCTCGACGACCGCACGTTCCAGGTCGATTCCGGACACGTTGGCGATTGTCGCCAGCCACGCCAGCACGTCGGCAAACTCTGCGGCGGTAGCCGACCGGTCTCCTTCCCGCAACGCCGCTGCCAGCTCGCCCACCTCTTCCATCAACCACATGAACGTGCCGTCCACGCCACGGGCCGTGTCCTTGGACGAGTACATCGTCTCGATCAGGCGTTGAAGTTCGCCCAGGCTCAGCGGTGAAGCATTGTCCTTGTTCATCGGCAACAGGAATACCACCCACCAACGGCTCGCAACAAGTCCCCGGCGATCACCGGTACCAAAAAAACACGCCGCGGTCCCATGCCAGGCATGGGACCGCGGCTATCATGAACAAACCTCTCGTCTGCTACGGCGGTTGCTGTGAGTGAAAACGGGCATTGCCGTGGACAAACCGGGGGGTCACCGGCCGGCGCACTTGCCCAACACCCTGTACAACGGCACCTCCGAGTTATCAGCCTTCCGAGAAGCCTGGTTAGTCATGCAACGGACTAGATCGGCACGACGAGACCGGTAATTTGGGAAAAAACAAGAAAACAGGTGGTACGGATATTCCCTCCGATTCAACCGTCCCTCTCAGTCGGGTTGTAACGGTCGTCATGCCACCAACGGCTCATCGAACCCGCATGGACGGTGCCGAATCGATACAATCGTCAACGGTCGGGCGACCCGGCCATTCCGGACAGCCGTTCCCTACGTCAACAGTCACGGTGTCAACAACCACGGAGCAGGCACGATGAGTGATCCTTTCAGGCAACGGAAACCCGGCTTCCCGACGGATCTTTCTCGTCGTTCCTTTCTCGCCGGCGGCGTCGCCGCGGGCGTGGCGATCGGATCCCAGGGACTGATGGCCCCCGCGACCGCCTTCTCTGCTGGTAAGGACTCGCCCTACGCCGAGTTCAAAATGGGCATCCAGAGTTACTCTCTTCGAGGATTTGACACCCCGACTGCCCTCAAACACACCCGCAAATTGGGCCTGAAATTCTGGGAAGCCTATCCGCGACACGTCCCCCTGGGCACTCTGCCGGCACACATCGCCAAGCAGAAAGCGATTCTCGCCAAGTCGGGAATCAAGCTGACCGCCTACGGTGTGCTGGGTTTCGATGCCAACGAAGCCAAGACCCGCCAGGCCTTCGACTTCGCCCGCAAGATGGGAATCGATTCGCTGAGCGCCAACCCGAAAAAGGACAAGGCGACCTTCGACCTGCTGGACCGAATGGTCGAGGAATACAAGGTGGCGATCGCCATCCACAACCACGGCCCGCGTGCTCTTTACGACAAGATTTCCGACGTCGAGACGATGGTCAAGGACCGTCACCCGTTGATCGGCGCCTGTGTCGACACCGGCCACTTCTTGCGGAGCGACGAGGATCCGGTGGAGGCGATCCAACGTCTGGGCCAGCGGGTCTTCGGCGTGCACCTCAAGGACGTCAAGACGGTCACCGTCGGCGGCAAAAAGAAGAAGTTGTTCAAGATCGTCGGCGAGGGTGATCTCGACGTCGCCGGCTGCCTCAAGGTTCTCCGAAAGCTCAAGTACAAGCGGTGTGTGGCACTGGAGTACGAGGAGAACCCCAAGAACCCGCTTTCGGACCTGGCGGTCTGCCTGAAATCGGTTCGCGCCGCGGTGAAGTCCCTGGGCTGATCGGTCGCCTCAGTCCCGGGACACCCCGTCGATGATCACGAGATTGTCCCGGTGGACGATCTCGGCGTACGGCAGGCTTCCCAACTGGGCGGGGATTTCCTCACTTTGCCGTCCGGCAATCTGGCGTGCATCCCGGGCGTCGTAATTGGCCAGTCCCCTGGCGAATTCCCGTCCCTGCGAATCGACCAGCGAAACGACATCGCCGTGCAGGAAACTGCCTTCGACGGCGGTCACGCCAATCGGCAACAGCGACCCCCCGCTCTCCAAAAGAGCCCTGCAAGCTCCCGCATCCAGCGTCATGCTCCCCCGGGGCTTGGC
The DNA here is from genome assembly GCA_003445035.1 of Planctomycetaceae bacterium. GTDB lineage: Bacteria > Planctomycetota > Planctomycetia > Planctomycetales > Planctomycetaceae > UBA8437. The sequence continues at coordinate 10,492 of DLVV01000311.1, read as the reverse complement.
GGCGTAGCCGATCCATCGTTTCCAGGCGGGAATCGTCGCACCGTGAGCCAGGAACAGCGTCCCCACCTCTCGGCCGGCCAGCACATCGTCGAGCACATCGATCCGGGTACCGTTGGCCACGATCACGCTCTCGCCCACCGCGGTCACGCTCTTGATCGCCTCCAACTTCCCGCGCATCCCGCCCCGTCCCCCGTGACTGCGTTCGTCCTGGACCAGCTCCAACAGCCCGTCATCCCAGTTCTCCACCAACCGCAGTGGTTCATCGTCGGCCGGCGAAGCGAACAATCCGTCGACGACGGTCAACATCACCAACAGTGGGGCGGACAACAGGTTGGTGACCAGGGCCGCCAGCCTGTCGTTGTCACCGAACCCGATCTCGTCCACGCTGACCGTGTCGTTCTCGTTGACGATCGGCACGGCACCGTATTCGAAGAGCGTGTTGAGCGTGTTGCGGACGTTGAGATATCGCCCGCGCTCGGTGAAATCCTCGGCGGTGAGCAACAACTGCGCCGCGTGCGAACCGTGTCGCTCGAGACAATCATCGTAGTGGTGAATCAGCCGAGCCTGCCCGGCGGCCGCGGCCGCCTGCAGGTGAGGCAGGTCGTCGGGACGGGCTCCCAGTTCGAGCACGTCGATGCCGGCTCCCACCGCCCCGCTGGAAACGATGACCACTTTCCGCCCGGTTTCACGAATCCGCACCACCGCCTCGACCAGCGTGGCGATGCGGTCGACATCCAGCGTGGCGTCGGGCCGAGAAATCACGTTCGTGCCGACCTTCACGACCAGCGTCTCGGACGTCTCGATCACTTCACGGCGGACAAGATTCACGGGAATGGACATGGGAAAATACGGTTGGAGAAACGGTCCTTCTCTTCTAGTTCATCACCCCGTCACGTGAAAGTGTGACCGGCCCCGTTGGTCTCACCCCCTGACCTCGTTATGATGAGGCCTGCCTCACTTCCTTTCAGGACGTGCACGGACGCCCGACGCCATGGCCGAGTTATTTCACGAGTGTGGCATTGCCGCGGTTTACCACCTGCCCAACCGTGAGACCAGCCGCCTGGCACCCTCGCAGGGGGCCAGCCAAGCCTCGAGGCTGATGCCGCGACTGCTGTTGGACATCCAGAACCGCGGCCAGTTGGCCGCCGGGATGACCGCCTTCTGCCCGGATCGCAAGCAGTTGATCGATACCCACCGGGACGTCGGCACCGTCACCGAGGTGTTCCATCTCAGCCACCCCAAACCGGCCGAGATGCTGATGGAGAAATACGCCGGACCGGCGGCGATCGGGCACGTTCGTTACGCGACCTGCGGCCAGGACGACCGTAGCTACGCCCAGCCCTTCGAACGCCACCACATCCAGAAGTCGAAGTGGTTCAGCTTCGCCTTCAACGGCCAGTTGGCCAACTACCCCCAGTTGCGCAAGGAAATCCTCTCGCACACCGACTTCCACCTGGCCCGGGAAACCGATACCGAAATCCTGATGCACCTGCTGTGCCAGGAACTCTCCGGTGACCAGACTCCCGATCTGCTCGACGTCCTCAGTGGTGTCACCCCCTGGCTGGACGGTGCCTACAACATCGTGTTCCTCAATGCCCAGGGAGACATGTTCGTCGCCCGCGACCCGCTGGGCATCCGCCCGCTGTGCTACGCCATCGACGGCCCGATGTTCGCAGCCGCGAGCGAGAGTGTGGCGCTCTCGCAGATCGGTTTCCACGACAAGGACATCCACAGCCTGCCCCCCGGTGGGGCGGTGATCATCCAGAACGGGGAAATCGACGTCCGTCAGTTCGCCCCCTCGCCCAAAAGGTCCCACTGCTTCTTCGAGTGGATCTACTTCGCCAACGTCGCGAGCACGCTCGATGACCGCAGCGTCTACATGACCCGCAAGGTACTCGGGGAAGAGCTGGCACGACTCGAAACGGTCCCCATCGACGACGACACGATCGTCGTGCCGGTCCCCGACACCGCCAAGGCCGCCGCCGCCTCAATGGCCTTCGAACTGGGTATCCCGTGCCTGGAAGGCCTGATGCGAAACCGCTACGTGGGTCGGACATTCATCGAGGGCACCAACCGGGCCGACAAGGCCCGTCTGAAATACACGCCGCTGCCCGAGGTGCTCCAGGGCAAGCGGGTGGTGCTCGTCGAGGACACGATCGTTCGCTCGACCACGATGCGGGCCCTGGTCTCCCAGCTTCGAGATCGCGGGGGAGCCCGGGAAGTTCACGTTCGAGTCGCCTGTCCGCCGATCATCGCGCCATGCTTCTACGGCATCGACATGTCGACGATTTCGGAGCTGTTCGCACCGAAATTCATGGGCGGAAACGAGTTGACTCCCGAAATCGAACAACAGATGGCCAAGAGCATCGCCGCCGACAGCCTCCGTTATCTCCCGATCGAATCGATCGCCCGGTCGATCGACCTCTCCAGCGACAATCTCTGCCAGGCCTGCATCAATACGAAGTACCCCACCACCGCCGGCACCGAGCTTTACCAGATCGCCCTGGGCAACGATGGCACCCCGGGAGCCCGCACCTACGACACGCCCGAGCCGGTCACCACCAGGACGTGAACCGGGTTCACCGGAATTCGAACCGGAAGATCCTGCTGGATCCCGGCCCCCCAACAACGGCGAACCCGGCTCCTTCACCGCAAACGGTCGATCCGCAACCCATGACGAGTCGTTGCGGCCCAGCACGCGTCGCGCAACTGCTGGCCGGATTCTCGGTCGTGCTCGGCGTCGTCGGCTGCGGTCGGGACGCGGCCGAATCGTCATCGACCACCGAGCGGATCGACTCACCACGCCATTTCACATCCGGCAATCTCACCATCTGGTGGGATCGGGTGCCCGATCCTGTCCGCAAGCGGGCCCCCGCCCCGTCGATCGAGAGCAACATCCGTCCCGACGACTACATCGGCCCCGACGCGTGTCGCCGATGTCACGCCGAACAGCACAAACGATGGTCACAACATCCCCACCGACGGATGAACGCTTTGGCCAACACCCAGAGCGTGCGGGGGGATTTCTCCGGAGCCGCCACGCTGCTTTATCTCGGCGGCAAGGCCACCTTCTTCCGCGCCGGAGACGGGTACCGTATGAAACTCGTGCGGGAATCCACCCACCGCACCTACCAGGTGAACCAGACCATCGGTTCGCGGTTCTTCCAGTATTACGTCGGACGACAACTGGCCGGGCCGGAAGCCGACGGACACAAGTTCTACCGCGACAACCATGTCCTGCCCTTCGGCTACTGGATTGATGAAGCCAGCTGGGTTCCGGTCGTCCACATCGGCACCGAGTTCCCCGACGACCGCCGCACCGATCCTTTCGGCCGCCCCGCCACCGAACCGCCCTTCTTCTCCCAATACAACCTGGAGTGCAACTACTGCCACACCACGTTTCCGCTCGGGGACATGATGATCCGTCAGCCGTATCTGATCGGACAACACGCTCCGCTTTCGCTCAATCTCTGGACCCCTGACTACCTCAAGTCGTCTCACGAGGAACTCTGGAACGGTGAACTCGATCCGACCAGGCTCCCCGACGACGAGTTGTCTCTCGTGTCCAACCGGATGCAGGCGTTCGCCGCCTCCGAACACGCCGTCTCGCTGGGAATCAGCTGCGAGGCATGCCACCTCGGCAGTCGGCAGCATGCGGAGAACCCGAAGATCCGTCCCAGGTTCTTCCCCACCGCTCCGGAACTGTTCGTCGAAGGCGGTCCGTCGGGGATTGACCACGGGAGAACGCAGGCCAACGTCAACTGGGCCTGCGGACGCTGCCACACCGGCGAGCGACCTGTTTACGCCGGGGGACTCTCGACCTGGAACTCGATCGAGTACACCGATGCCCGGCTCGGCGGCTGTTACAGCCAGCTGCGCTGCATCGACTGTCATGACCCGCACACCGCCACCACGCCAGGGGGGTGGAAGCGTCCGCCCGCCGAAACCGACAGAATCTGCCTGCAGTGCCACAAGACGTTCGCGCCGCCTGAGGCCCGGACCGCCCACACGCACCACCGGATCGGCAGCTCCGGAAGTGAGTGCATGAGTTGTCACATGCCCCGAATCAACGAGGGGCTGCAGGATGTCGTCCGCACGCACACGATCCATTCGCCCACCGCCACCGAACCGATCGAAGCCAACCACCTCAACGCCTGCAACCTCTGCCACACCGACCGTCCGATCGCCTGGACACTCGAACATCTCGACACGTGGTACGACCAGACCTACTCATCGACGAAGGTCCGCCGGAACTACCCCGCCCGAGAACGTCCGGTCGGCACCGGATGGCTGAAAAGCGATCACGAATCGGTCCGTCTGGTGGGCCTGGACGCGCTGGCCCGGACACGTTCCGGCTGGGCCCTGCCCAGGATGCTCCAGGCTCTCGACGACCCGTTCCTGGTCAATCGCCAGTTCGCCACCCGGTCACTCGAATCCTGGCTGGGCCTGTCCCTGGCCGACATCGGTTACCGGTTTCACATGTCCTCGGAACAGCGGCAACCCGGGATCCGGCGACTGCGACGGTTGCTGGTGCCTCAACCCTGACAGCGACCGGTCAGTCAACGTCGTATTCACTCGCCAGCCGAGTGAACTCGGTCAAGGCCTCGTCATCAACCCCCCCGGTCCAGTGGATCTCGACCGACGCCTCGGTGCCACCGACCAGTTCCCGGGCCGACACCTTGATGTGCCCGCTGCGGTCGTAGCCGTACTGCACTTCGATCGGAGACCCGGCAGCCAGTCCCGAAGGCAGATCGACGACCTGGAAATCGCCGATCACCGTACACGACTCGACGTTGCTGACCTCTCCCTCGAGCAACCGGATGTGGATCGCCCGTGGGTTGTCGGTGTTGGTGACGAACCGCTGGGTGACCCGGCACGGCACCGGCGTGTTGCGGGGAATCATGATGTGATTCCAACGCTTCTGGACATCGTCACGGTCGGTCACCTCCACCCCCAGTGAATGCGAATTGACGTTCGAGGTGCTGATGGCTCTCAACCTGCCGATCACCGCCTGCCCGGTCACGCCGTCGGCTCCCTCATGCCGCGCCTCGAGAATCGCCGCATGGATCGCTGCGCCCTGGGCGACGGCCAGCTGTGGATCGAGAATCGTACTGGGTGGCTTGCCGCCGAGTTCCTCGAGCATCGCGCGGACACCGGGCATCGCCGTCGACCCACCGATCAGCACGATGTCGTCCAGCTCAGCGCCCGAGATTTCGGCCTGGACGAGCACTAGTTCGGTGGTGTCGCGGGTCCGCTGCAGCAAATCGGCCGTCTCGCGTTCGAAGCGGGACCGGGTCAGATCAATCGAATACTCCCGGCCATCGTGAGACAATCGCACGGTGGTCACCATCCGCGTGCTTAGAATACGCTTGGCGTCCTCGCACACGTGCAGCAGTTGGAAGCCCACATCGGAGACCTCCCGCGGGTCGGTTCCTCCCTGTCCGATGATGTCCTCGGCCACCGCGTCGGCCAACCGGTTGGTCCAATCCAGGCCCCCCAGCATCGTATCACCGTCGGTGGCCCGCACTCTCAGATGCGCGGAGGTGATCTCGACCAACGTCACATCGAAGGTGCCTCCGCCGAGGTCGTAGACCAGAATCCTTCGCGATTCGCTCGAACCGCTCTTGCCCAGAGCTCCCCGGGTCCAGGCGTACGTCAGCGCCGCTGCGGTCGGCTCGTTGATGATGTCGACCACCTCCAGCCCGGCGATCTGGCCGGCGTTCCGCGTGGCCCGACGGTGGAGTTCATTGAAGTAGTACGGCACGGTGATCACAGCCCGGCGAACCGGTCCGATCCGGATCGCGGCATCCTGTCGCAAGCGTGTGAGAATCAACGCGCTCAGGATTTCGGGGGTCAAGCGTCGATTTCCGTGTCGCAGTGCGAACCTCGGATTGCCCATCTCCCGCTTGATCGCCACCACTCGCCGTTCGGGCGGACACTCGGCCAGGGCCCGCGCGTCCGGATCGACCTCCGCATGGTCCGCGTCGCCCAGCAACACCACCGAGGCGGTCAGGGGTGACTGGTTCGAATTGTCGATCACCCGGGGCTGGCCATCCTCGTCGAGCACCGCAAGGGCCGAATACGAAGTGCCCAGATCGATGCCGACGATGCGGTCACTCATTTCGCTGTCGGCGGCGGAAGGTGTCGGAGAAACGTCGGCCATTGGCTTGTCACCATCGGGACGGAGGGAGGACGAGGCAGCGGCTGGGACCGCCTGCTCGCCACGTTGTGTGACACTACAACAGTTGCTTCATCTCGCGACCGCTGACATCGGTCAATCGGAACTCGCGTCCCTGGTGGCGGAAGGTCAAGCGTTCATGATCCAGACCCAGCAGGTGCAGGATCGTCGCGTGCAGGTCGTGGATTTCGATCGGGTCCTCGGCCGGGTAATACCCCAGGTCGTCGGTCTTTCCGACGACACGGCCACCACGAACGCCTCCACCGGCAAGCCAGTAGCTGAAGGCGTCCTTGTGATGGTCCCGTCCGGGAGTGGCCCGGTCGCCCTGCAACATTGGCGTGCGTCCGAACTCCGCACCGAAGACGACCAGCGTCTCGTCCAGCAATCCCCGCTGACGCAGATCGGTGATCAGAGCCGCGATCGGGCCATCTGTGGCCCTCGTCTTTCTCGGCAGGCTGGTGCCGATCCCGCCGTGATGATCCCAACCCTGGTCGAACAACTGCACCACCCGCACCCCTCGCTCGATCAGGCGACGGGCCAGCAGGCAGTTGTTGGCGAAACTCGGCTTGCGCGGATCCGCCCCGTAGCTCTCGAGTGTCCCACGGGTCTCCTGCGAGAGATCCATCAGGCCGGGTACGGCCGTTTGCATCCGGAATGCGAGTTCGTAATTGGCGATCCGCGTGGCGATCTCCGGATCGCCCACCCGCGACAATCGCAGCCGGTTCAACCTCACCACGTCGTCGATGATCCGCCCCCGTGCCGAACGATCGATACCCTTCGGGTTCGACGCGTACAACACCGGGTCCCCCTTGGTCCGGAACCGCACCCCCTGGTGCACGCTCGGCAGAAAACCGTTTCCCCAAAGCGAGCTGCCACCGCCGGGCGTCAAACCGGTGACCAGCACCACGTAGGCGGGCAGATCCCGTGAAAGGCTGCCCAGGCCATAGGAGAGCCAGCTGCCCAGGCTGGGGCGTCCCTGCTGACCGAACCCTGTCTGGGCAAACACCTGTGCCGGACCGTGGTTGAACTCGGACGTGTGGACCGTCTTGATCAAGGCCACTTCGTCTGCAACCGACCCGAGACCGGGGAGCAGTTCCGACAATTCCAGGCCGCTTTCTCCGTGTCGCCGGAAAGCGAACGGCGACCCCATTAACTTGGGCCGTTTTCCCAGAAACGCAAAACGTTGTCCCTTGAGCAATTCGGCCGGGCACTCCCGACCGTGGTGCTCTCGGAGCACTGGCTTGTTGTCAAAGAGATCCAGCTGCGAGGGAGCCCCGACCATGTGCAGAAAGATCATCTGCTTGGCCCGGGGAGACGAATGGCCGGTCCGGGCATCCTGGGGAGCGGCGAGCAGTCCGTCGTCGACCAGCGCGCTGGCCAGGCCCGCCAGTCCCAGGCCCTGGCCCAGGAAGGCGCGACGCTGCTCGATCAGGTCGATTCGCAAATCGGTCATTCTCGGGTGATCACTTCGTCAAGATTCAACACGACGTTGGCCACATGCATCCACGCGACCAGCGCCGCCGCCTGGTCGCTCGGTACGCCACTCACCGCCTCCGCTCCGGAGAGCCAGGACTTCATCACCAATCGAGTGGTCACCGGATCCCCCGACAACCTCTTTCTCTCGGTCTCGAACCGGCCAACCAGGATCAGGGTTTCGGCCCTGGTTGGTCGACGCCCGGTCGCCAGGCGGAACATCGCCTCGACCCGACTGGACGGCGATTCATCCGGACCACCCTTCGCGTGCACCCGTCGAGCCAGCCCGGCGGCCGCCTCGACGTAGACCGGATCGTTGAGCAGAGTCAGCGCCTGCAGCGGAGTGTTCGACTGCGACCGGGACACCGTGCAGACCTCGCGGCTGGGTGCATCGAAACTGACGAAGCTGGGATACGGCACCGTCCGCCGCCAGTAGACGTAGACGCCACGACGGTACAGGTCCTCGCCGCGACTGGTCTTCCAGAGATTGCTCGCCACGCCAATGTGGTTCCAGACACCCGACGGCTGGACGGGAAACACGGGGGGGCCATGCATCTTGTCACTGAGCAATCCGGCGATGGCCAGGGCGTTGTCGCGAATCAACTCGGCCGGCAATCGCCGTCTCGCCGCACGGGCGTACCACAGGTTCTCCGGGTCAGCGGCTCTCAACTCGCCGTCCGCATCCGATCGACGACGATAGGTGGCCGATGTCACAAGCAGGCGGTGCAGCGACTTCACACTCCACCGACGCCGGACCCACTCCGTGGCCAACCAGTCGAGCAACCCGGGGTGAGTCGGCCGGGCGCCTCGGATGCCAAAGTCCTCGATGGTCTCGACCAGCCCTCGTCCAAACAGCTCCGCCCAGTACCGGTTGACCACCACGCGTGCCGTCAGGGGATTGCGGCCGTCGACCAGCCAGTGAGCCAGGTCGAGACGGTTGAGCGGGCGATCGGTGGAGGCCGGAACCGGTGGCCAGGCGGCCGGCGTCCCCGGGCCAACAGTTTCTCCCGGAGCCAGAAAGTCGCCTCTTTCGAAGATCCGGGTCTGACGCGGCTGAGGCATCTCCAGCATCACCAGCGTCGTCGCCGGCTTCAGTAGAACCTGGACATCCCGGGCACGTTTCAGCAGGTCGGTCAGCCGGTTCCAGTCTCGAGACAAGCCCCGGTAGTGGTTGCGAACCCGCTTGGCCTGCTGAGGTTTCCGTTTCACGTGAACCACCCTCAGGGCGCGCTTCAACCAGGAGGGGATCTCTCTCCGATCCCGCACCAGCCGCTCCCATTCGGGTTGTTCCCCATCGAGCAAAGCCGCCAGTTCACTCCGCTCAGCCTGCAACCTCCGGACTCTCCGCGAAGTTGCCGCAGCCCGCGCCACGTCGCCACGGGTCCGTGGCAACTCGACCATGGCCCCGGCAAACTCCCGCTTCGAACCCTTCGCCTGGATCTCGACCCGCGTGTTGTTGAACAGGGCGAACAGTCCGTAGTACTCCCGCTGAGAAAACGGGTCGTACTTGTGGTCATGGCACTGGGCACATTCGATCGTGGTGCCCAACCAGACCGTACCGGTCGTGTTGACACGGTCCACGACAGCCAGCACCCGTTCCTCTTCGGGGTCCACTCCGGCCTCGACATTGGCCATCGTGTTCCGATGGAATCCGGTGGCAATCCGCTGGTCGGCCGCTGCACCCGGCAGCAGGTCGCCGGCCAGTTGCTCGATCGTGAAGCGGTCGAAGGGCAAATCATCGTTCAGGGCACCGATCACCCAGTCGCGCCAGCCCCACGCGTCACGGCGACCATCCCGCTGGTAGCCATTGCTGTCGGCGAACCGGGCCGCATCCAACCACGGCACCGCCCACCGCTCGCCATACCGTGGCGACGCCAACAGACGGTCCACCAGCCGTCCCCACGCACCTGGCCGGCGATCGGCCAGGAACGCATCGATCTCGACGGGTGTCGGTGGAACACCCAGGAGGTCCAGGGTCACTCGCCGGATCAGGGTCTGGCGATCGGCCGCGGCCAGTGGCTGAAGCCCTCGTTCCTGAAGTCGATGCGCCACGAACGCGTCGACCGGGTTCCGGACTTCCTGGACACAGTCGGGAACCACCACCGGACCCGGTGAACGGTAGGCCCAATGCGGCGTTTCCTCGGCCTCGGACAGATCAACCGACCCGGCCAGCAGTCCCGCGCACGCGGCCAGCCGAACCGCTCTCCCGGCAATGACCGCCCACCGGTCAGACATGCACCACGCCCCCAACAGGTTGATCCATTTCAAGCCGGCCCGCTCGTTTCATTCCACCACAGGATCCGACGTTGGTCCATCTCCAGTCGCGGCAGCCGGGTCATCCGGATCCTGTTCGGCCTCCGCAGATTCGTTGGATTCAACCGCTGTCGACGCGACGGGGGATTCGTCGGCGGCCCCCCGGGGTGACAACGTCAACGGCTCGATCCGCCCGTCGACCAGGCGGAAGAAACGGTCGCCGAGTTGTTCGGCCTCGGATCGGCTGTGAGTGATGTGAACGGTGGTGACGCCGGCCTCGCCAGTGACGGTGCGGACAAGTTGATACATGTCGTCACGGGTCTCTTCGTCCAGCGCGCTGAAAGGTTCGTCGAGACACAGGACCGTGGGCTGCGCCGCCAGGGCCCGTCCCAGGGCCACCCTCTGACGCTCCCCTCCGCTCAGTCCGTCGAGGCTGCGATCCAGCAATCCGGTGATTCCCAGCCGCCTGGCCAGGTCCTCGACCCGGGCCTTCACCTCGCCCTTTGGTCGATGCCGGATCTCCAGGGCGAAGCCAATCTGGTCACGAACCACCATCGACTGGAACAGGGCTCCCTCCTGGGGCACAAA
>DLVV01000450.1:9922-12704 GCA_003445035.1 Planctomycetaceae bacterium | reverse complement strand
ATTTGATCGCCCTGGCGTTGTGATCGGAGGTTCGTTTGAGCCGCTTGCGAGACCGCAATGGGGTGCGTAGACTCGCCAACGCCCTCGGGCGGCGCGATACCGGGCTGTACCTGGCGACCTGGGATAACCCAAGACCTGGCCAGGAGATTGCGCATATCGATTTCATATCAACGCTCAACCGGGTCAATCCGTTCCTGGTCGCCGTGACAGCCTCACGCGACGCCGATTCGCTGTCCGATGAGTCCCTGTCACCGATCGACCTGGCGTCACAAGCCGTCTATTTTGCCGGTCGGTCCGTGGGCGACGAAAAACTGGCCGGGCACGCGGTTGCGTTGATGAAGCGAGCGATCCAACGGGCACCGAAAAACGCCGTCGTATGGCGGATGCAAGCCGAGGCATACCGGATCCTGGGGAAACTGGACGAGGCCTCACGCAGCATCGAACAGTCCCTGGGACTCGATGCGGATTCGGGCGAGGTGCTGAAAACCAGGGAGAAAATACAGATCGCGCAGAGAAAACTGGCAGACGCGAGGCTTTCGAGAATCGAAGCGAGGAAAAAGACTCTCTCGGGTTTGCTCACAGCCCGTGACAAGACTCTGACAGCGAATCAACTCGACCTCACGTCTCATTACAACGTTGCCCTCAGTGAGGACCTGTACAAGCTGCCCAAGCGCGAGCCGGAAACCAACGACGGCCTGCATGGCCTGGCTGCCGGCCCCACGGAACTTCACGGGGTGGTGTTTGACGTGCGAGGCTTTGTGGCTCTGCACGGAAAGAAAACCCAACTGCTCGCCTCACGAGCACAAATTGTCGAGAAGGTCACTGGCATCGCGGTGGGTCGGACGGCCCAGACGATTCACTTCTTGCACGGGGCGGCCTATTCCGATCAGTTGGCCTATGGCACCGTCGTCGGCCGGTATCGGGTGCACTATGCCGACGGCTCCGAACAGGTGGTCAAGATCCGCTACGGGGAGCATCTCCTCAACTGGTTCCTTCCTCAGAATCGCCGGGTGTCTGAGGCCAGGTTGGCGTTTTCCATCACAAGCCAACGCGACGCGGATCGGGAATTGGGATGCTATCTCATGTCCTGGAAAAATCCGAAGCGTGACGTGAAAGTCACTCATATCGACTTCGAAACCTCCGGAAGTGATGCGGCCCCGTTCCTTTTGGGTGTCACGCTCGGTACGGCCGAAACATCGAAAGTGAGTTCACAATAAGGCGATTGGCTCGTCGGGCCTCCTCAAATCACCACGCCGCGACTGTGCCCTTTCTGGTGGACATTCCCGCCGCGATCGACCGTCGCACCGAGCCGCATCCAGATGCGTCGGGACTGCTGCGAAGCGAACCCGGCAGTCCTGATTGCGGAGCTCCCCGGCAATCGGTTGCGATTTCGGGACGTGTCGAGCCGGAAAAGTCGACCCAGGCCGATTTGTTGACCCGTGACCCGACAAGTCCCAGTTGTTTTCTGACGGGGTCTGGTGAAAATAGGGTAAGACGGTTTTCATCAACGGCCAAGATCCGACAGCATGTCCACGTCATTCGATCCGTATCACAAGTGGTTGGGGATTCCACCCGATCAACAGCCGGCTCACCATTACCGGTTGCTGGGGATCGACCTGTTCGAGTCGGACGCCGACGTGATCGAGGCGGCGGCCAACCAGCGAACCGCCTACCTGCAGGAGTTGGCCGCTGGTGAACAGGTGGAATTGACTCAGAAGCTGCTCAACGAAATTACCCAGGCTCGTCGCTGCCTGCTCAATGTCGATCAGAAACAGGCCTACGATGCCCAGTTGCAGTCGCAGCAGCCGGTCAGTCCGGTGGCCAGGCCGAAGGTCGAGCCAGAAGCTCCCACGGAAAAGACCTCCAGGACTCCGTCTTTACTGGCGGGTCTGGGCATCGCCACCTCGGTCGTCCTGATCGTGGTGCTGGGTGTCGTGTTGTCACGTGGTGGGAGCCCGGGAGGAGGGACTCGGGAGGCGGGTGTCCTGTTGATCCGTTGGGAGACCAGCCAGCGGGAAGGGGCCGTGCTGGAGGTCGACGGCGAGAGCATTACGATCCTGGCAGAGCGAGAATTTGAGGTGTCTCTGAAGAGACAGCCTCGATTTCGCCATCGGATTGCCATGCGGCGGGCCGGCTACAAGTCGATCGAACGTGATCTGACGGTGACGCCTGACGATCACATGGTCATTCAACCCAATTGGCAGCGAGAGAAACGGTAGAAACGGACCTCGTGGCCCCGTGCCAATAACGGGCTGCGATGACGGAGAGAAGCAGGACGCGAGGCGGAAGGATTCTCATTTCAGCAAGATCGGACCGAACCTGGCACCGTGACAGATCAGACGCAAACACCAGCTGTCGGCATTGACCTTGGCACGACCTTCTCGGTCGTGGCGCACCTGGACAGCCAGGGGCGGCCATGGACGATCGCGAGCCAGGAGGGAGATCCGACGACTCCCAGCGTGGTGCTGTTTGATGACGGGCAGGTGATCGTGGGCTCGGAAGCGGCCAAGGCGGCCGAGTTCGAACCGGGTTCGGTGGCGAGTTTTGCTAAACGCGACATGGGAAATCGTCACTTCCATCGCACCATCGGTGGCGAGCATCTGCCTCCGGAGGTGATCCAGGCGCTGATTCTCAAGAAGCTCAAGGAGGACGCGGTCCTGAAACTTGGCGACTTCACCAGGGCCGTCGTCACGGTTCCGGCCTATTTCAACGAGCCGCGGCGACGCCGGACCCAGGACGCCGGACGGATGGCTGGCCTGGATGTGCTGGACATCATCAACGA
>DLVV01000450.1:4210-9547 GCA_003445035.1 Planctomycetaceae bacterium | reverse complement strand
CAGGGCCGCAGCAGTCGGCGTGAGACGATCCTGGTCTATGACCTGGGGGGAGGCACGTTCGACGTCACCCTGTTGCAGATCGACGGACAGTCGTACACGGCGATCGCGACCGGTGGCGATGTGTTCCTGGGAGGAATTGACTGGGATCGACGGATCGCCGATCTCGTGGCCGAACGTTTCCAGGCCGAGCATGGTGTGGATCCCCGTGAGGATGCCATTGCCATGCAGACGCTGCTCCGCGAAGCCGAGGACGGCAAGCGGTCGCTGTCGGCCCGGGAGGATGTGCGGTTACGGTTTGCTCATGATGGCCAACGTGTCCAGGTGGATCTTTCGCGAGGACAATTCGAGGAATCCACCGGAGACCTGCTTGACCGCACGCTGCTGACCACTCGCAAGGTGATGCGGGAGGGCAAATGCTCGTGGAGTGATGTCGATCGTCTGCTGTTGGTCGGTGGGTCGAGTCGGATGCCGGCCGTGCAACGGATGCTCGAAGCCGAATCGGGCCTGGCCGTGGATCGCTGCCTGTCGCCGGACGAATCGATTTCTCACGGTGCGGCCATCTACGCCGGCCTGTTACTCGGGTCCGACGTCGCGTGCCTGAAGGACATGTCGGTCAAGAATGTCAATTCGCATCACCTGGGGGTCCTGGGGATCGAGAGAGATACCGGGCGGAAACGTCGCCAGTTGATGATCAGTCGCAACACCGTGTTGCCGGCCAAGTCGACCCACCGGTTCACGACGCTCAAGGACGATCAGCCAAGTGTCGAGGTGAACGTGGTCGAAGGGGGAGACGACAGCGGAAACGACGCCACCCAGATTGGCCGGTGCGTGGTCAGTGGGCTTCCGGCCGGGTTGCCTGCGAAGACGCCCGTCGAGGTGACCTTCCAGTACGAATCCAACGGACAACTCGGTGTGGATGCCTGGGTCCCCTCAGCCGAAAAACGCGCGCACCTAGAAATCAAGAGAGCAGCTGGACTCGCCGACGACGAGATCGAGCACTGGTCGAAGAGGATCCAGTTGGGGCTCGACCTTTCGTCAGAGTCCGAGAGCGAGCGGCCGGTGCCACCATCACCACCTGGGATGGTGATGCCGGTCGGCGAAGGCGAGGTTGTTGATCCGTCAGTCGGTGGGGATCCGGTGACGGCGATCGAATCTCCCGCTTCTGCTGCTCCTGAAACCGGTGGCTGGAAGTCGCGGCGTGCTAAGATTACGGCGGGCGACGAGGAGCCGGCAACGTGAACGCATCGACGATCACTGTCTCCAACGGACAGGAGTTTTACCGGATTCCTGTCACGGACCTGGACGAAGCGAAGCAGGATGGCTTCTATGTTCCCGCTGAGATGCAGCGGACCATCGTTTCAGATGGCACCGAATTGTTTGAAGTGCCGTTGACCGATGTCGCGGAAGCTCAGCGTGACGGGTTCCACGACATTCTTGTCGGAGAGCGGGCGGCCTCCTCGGATCTCGAAGCGACCGCCGAGCCCGTGACAGGCCACGTGGACGTCATCCCGTTGACGACGCGTTCGCCGGCCGAGCCGCCACCGATGTCGGTCAAGATTGAGGTGGAGACGGAAACCGCAGGAGGTGAGACGCGTTCGGAGGCCAAGTCGCCGTCGCCGGTCAAGGTGGAAGTTGCGACTGAAGCCGAAGAGGGGGAGGAGGACGAGGAGGTCCTTACCGCCGACCGCCGGCAGTTGTTAGGAGTGTTTGGTTTCAGCAGCCTGGTGCATGCGGCCGTCGTACTGATCCTGCTGTCGATCATCATTCCGATCGAAATGGAAGACCGTGTCGAGATTCTCTCGGCATTGCCGGCCGTGGACCAGGAGAACGTGAAGTTCGAGGAAGTGGCCCTGATTCAGCCCGAGCAGATCGAGCAGGACGAGACGTCCGAAGTCGTGCAGGAACTGATCACCGACAGCGATAAGGTCCTGGAAATCGACATCAACGACCTGGAGATCTCCTCGGCAATCCCGGAAAAGACGAAAGGCGCGGGAAACCCGGTCGCCAAAATCACGGGGGAACTGGGAGGCCGCAGTCGGGCCGGGCGAAGTGCCCTGGTGGCCCGGTACGGCGGAAATGCGGCGAGCGAATCGGCCGTGCGTGCGGGCCTCGAATGGCTGTCACGCCACCAGAATGCCGACGACGGCAGCTGGAGTTTCGATCATGTTCACGCGGGTTGCCAGGGATCCTGCTCACAGGCGGGAAGCCTGAAGAGGTCGCACATGGGCGCCACGGCGATGGCCCTGTTGTCGATGCTGGGGTCTGGAGAGACACACTTTGTCGGCACCTACCGCGAACAGGTGTACAAGGGGTTCGATTACCTTCTGACCTACGCCAAGCAGACACCCGACGGCCTGGATCTGCGGGGAGCGGCCGAAGGGAACACCGGCATGTATATCCAGGGGCTTGCCACGATGGCCCTGTGCGAGGCTGTGGTGATGAGCGAAATGGCCTTGAAGCAGCGATCCCGGTCATCACGGGCGAAGACCAAGAAGAATGAGCGGGTGGACCGCAAGGTGGCCACCGCCAGCCTGAAGCGATTGCGAGCCGCGTCGCAGCTGGCCCTGAATTTCATCATGCGTGCCCAGGATCCGGCCAACGGCGGTTGGCGATATCAGCCTCGCAAGGGGGGGGACACCTCCGTTCTGGGCTGGCAGGTGATGGCACTCAAGAGTGGCCAGATGGCCAAGATGCAGATCCTGCCCGACACGATCCGCAAGGCCTCCTACTATCTCGACTCGGTCCAGATCGATGGCGGGGCTGCCTACGGGTACACCGGTCCTCAGCGAAAGGTCTCCACGACGGCTGTCGGACTCTTGTCTCGCATGTACATCGGCTGGGGGAGGAAGGAACCGGCACTGGAGTCCGGTGTGAAGTTCCTGGCCGCGACCGGGCCGAGCCGGAACGACATGTACTACAACTATTACGCCACCCAGGTTCTGCACCACTGGGGCGGTGAAGAGTGGGAGAACTGGAACAAGGTTATGCGAGAGCAGCTGGTCAAATCGCAGCGACGGAAAGGCCACGCGGCCGGCAGCTGGGATGTGGCCGACAGCCACGGGAGATCCGGGGGGCGGCTGTACATGACCAGCCTGTGCGTGATGACGCTGGAGGTCTACTACCGGCACCTGCCGCTGTACCAGCAGGCCGGTCAGTTGAAATCATCCGCGTCCAAGAAAAGCCGGAAACGCTCGGGCTCCAGGAACTCGAAGAAAGCTGCCGGCAAGAAGGCCGCTGGAGCCAGGTAGGCAGCAATCAGCACGAGCGGACGGTCTTTCGGAAACGGCAGGCTATTGCCCGGGTCGTTGCCGTTCAGGTTCGAGATCGTTCAGGCGAATTCGTTGAAACGTCATCTGTGCCTGGCTGCCTTCGTACAGGATGCCGATGGTGTCCGCATCGATCATCGTCATGCACGAGTAACCGGCTCCACGACCTTCGTCGAGCAATATGCGAAGTCGTGTCGGCCAGGTCATTCCCATGTCGTTTGAGGTCTTGATCGTGATGTGGTCGCGTCCGCTGGTGCTGTCGGGATTGGAGAACAGCAGCCGCCGCCGGGTGCTGCGGCCGAGTTCCTGGTCGACGTTGATCAGGCTGGCCATACAGGCTCGCGGTTCAATCAGCGACTTTCGTGAGGTGGGATGCGGCTGCCATGTTGCTCCCATGTTGCTGGTTGTCATCACGACCCTGCGGGATTGGCGGTTGTACCGACAGTTGAGCATCAACACACCGGGTGCGGTTTCCACGACCTGGGCCTCGGTGGTGTCGTCAAACGCACCGGTTCCAATGTTCCACGTCTGTCCGTGATCTCGGGAGTAGATGATCGTCGAATGCGGCAGCCGTTTCTTTGAGGGCGGATCCTGGTACTGGGCGGCGAAGACCAGCGTCCCGTCCCGCATGGTGATTCCCTTGCCGGGGCCCTGGAGCAGAAAGCACCACTCGGGGCGTTTGACTTGGGCGGTGATGTTGATGGGCTTCGACCATGTCCTGCCGTCATCATCGCTGCGAACCAGCATCAGCTGCCCGGTTTCGGTTGGTTTCAAACCGGGGCCCGAGCCACGCCACGACCGATTTCCGTGGCTCCAGGTCGCCGCCACCCAGATCGTGCCTGTTTTGCGGTCGACCAGTACGGCCGGGTCGCCAATGCCGTCGTAACGCCACCTGGGATCACTGCCCATGTCCATGATCAGTGTCATGGGTTCCCACGTGTGTCCCCCGTCGGTCGAGCGGGACAGCCCAACGTCAATATCCCCGGGGAGGTCGCCACCGCCGCGTCTCCGGGCATCGTAAACCGCGATCAGCGTCCCGTTGTTGGACGTTGCCAGTCCGGGAATGCGGTACGTGTGAACTCCGTCGTCGCCTCCTTCCCGCAGGGCGACTCCCATGCGTTGAATCGAAGGCGCGGCTTTGAGCTGGACCGTGTTGCCGTTCGAAAAGGTGACCGTGTTGCATGTCACCCCGGTCCGGTGGTCGATATTCGCGGTTGCAGCGACGCGGCCGGCGATCCAGATGTAGTTGGTTCCCTCGCTAAGCCGAAGAGAAGATCCGCGGAGTGAGACGACCAGCGGGCTGCTTGTGGCTTTTCCAACATCCAGCCGAGTGACGTGTTTGCCTGTCGTGAAGTGGCTCGTGGATCCGCCGTTGTAGATGTCGATGGACAGGAGGTCGGAGCGATCGTCGGTTCCCTGGAGCGTCGCCTGCACTTCCGTCAATGCAATCGGGTTGAGTCGACCGGTCATTATGACTTTCAGCTTGGCCAACGGGCTGGCATCGTTGCCGATCAGTGCCGGGATGGTGACGGGCACGACCTGGACGCTCACGAGTTTCTGAGGCCGAGCCGGCGAGATGCGGACGTCGTCGATCAGGATTCCGGTGTTCGGCGGACTCGTGACGGTGAACCGCAATTGCCTGGTGCCGGTGTCTCTCAGAGACACCCTGACGAATGAAAGAAACGGGCGACCAACACGAATCTGTTTGTCGCCGTTGAAGATCTCTTTCCATCCGGCCTTCGTGTTCCGCTCGATGCGAAACGAAAATGGTCTGCGCTTGGTCCAGCGTTCAGCCCAGAATGTCAGGTCGCTCGCCGATTCCAACGGCTTTGCAATCCGGAGTGTGACGCTGGTCCTCTTTCCGCCGGTCAATTGCAGGCAGTGTTTCCCGGTCTTGGCGTGTTTGTGGTCGATGGTCGTTGTGCCGGACGTCGGAATCCAGGTGCCGATGCGCGTTTCGAGCCTGTCAAATCCGCCCGGTTCAGCTTGCTCGAAACCAGCAGCCGAGGTGCTCTCTGACGCGGGGTTCGGAGGTGATTCGGCGAGGCCGCCTGGTGTGATGACAGCCACC
>DLVV01000450.1:0-3820 GCA_003445035.1 Planctomycetaceae bacterium | reverse complement strand
TCGGTGGCTGTCAGCCAACAGATCATCTCTCACCGTTGGCTCTGTTTCGAGTCGGCGGTGTGACATTGCGAGTCATTGTCCTCGTCGAGCGTATCCCAGGGAACCTGCCATTCCCACAATCCGCCGACGAGCAGCAGGAGAACAGTGGAGGTACCGAGTTTCAACGGCCAGTCCATCCACGAGCCGTTCCACCACAGAATTGAGGCGTAGAGACTGTTGCCAATGAGACTGACGTTCACAGCGTGGCGACAAATGGATCGACAAGTCGCCTTGGGGTTCGCCTTTCTCAAGAGTCCCATGAGGATCGGTGGCCCTCAAATTGCCGTCGTTTGTCGTGCAACGATCTTTTGATCGTGGAAGTCAGGACTTCATCGACTTCTTCAATCTCTCGACGGTTGCCAACGCTTCCGCGACACACGAATCCGTGAAATCGTCAAGCCGTTTACTGGTCTTGGCAGGCTTCCGGGATTTTCGTTCGGTGATCACATGTTGTTCGAGTGCGGCAGACCGCTGCAGCCACTGCCGTTCCAGTTGATCGAAGGCGTTGCGGACGATCGGTTGTCGTTTCCGGAATTGGGTACCGGTGTCGTCGCCCTTGATGCGGTCGAGCAGGTCGCGGAACAGCCACCAGTAGGACTTTTTGGAGAAGGTGTCGTGTTTTGCCCGATCGGGACGAGTGACGGTCTTTCCCTGGCGACCGGCCCGGGTCAGGACCTTGGGCAGCCGGCTGGTAGCGGCAAACACGGGGATGTAGAGACCGGTGCACGGGGTGACCGGTGTCCACCACATCTGCGCAAGGCGATCATCCTTCTCGGGCAGAATGAACACCGCCGAACTGGCCGTGTTGCCCCAGGTGAACTCGGCGGGCGAACTGTGCATGCACAGCGTCAGGAAATCCGGCAACGCGGCATTGAAATTGGGCCCACCGAGAAAAGTCCCCTCGTAGTGATCTCGCAGAACCCGCATGACCCACTGTGGCGAGATGTTTCCATCTTCCTTCTGGCAGAGGAGTTGATGTGATCGCTGAACACGCAGTTGGGAGAGTTGCAGTGGGGTTTTCAGGTCGATGTAGGCCCTGGCAAAATCGAAATCGCTCTTTTGTTCTTTGGGCCACCAGCCCCGATCGATGGCGTAGTCGACCAGGTCGTGGCTGGCCAGGTCCCAGCGGTTGCGGATAGACGGTTGGTTGGAAATCGTGGCCACTCCGCGGGTGACCCGTCGGGCCACCCAGCGTGTGCCGACGGTTTCGAGGATCCAGGCTTCCTTGCCGTCGGCGATGATGTAGGAGTTGTCGTAGCCGCCCTTCTCGTGGCTCATGCCCGGCACGCCCGAACCCCATTGTCCGTAACGCTCGACGAGGTCGGTGATCACGTCCAGGGCTTTGCGGGCCGTCCGGCCGCGTTCGAGACCAAGACGCAACAGGTCCATTCCCAGCAGCCCCGGTTCCGGCGGCTTGCCAGCCTTGCTGGCGGCCACTGCATCGGAAAACGTCTTGGTGAAAATCGCCTCATTGCCGATCGCCACGCCGAACTCGTTGATCCCCTCCTCGTAACCCCAGCACCAGTACGGGCTCGAGCCAATGGTGGCGTAGGTCCGGGGGGACTGGGGGATGGTACGGTATTCGAGTTGGAGTGTTGCTCCAGAGCGGTGTTGCTTGGCCGGATGGCGGACCAGCGGCTGGCAGTCAAAAACCGGGCGATCGCTGTTCTTGCCGAGGACCGTGGTGCCGGTTGTCGTGGCATCGGGCAAGGCGACCATTGTGTCACACGACATCGGCCATACGCGTCGATTCACCTCACGGGGTGACCGCGAACGCGATTGGCTTTCTGCGAGGGCAGACAGTCCGTTGAAAGAGAGCAGGCCAAGAAGGCCACCTCCGGCGGCCGTCCCGCGTTTGAGCATTGTCCGGCGACTGACATGGTCCGGGTTCTGAATTCTCACAAGATGCGTCCTCGGATGTCGCAAAGTGGCCGGCTGCGGCTGCGGGCGGTCGTCGGATCCACCTGGTCAGTGAGTTTTCACCGGCCGGTTTCCTTCCAGTACTTGTACCATTCCCGGCGGACGTTGCCTCGTTGAATGACTCGATTCGAACAACTGAAATTGCGGAAAAAATATCGGTTTGTCGTGAACTTTCCGCCGTGGCATGGAACTGTAGTGGTGTGGTGAGTTGTTGATGTCGTCACGGGATGTGGGCCGAGATTCGGGACAAAGCGGTTCAACTGTCGGAACAGAAATCATGGCCGCGTCAAATTTCGGATCCCAGCGAGGCGACTCTGATGCGTTGTCCTCTGCTGAGCCAATTCGGCCGAGCGTCGACGAAATCGGCGAAGTGCTGCTTGTCCTCAGAGCCCAACGGCGGGACGAATCCGCCTTCGAACAATTGATCAGCCGGTACGCCGATCGCTTGACGTACTACGTCCGTCGATTGCTCAACACCGCTGAAGGAGTGGATGACGTGCTCCAGGAGGTCTGGTTGGCGGTGTTTCGTCAATTGCCACGGCTGAGAAGTGCCCGCGCATTCAGTCCGTGGTTGTATCGCATTGCGAGGAATCTTGCTTTCCGTCGGATTCGCGACCGTGACGAGTTCGTATCGGTCACAGATGAGATCGAACCGGTTACTGCCGATTCCCCCGAACCGGAGTTTGGTGCCGAAGATGCCGGCCTGATCCACGAGTGCCTGGCCACGTTGTCGCCCCATCACCGGGAGGCACTCACGCTGCGATATGTCAGCGAAATGACCTACGAACAGATCGCCGAGACGATTGACTGCAAACTGGGGACGGTTCGGTCCCGTCTGTTTCACGCAAAGCACGCCCTGCGACGTGCGATGGAGAATCGAAATGAATCACAACGACACGTTGTCTGAGAAGTTGCTTGATTGCGACGGAGTTTCAGCCGATCCCGACAGCCTTATCAAGGAGATCCAGGACATGATTGCTCATGAACACCAGCGGCAGGCCAAGTGGCATCGTCTCATGAGGAACTGCCTGGTGGCACTGGGGGTTTTGGCCATTGTGATGGTCGCCGCGATGTTGTTTCTGCCGGCGGAGGGGGTCCACACGACCAGCCAGGTCTCGAGAGAGTCCACACCGACACGGCCGATCGCGAGTTCACCTCGGGCTGCAGGCGAACTCGACGACGTCCAGGCGAAGGAGAAAACGGGCAATCAGGCAGCGGGGTCGAAGACCACATTTCAGCTCGGCGCGGTTGATACGATCGTGACGTTTTTCTTCGTGGTCGCACCGTTCCTGGTACTGGCCGTGCTGGTCTCGATGGTGATGCGCTGGGCGGCGAGCCGCTCGGTCGGAAATGCCGTCATCCAGCAGCAACTCCTGGAATTGGCCCAGCAGGTCGAACAACTGCAGGGGCGGCCCCAGGGTTGAGGAGCCGGGAACGTGTGTCTCCCAGGTGGCACCGCCGCAGTCCCGGCGGTGCCATCGCCGCGTACGGGGAGGCGATGGGGATGAGACGCCTGCCCCGGGACCTTGCGAGGTCAGGCTGACCAGTCGTACCGGCTTTGCTTGCGGAAGCCCTTGAGGTGGATCGTGCCGTCGTTGGCCAGGCTCATGATCGAGTAGCCGTTGTTGGCGGCGCCCGACCCTTCGATCATCGCGACCAGCGTGCAGTAGTGGATGCCGCCGATCTCCTTGTGATCGTTCTCGTGGCTGTGCCCCTGGAAGACGGCCAGCACCTGGCCGGAATCTTCCAGCACCTTCCGCACCACCGGAGCGTTCTTGACACCGTAGACGCTGCTGACATCCAGCCGTTGGTGGGCGAACACGACGGTCTTTTTCGACGTGGCCTTGAGGTCGGCCCGTAG
>DLVV01000354.1 GCA_003445035.1 Planctomycetaceae bacterium | reverse complement strand
CCCCCCGGTGTCGTGATGATCTCTTTCCTCGACCGCTCCCGACGTCTCTGCGACGGCCTCGCCAGACGCGAGCTGCTGACGGTCGGTGGACTGTCACTGGTCGGCCTCGGCCTGCCCGAACTGCTCCGGCAACAGCAGACCCTCGGGGCGGACCAGTCGGGTCATGGCAGCGGGTTCGGCGCCGCCGACTCGGTCGTGCTGATCTACCTGCAGGGTTCTCCCAGCCACATCGATCTCTGGGACCCGAAGCCCGGTGCCCCGGCTGAGATCCGCGGCGAATTCCAGCCGATCGCGACACGTGCACCCGGAATCGAATTGGGCGAGGTGCTGCCGAAGCTGGCCGCCCAGGCCCGGCACTATTCGCTGGTGCGGTCCATCGGAGTCGACCCCAAGGGGCTGAGGAATCACGGGGCAGCGATCTACATGCTGATGACCGGACACAGTCCGACCAATTTCTCACCAACCGGACTGGCTGTGCCACCCTCGAGGGAAGACCTGCCGTCGGTCGGAGCCAACATCGGTCGCTACCGACCAGCCAAACGCGGACGTTTCGGTTACGTCGCAGTGGGGGGGGCGGTGAAGGAGGGTCGCGTGACCGGAGTCGGCCAGGCGGCCGGACTGCACGGAGCCGCGTTTGACCCCTACACGATGTACGACGACGCCACCAAACCGCTTCAGCCACTGGGATTCACGCTGCCGCGAGACATGACACTCGATCGTATCCGTTCCCGGGTCGACCTCCGTGCGGCCATCGACGCGCACCGTGACGGCCTGGCCGGTTCACAGGCGAGCTTTGACCAGTACTACGACCAGGCCCTGTCGCTGATCCAGACCCGTCGAGCCGCCCTGGCCTTCGGGCTGGATGCCGAATCGGCCGGGACCCGACGGCGGTACGGCATGACCCGATTCGGCCAGTCGTTGCTGCTGGCACGGAGACTGGTCGAGGCCGAAACACGTTTCGTGCAGGTGACCTGGCCGGCCGGATCCGACAGCGAACCCGTGCCCGGTCCCGACGGATCGTGGGATACGCACCGCAACAACTTCCCCATGCTGCGGGACCACCGCTGCCCGGTCTTCGACCAGTCGCTTTCGGCATTCATCGAGGACATGGCCACGCGGGGACTGCTGGAACGGACGCTGGTGGTGGCCATCGGCGAGTTCGGACGCTCGCCCAAGATTGGCTCGCCGACGACCAACAACGTCGGCCCCGGGGGTCGGGATCACTGGCCCGAATGTTACAGCTTCCTGGTGGCCGGAGGCGGTGTGCGACCCGGACGTGTCTACGGCCAGTCGGATCGTCACGGGGGCTGGCCCAAGACCGACCCCGTACATCCCTACGACCTGGTGTCCACCATTTACCACGCCATCGGCGTAGCCCCGGACACCGAATACCACGACACGCTGAACCGGCCACGCCGCCTGGTGGAATCCGGACGGCCAATCCTCGGACTCTTCTAGATCATGGAAACCACGACGGCAGGAACCCCGATGCGCCCTCGACCACCTCGCCATGGATTCGCCGCATTTCTTGCCTGCGAGTTGCTGATCACGCTGCTGCTGACCGGCATGGTCCACGCTGCCGACGCGCCTTTTCCCGGAAAGACGACGAACTGGAACGGATTCGACAGGTACGACTTTCCCCTGAAAGATGCCCGGGGGGAAGAATTCGGCTGCCGCGTGGTGACGCCGAAAAAGTCGGCCAAGGGACGCCCCTGGATCTGGCGAGCGAGGTTCTGGGCCCACGAACCGCAAACCGACATCGCGTTGCTGAAGAAAGGGTTCCACCTGGTCTACTGCGACGTGGCCAACCTGTGGGGTAACGCCCGGGCCATCGCCCGCTGGGACATCTGCTACAAGTACCTGACCACCGGGCACGGATTCTCGAAACGCCCGGCCCTGGAGGGCATGAGCCGCGGCGGCCTGATGATCTACCACTGGGCCATCCAGCGTCCGAAACAGGTTTCGTGCATCTACGGCGATGCCCCGGCGATGGGCATCCGCCCCTACGTCAAGGGACGCAAACCTGGCTCACCCGATCTCAAGAAACTCGAGGCGTGGATGAAAGCCCATGGCCTGTCGCTCGAACAGGCCCAGGCCCACCCCCACGATGCCCTCGACACGGCCCGGGTCCTGGCCAAGGCCCGGGTACCGCTGATCCACGTCTGTGGTGATGCCGACGAGAGTGTTCCCTTCGTCGAGCACACCGCCGAGTTCGCCCGGCGGTACCGCAAGTGGGGCGGGACGATCAAGGTGATCGTCAAGAAGGGAGGCAAGCATCACCCGCACAGTCTCAAGGACCCCACGCCGATCGTCGATTTCATCCTGGCCGCCCAGTAATCCTCACCCGCCGACCGCATGACGACCCACCCGCCCCTGTCCCGTCGAACACTGCTGCAGGCCGGTGCCCTCGGTCTGGCAGGAACCGGCTTGGCCGATGTGCTGGCCGCCCGCAAGACCGCTTCGGCTCCTCGATCGGTTCTCGTGGTCTTCCTCTCCGGCGGGCTGTCGCAACTCGACAGTTTCGACATGAAGCCGGAAGCCCCGGCGCGTGTCCGGGGAGAATTCCGGCCGGTCCCGACCCGCGTCCCCGGATTGCAGATCTGCGAACACCTGCCCCGACTGGCCAACCGGGCTCATCACCTGACGCTGCTGCGTTCGCTGACCCACTGGTCAAACGAACACAACGAAGCCCACACGATCATGCTCACCGGCCGCAGCCAACTGCCCCCGGGCTACCGGGCCAACCGGCCCCAGCCAAGTGACTGGCCGGCGGTGACCGCCGTGGCCGGGCGAATGGTCGCCGACCGCAACAACGGGCTGCCCTCCAGCGTCGTGCTGCCCCAGCGACTGATCAACATGAACCAGGGCGGAGTGGTCACCCCCGGGCAGTTCGGTGGCCAGATGGGTCCGCAGTTCGACCCGTGGTTCATCGAGGCGTCTCCCTACCGGGGCGGTGACGTCAAGGGATCCTACCCGCAGTTCGCCTACTGCCGACGGACCGAGTCGCTGGTCAAGGACAACTCACGGTTCCAGGCACCGGTGCTGAGACTTCCCGAGGGGCTGACCGACCGCAGGCTGAGCCGCCGGGCTGAACTGCTGTCGGTGATCGAGGGTCAACGAAAGAGCCTGGAACGTCATGCCACGACCGCACGACTGGGTCGGCACCGCGAGGCCGCCATCTCGTTGCTGACCGACCCCCGCGTCCAGGACGCCTTCGACGTCGTCAACGCTCCCGACCGCGAAGCGGACCGTTACGGCCGCCACCTGTTCGGCTGGACACTGCTGATGGCCCGTCGGCTGATCGGTGCGGGCGTCCCGGTGGTACAGGCCAACCTGGGCAACTACAACACCTGGGACCTGCACGGCGGGATCTTCCGGATGTCCCGGGACTGGCTCTACCCGCCCGCCGACCAGGCGATCTCGGCCCTGCTGGATGACCTCAGCGAGAGTGGCCTGCTGGAGACCACGCTGGTAGCCATCGTCGGTGAATTCGGCCGGACACCGAAGATCTTCAAGGTGCCCAACGCCTACGTGACACCGGGCCGGGACCACTGGGGTGCGGTTCAGACGGCGGTCTTCGCCGGTGCCGGCACCGCCACCGGCCACGTGATCGGCGCCTCGGACAAACTGGCCGCCTACCCTGTCTCGTCGCCACGTCGCCCCGAGGACCTGGCGGCCACGATCTACCGCACGCTGGGACTGCCCGCCACGACGGCCTGGCCCGATGCCGACGGACGCCCCCACTTCATCTACCACGGTCGTCCCATCACCGGCATCGGCACCAATGCCTGAGCCTCACCCGGCCCTCATCCGGCGACCTCGTCACCTCAATCAACCGCACACCAAGCAGGCCAGCCGATGACCAGCCACTCCCTGACCCGACGCGACCTGCTGAAATCGTCCCTGGCTTTCGCCGGTGCCGGCCTGGTGCTGGACCGCAGCCAGCGGGCCCACGGATTCGTGGCCGCCAACGATCGACCGCGTGTCGGAGCAATCGGCACCGGCAGTCGCTGGTGCCAGAAGGCCACCGGGGTCAACGGGCCACACGGATCGGCTCCCGCGTTCCGCAAGTACGGAGATTACGTCGCGGTGTGCGACGCCGACTCCTCCCGACGCGAACTGGCCTCCGGGATCGTCAAGTCCTGGACCGGACGACAGCCGACCATCCACACCGACTACCGGGCGATCCTCGACAACAAGCAGATCGACATTGTCCACATCTCGACCCCCGATCACTGGCACGCCAAGATCGCCATCGAAGCCATGAAGGCCGGCAAGGATGTCTACTGCGAGAAGCCGATGACGCTGACGATCGAGGAGGGCCGGCAGATCTGTGAGACCTGTCGCCAGACCGGACGGATCGTCCAGGTCGGCACCCAGCAACGCAGTGGCAAGCCGTTCATCCAGGCGATCGCGATGATCCGCGACGGCCGGATCGGGAAACTCAAAAAGGCCACCTGCCACATCGGCGGAGCGCCGACCAGCCCCGAGATCCCGCAGGCCACCGCCCCGTCGCATCTCGACTGGAATCTCTGGCTGGGGCCGGTGCCGATGACCGACTTCCGCTACCTGGCGGGGAACAACGGCGAGACCAAGAGCTGGTCACGGTGCCACTACGAGTTCCGCTGGTGGTACGAGTACTCGGGCGGCAAGCTGACCGACTGGGGTGCCCACCACGTCGACATCGCCACCTGGGGACTCGACAAGACCACCACCGGACCGGTTTCGGTCGATCCGGTGATGGTCAAGCACCCCGTCCCCTTCGAGAACGGTCGCCCGACCGATCCCTCACGTTACAACACCGCAACGGCTTTCCTGATCAAGGCCCTGTTCGCCGATGGCCAGGAGATCGAGATCCGGCACGACGGACGTAACGGCATCCTCTTCGAAGGCACCAAGGGAAGAATCTTCGTCAATCGGGGTTCGATCTCAGGCAAGCCAGTCGACGAACTGAAGTCCAACCCGCTTCCGTCGGGAGCCCTGCAAGAGGCCTACAAGAACCGGTCGCTGACCAATCACTTCCGCAACTTCTTCGAGGCGGCCGTGGCCAGAAAGGAGCCGATCTCGGATGTCTTCAGCCACCATCGCGGGTTGACCACCTGCCACCTGGCCGGCATCGCCGCCCGTCT
Source organism: Planctomycetaceae bacterium (assembly GCA_003445035.1). Lineage (GTDB taxonomy): Bacteria > Planctomycetota > Planctomycetia > Planctomycetales > Planctomycetaceae > UBA8437. Next base: position 2,141 of record DLVV01000354.1, on the reverse strand, counting down.
GGGACGCAAGATCGGCTGGGACCCCAAGGCCGAGAAGATCGTCGGCGACCCGCAGGCCCAGGCCATGGTCGGCCGCGAAGTGCGCAAGGGCTTCGAAACCCAGGCCTGAGCAGGCAGCCGACCGATCAGGCCTCCGGGAAATCGGTCGACAGGAACACCTCGTGTACGTCGATCTGGCCCGGCCCCCGGAACATCTCCTTGGGCGCCCGGTTCGCGTGAGCCTCGGCGAATGCCGGACTCCGCGTCCAGCCGACGAAGTTGTCCATCGACTCCCACCACGTCTTCACCTCGTAGTAACCCTCGGCATCGGGGTCATCCACGAAAGTCCCCTGCTCGTGATCGAAACGAACCGGCCGGGGCCGGTGCACCTCGTTGCGAATGAACCCTGGCGCCTGATCGACCAGGTGCACCCGGTTCCGGAACCGGTCTTCGAAATCGATCTCGTAACCACTGGCCACGGGAATCCGGTTGGTGACGACGATCATCGGAGCCACGTCCTTCCTGGTTGCCCGGCGTGCGGCCGAGCACACCGGGCCGGGGATTTTTTATTCACGACAAGCCGTTGCGGCAGTCCGGTCACCTGTTGGCCACGTCCAACCGCACCACCGCGTCGGCAAAGGCGCGGCGGGACCGATCCAGATCACCGGGTTTCAGGTGACAAAAGTACTCGAACCAGCGTCCGCTGATCGAATCGAAGTGTGCCTTGCGAACCGCGTGAGCCGCTTTCAGGGCGGTGGCCAGTCCTGGCACCGTGTCGCTCTGCAACCGACGTTCGGCGGCAGCAATCCCTCGGTCGAGCGCTTCGAGGTAGCGAACGTCGTCGATCCCGGCACGGTGCGCCTCCCAGGCCAGCGTCGGGATCGGCTGTCCGAACTCATCGGGGTAAGACACCTTGTGCACCGGCTTCTCGGGATCGTAGAGACCATTGCCCGGAAAATCCTGGTAAGCCCACGGGCTTGAGCCCAGGTAGCCGCAACGGGTGTTGTAAAGGCCGGTCAGGGCCCGGTAAGGCAGCGGAAAGGCGGTCGCCGTCACCCAGTAGGAGATGGGACGGAACCCCTTCTTGCGAACGTACATCACCTCCGCGTTGTCCGGACCGCCAAAGACATAGATGTTGTAGACCGGCCGATCGATGAAATCGCGAGTGGCCTGCTGGGCCGGCTTGCTGTTGATTGCGGTGAACATGTGCAGACCGGTTCCGCGGCGACGTGCGGCCTCCTTACGGCAGCGTTCGATCGCCTCGGGCTCGGTTGGTTCATCGACGCCGTAATAGAACAGGTCGTTGAATCCCATCTTCTTGGCGGCTGCCACCTGTTGGGCCGCACGGCCGTCCGGCCAGTGCATCAGGCACGGGGCTCGGGTCATCCCCGCCTTCCGGGCCAGTCCCAGGGTCGAGAATCCCGAGTACAGCGTGGCAGCATTCAGGCCGTGCCGCACCTGGTCCCGCAGTTCGGCCAGGTAACGCTCCTCGGTCACATGATGCACCGCCTTCGAATTGGTCGTCTGATTCCGATGGTAGATCCCGTAATATCCCTCGGCCGCCTTCAGCTTGATGGGCAACACATCAATCAAGACCGGAAGCCGCGACTCGACCTGTCCACCGAAGATGATCTCGCCGCGGTATTCGCCCGGTGGCGAGCCATCCGGCACATGCACGGTCAGCCAGAACTGGCGGCTCTGGTGAGCCGGAATCCGGGTCACACAGCGGCCACCGCCGTACCCGCCCTGCTTGCCCCTGGGAGGCAACGTCGTGCGATCGTCCCGCAACAGGATCTCGGGGGTCAGCATCCGGACCTGGCTGGGTCGAAACAGCGAGTTCCTCCGCTCGCGAACATGAACGACTCGCACGTCGATGACGTCGGATTCCAGGACCAACTCTCCCGGCCCCTCCAACCGGGACAGCGAGACGGTCAGCTCGGGGATGTCCTTGATGGCACGGAGGGCGAACGTCCCGTTGATGAACTGGTTGGCCGAGCCCCACATCCGGAGCCGAGTGAAGGGTCGTTTTTCCTTCCGATCGGGAAGCCAGTCGTAGAGGGCCCCGGCAAATCCATTGAGGGAGCCGACGACGAAACCGGAGGTTTTAGCCCGCTCGGCCAGGTGCGAATCGTCGCGGTAGACCCGTGGTGCCCGCAGGCGAG
>DLVV01000355.1:1027-12219 GCA_003445035.1 Planctomycetaceae bacterium | reverse complement strand
AGACCCGTGGTGCCCGCAGGCGAGCGGTGGCAACCGGATCGGGCAACTTGTCCCTGCCCGGAACCAGTTGTGCGTCGGTGGTGAAGGCCACGGCATCAAACATGCCCTTGTCCACGTCGAGATCGACGTGATGCGTGCCGGCGGCAACCGAGATCTTGCCCGAGTGACGCCAGACGTATCGTCCACCACCACTGCCCCCGCGTCCCCCCGCCAACGGACGGTCATCCACCGACACGGCCACCGTTCCGTAGCCACCGTAATTCCGAACCCAGACGTGGTACTCGGCCTGGCGGGGAAACCTGGCAATCCACGTCAGCCGCCCCGAATTGCCGACCGAACACCAGGCGGAGTGCTTCCCCAATGGCCGCGTGCCTCCATAAGTCGCCTGCAACGGATAGAACCCCCACGCCGGCATCAATTTGTCGGCCGTCACCCAGAATGTCTCAGACGACGCCGTCTTTCCCGCGTCCTGGGCAACCGCCGTCCCTGCCAGGGTCATCACAACGACAACCGGCAGCAGTCTTCTGTTGAGTCGTCTCAAGAAACAAGCTCCATGGATTTCCAGTCCAAGATGCAGGATGAACCCCATCGAGAATCTTCCGGTGCCGACGAGCCGTCACCAACGGCCAATCTAACATCCGGTGTGACTGGTGACACGACCATGCGAGGTCCGGCAGTCGAAGTGGGAGCTGTTTTGATCCGTCTCTGATCCGTTGCTAGGGTGGCACGGTGGCCTGAAGATCCTGTTTGTGAGGAGACCGTCCCGGTGCACCGTGCTGAAACCGACTGCCGCCGTCGGCTGCTGGCCGCTGTTGTCTGCGCGATTTCGATTTCAACAGCGGTCGCTTCCGACCCGCTCCCCTCCTGGAACGACGGGACCAGCAAGCAGCGGATTGTCGATTTTGTCGCGTCAGTGACCAGCAAAGAGAGCCGGTGGCACGTGCCGGTAGCCGAACGAATCGCCACGTTCGACAATGACGGAACACTGTGGTCGGAATATCCGATCTACTTCCCGGTTCAGTTCGCCGTGGATCTCACCAGCCAACTGGTCGTCAAGCACCCGGAACTGCGCACTCGACAGCCGTTCCAGGCCGCCCTGGAGAACGATCTCAAGAGACTGACGAACATCAACGGGGCCGATCTTCTGACACTGATATCGACAACGCATGGCGACATGACCGTCCACGAATTTCGGGCGAAAGTCTCGACGTGGCTGTCCGTCGCCCGGCACCCTCGCTTCGACAGGCCCTACACCGACCTGGTTTTCCAGCCGATGCTCGAACTGCTCGGCTACCTCCGGGCCAACAAGTTCAAGATCTATATCGTTTCCGGCGGAGACATCGAATTCATGCGAGTGTGGGCGACAAAGATCTACGGAATTCCTCCCGAGCAGATCATCGGCAGCCGGCTCAAGACCAAGCTGGTCAAGCGAGACGGAAAACCGGCGTTGCTTCGCTTGCCGGAGTTCGAGTTCTTCAACAACGCCGAGGGCAAGCCGATCAGCATCCGCAAGGTCATCGGTCGAAGACCGATCGCCGCTTTCGGAAACTCCGACGGCGATCTCCAGATGCTGCAATGGGCCACCGCGGCAGACGGAAAACGGCTCGCACTGATCGTGCGTCACACCGACCGGAAACGCGAATGGTCGTATGACCGCAAGGCAAACATCGGCCACCTCGACAAGGCGCTCGATGAGGCGATCAAGCGAAAGTGGCTCGTGGTCGACATGAAACGGGACTGGAAGATCGTCTACCCGTTTCAGTCAAAACGCTGATCGAATCAACAGCCCGCTTCGAGAAGATGGATGGGCTCTCACCGGCTTATGACCGGCGGTCATTTCGGGACGTGGAACGAATAAAGCCGCGCATTCTGCAGGTGGAATTTCAGCCGGACCACCCGGCCTTTCAACGCCGACAACCCGGCCGGGTTCTTCCACGTGGGCAACAACCGAAGCTCGTCCACGCCGCGATAACGGGTCGACTGCTCACCTGAGAACCCGGGAATCGGCTCCCCTTTCCGGTTGAGCACTTCCACTCGGAACCGCGCGCCCTGGACGTTGACCAGCAGCCTGTCCCCGACGAGCCGGAACGGCCGCGTGACAACTGTCCCCGGCCTGCTGCTTGCCGCCAGGCACACAAAGCCGTCGAGCCGCAGCGTCGCCGCTCCGATGGCTTCGTCGTGCCTGGGCATCCCGTGCCGTTCGTTCGAGCCCGAGTAGTAAATCCAGTGTCGGTCGTTGTGGGTGATGATGTTCGAGGGGGGAATGACCATGTCCTTGTCGAAACTGCCGGCCGGCCCTCGTGGTACCAGCGGTTGACCGGTGTCGACCCAGCGGAAGTCCCAGTTTTCGGCGTCGCGACTGGTGGCGATGTAAAAGTTCAGCACGTCACGCTCGTGCCGCTTCTGAAGATCCCGCGGCCCCTCGCTGTGATCCTGCGGAAAATCGAATCCGCTGATCAGGGCGAAATGGACACCGTGGTACATCCAGTCGGACATGCTATAGACCTGGCGACGGCGGTATTCCTTCGGCTCGCGGTTGAAGTACCAGTGCCGGCCGAGTTTCCAGTCGGTCGGATTCCGCTTCAGGTCGGGGTTGGTCATGCCGCGGTGGCCGCGGACTTCCATCTCGGCCCTCAGAAATCGCTGGTAGTCGGTCCGTGTGAACAGCCGGTAGATCTTTGCGTCCTCGTCCCACATCAGTTGGCTGTGCGTATCAGCCGCACGGCCGGTGACCGGTTCGCCGTTGTTGTAGGGCGTCCAGCGAAGGCCGTCGGCCGAGTAGCCCAGGCAGGCACGGATCTTGCGAGGGTGCCCCCAGCAGCACTTGTAGCGGTGCGCCGGATCGGTTTCGTGGGGATCGATGAAACAGCTGAAGGCGTAGGCCAGGCCCAGGTCGACGTCGATGATGTTGTTCTGTTTCGTCCCTCCGAACTCCACCAGGCCCAGCTTCGGCTTGACCCAGTTTCGACCATCGCGGGAAACGGCATACCCCAGCGCAAACGGCTCGAGACTTGCCCGGTACCACATCTGGAACTTTTCACCATCGTGCAGGGCCGTGCCGTAATACGTGCACGACCGCTCCCAGGGCTGATCACGAACCAGAACCGGCTTGCCGCCGTTGAGCTTGGTGACGCGGCCGAGTTCCCGCTTGAGGTTGGACATCTCGGCAATGACGTGGTTGTCCACCAGCAACTGTTTCCGGTGCCCCACCTCGACGATTCCGCTGCCCGGCCTGGCCGGCACCTCGTCAAAATCCAGGTTGTCCACGGCCAGCGACGTTCGACCGCCGGTGTGGGCAAGTTCCAGGATCACCACGCCGTGATACGGCTTCCGCATCCCGAGGTCGAGCTTCGTCCTGTCCCCGGAAAATCGGCCGGTGGAGCCACTGGCCAGGACCTTGCCGATCTTCGAGTCGGCGAAAATCTTCCAGTCGATCCGGTTGGTGGCCTCGCCGGCGGCATCCAGGTCCAGCGAATTGACGACAACCCCGAAACCCCGGCCCGGCGTGAAGCGGTACCAGTAGAAGTACGGTTCGGCCGTGTCGCCATCCAGCAGGTAGTTGGCGCCGTCCCCGCCGTCCCATTTGTCACGCCAGGTGCTGACCGTCTTCAGATCATTCCCTGCGGAAAACTCCACCACGACATTCGGTGTCCAGCCGTTGCCCTTGGCGAAGGACTCGTTGAATCCGCCACTGTTGACACCCGTGACACGGTCGCCATAGCCCTTGACCGATTGCAGGCCCTGCAGTTCCCGGGACATCGGCAACCCGACGTTCTCGAAAAGCAGGATCGTCGCAAAAGCCGGTGCCCCGGCCAGGACCATCAACACCGCCATCACCAGGACGTTCTTTCGGCGAAGTGCCTTGCCGATCATGTGCAGACTCCTGTCACGGCTCGTTCGATCTGAGGCGGAAGGCACTATGTCCCCGGTGGTGACGGTCGTCAAGACGCCGACCTTCAAGACGGTGGCTGACCGGTTCACGAACTGTTCGCCCGAACCCGCTGCTACCTGAGGATGTTGAAGACATCCGAGAAGTCGTCCGTCCATGCCGCTCCCGGTTTATCCGGGGTGATCTCGATCCACGGAAGATCCGACTTGCTGTCCAGCAGCCCCCTGAGATGGGCTTCGTCGCGAGCGATCACCGCGTAAAGGGTGGGTTCCCGGCCCGTTTCCCGAAGACCAGTCGGCACGAACTGGTCGCGGCAAATCCAGCACCGCGAACCCGCATCCGCGGCCAGGTTCCCCAGGACCGGCCCCAGGCTGACATGGGGATTGCTGATGTGGATCACCAGGAAGCCATCCTCGGACAACTTCCTGTAATACAGCGCCAACGCCTCTCGAGTCAGCAGGTGCACCGGTATGACATCGGAACTGAAAGCATCGAGGATGATCATGCCGAAGGACCTGTCCTTCGCACGGGCCAGCATCAACCGTCCGTCTCCGACCACGATGTCGTATGCGTCGGATCCGCTGTCGCTGAGATAGGTGAACAGGTGTGGCGATTCGGCGATCCTCTTTATCGAGGGATCGATCTCGTAGAACGTGAAGTGCTGGCCGGGTTCCCGGTAGGCGACCATCGTCCCGGTCCCGAGGCCGACGACAGCGATCCGGGACTTGGCCCTCTCGCCGCTGAACTCACCAAACACCTGGCCGAGAGGCCCGGACCGGTGAAAGTAGGCCAACGGTTCGTGACGACGTGACGGCTCGGTGCTCTGCATGCCGTGCATCGTGCGGCCGTGGTGCAGTTCGTGAAACCCGGTTTCGACATCTCGGAGCACGCGGTGGACGCCGAAGAAGGTCCGCTCCGAATGCAACACCGCCTTCTGGTCCTGGAACAGGTCTCCGAACTCGGTGGCCAGCAACACCACGCCGACTCCCAGGGCGAACACCAGCGTGAGCCGCTTGGCCAGGAAACCCAGGACCACCAGTGGAACCACCGTCACCAGTCCGTCCACGAGCGATCCGCGGGCAACAGCCAGCAGCAGGACCACGGCCACAGCCAGGCCCTCGGGAAGGAACACCCACCAGTTGCCCTGTTTCGGGTCGTGTTCGGAACGAAACCTCCAGAACAGAAGACAGGCCAGTAACAGTGTCAGTGGGTATTCCCAGTAGGACGGAAACAACAACGGGCCGACAAGCGAATTGAACATCCCCCCCAGCCATCCGCCGACGGCCATCCAGACATAGAACGCGGTCAACCGTGAGGTCCCGGGCCGGCGACGGGCCAGTTCTCCGTGAAAGACCATCGACCCCACGAAGAACACGGCCAGGTGCTTGACCATCTCCTGCAGAACCGAATCGGTTCGGAGAAACAACAGCAGCAGGATGGCGACCGGAAATGACCGAACCATCCACACGTGCGACATCGGCTGCCAGCGCGAAAATGCCAGGATGTAAGTCAGCAGGTAAATCGACAGCGGCACCACCCAGAGCATCGGGATGGGGACCAGTTCACCGGTGACCTTGGTGGTGACGGCCAACAGCCAACTGGCCGGAACAAACGAAAACAGCACCCACAGCCATCGCGACCGTCCGGCCGCTTCGAGAGGCGGATCGTCTTCGGACACGGGGGCAACCAACAGCGGTTGCGGTCCCTGCCGCCACAGCATCACGCCGCAGGCCAGGGTCAGCACCACCACCGCTCCATAACCGCAGGCCCACACGTGGCTCTGCTGGACCAGCGTCAGGTTGGGTTCCAGCAGGATGGGGTAGCTCAGCAACGCCACCATGCTGCCGAGATTACTGGCCGCATACAGGAAGTACGGATCGTCGGCCAACGGATGCCGGCCGGACGAAAACCACTTCTGCAACAACGGCGTTGTCGTGCAGACGGCAAAGACCGGGCCGCCCAGCGAGACTCCCAGGATCACGAGCAACCTGAGAACCGGATCACCACCCTCCAGTGGTTGCCGAAGCACGATGGGCAGGCACAGCAGGGGCAGGAAAAGCACCGCCCCGTGCAGCATCAACTGTCGTCGTGGTGCCAGGAACCTGGAGGTGACGTGGACATACAGGTATCCGGCCAGCAAAACCCCCTGGAAGAAGAACAGGCACGAATTCCAAACGGCCGGCGCACCGCCGAGTGACGGCAATACCATCCGGGCAAACAGCGGTTGCACCGAAAACAGCAGCGCAGCACTCAGAAAGATCGCCACCGTGTGCACTGCCAGGGCCGTCCGCAACTTCATGATCTCATGGTCCGTCTCAACCGGCGGCGAGACATCCGCGATGGCGGAGCCAACGGGATCCTCCTGGACTGTCCCGAACCGTGAAAGCGTCGCGGAGACCGGCTTGGTGAACCCCCCAAGTATGACGCGGACCGTCCGGATTGGGAAACTGGAGACAGTGACACAAAGCACGTGGTGCCCCTGTTCACGCCTGTGACGAAGGTCTCCAGGTGGCCGACCGCTCGTCCAATCCGACAAAAGACGAACTGGCTCCGGTCGGCCGCCTGTTGTACTTTCGAACAAGCTTTGGATCCGGGAAACTCCGGACATCTCCTCGTCAGCCAGTCCGGAGAATTGACATGAACCTGGAAAACCTCGTCGAGCAGTTTCGTGCCAACGGATTCGTGGTGGCCAGGGGGCTGTTTGAGGCCGACCTGCTGCAAGACGTGACGGCCGAGGTCGAACGTGTCGTCGACGAAGTGGTCGCCTCCGGTGGTTACGACCGCATGTACTTCGACGACGAGACCGAGGCGTCTTCCGGCCGTACCGCCTCGGCGGTGCGGTGCGTCTTCCGAATGCAGGATCTCTCGGACTTTCTGCGGAACCTGCTGGACTCGCCCACGCTGAACGATTTGGCCCGCACACTGCTCGGCGACGAACCAGTGGCCGACGGGATCCAGTACATCGACAAGCCGCCGGGATCGAGCTACGAATTCCCCTATCACCAGGACAACGCCTACATGTTCTTTGAGCCGCCACTCGCCCTGGTCGCGACGCTGGCACTCGACGGGCAGCCTGCTGAGAGCGGGCCGATCTCCTGCCTCCGTGGATCCCATGTCCTCGAGATCCTTCCGCACGCGCCCTCGGGCGTCCTGGGAGCCAGCCGCGGGCTGGTCGGTCCACCCGACACGGCAACTTACCCGGAAATTGCCGTCGAGGTCGAAGCCGGTGACGTGCTCGTCCATCACGCCAACGTGATTCACCGAACGGGTCCGAATCGTACGGACGGCCACCGGCGGAACCTCGGGTTCATCTACCACGGCACGGCCGCCGCCCAGGATCTCCAGGCTCACGCGGCATACGAGCGGCAAGTCACCTGGTAGTTGTCAGGAACGCTCGGAACTTCCCGATCGACCGCATTCGGCCGAAATCCGTACCCGGCAAGGACGACTCAACCGAGGAACTTCCAGGATGACCTGGCGTCGGTCTGGTGACGACCGTCGAGTTCGATCATCAGCGGGACCATCAGGTCGAGCGTGCGGGCGTTTTCGAAACCTCCGCAGTCAACCGCCCGGAACCCCGTGGCAGTGATCAACTCCATCACGACGGCCTTCGCCTCGGCATCCAGGCTGCACACGAACACGTCCAGAGGCTGACCATCGTGGCCCCGGCCCCCATCGAGTGTTTTCCAGAACGTTGTCTTGTAGGCGGCCACCCATCGTGCCGAGGCTGCCGCCCGACTGTTGTTTTCGATGCCGGCTACCTGCCCCGGCGGCACTGCACCGAAGGGATTGGTGATGTCGATGACGATTTTCTCGGCCAGGGAATCCTGAACCGCCTCGACGATCTCAGCCGCATCGCCGAACGGGACCGCCAGGACGACCAACTCTCCGAACTCAGCCGCCTCGGACAGGGAACCACCACTTATCCCGCCAGCCAGTTCCGACGCGATGTCAGCGGCTCGCTGAGGCGAGCGACTCCCCAGGAAGACCTCGTGGCCCACCGCGGCGTAACCGCGCGCCAGCCCCTGTCCCATGCGTCCCGTACCACCCAGGATGCCGATCTTCATGCTGCTCTCATTTCTGACTGGCCGTATAGGTCAAGTCGTCGAAGTATACCCGTTGACCATTGCCATCGATCCACGTGGTGATGATCCCGAACCGATTGAAGTGGGTTCGGGCCAAACGATGTGCTTGTCCCAGATCCAGGACGGTTTCCTGACGATCCAGGGTGACGGTGATCTGTCCCCGTCCGCCGGCTCCGGTGGGGGTGTACCGGAAGGTCCAGTCGTGAGATTTCCGGTTCGGCAGGATCACGGGACGATCTTTCCCTCGTGCGACCCCGTGCAGATCCCCGTTGAAGCGATAGAGCGGATACAGAAAAAACCCGTCGCGACTGGGGCCCTCGATGGCCAGGCCGAGAAAGTCGTCAGGAGTTCCCGAGGACTGCGAGTTGCTCGGCTTCATGCTGCGAGTCGAATGAAAGAACCCGATCAGCGTGGTGCTGTCCGAAACGGCACGACGCAGCGAGATCTTGCCTCCGGCTGAAATCGGCTTGGCGAGTGAGAGTTGCTCGAGTCGATCGCCGCAGTATGCCATGCGATCGGCAAACCGGCAGTCACCGCGAAAGACCAGTCCGCCGAGTTCCCCTTTCTTGCGTCCTCCGGAGTGACGCGTCGGACTGAACCCAAAATCAAACCGGGGCCGTACGTCACCGGACCGATATTCGCGGCGGTTCTGGTACGAGTCCCAGCCGGGGTCACGATCAAAATGCTCGGCCCGGCCGTTGATCGTGATGTCGTCCAGCCACAGTTCGCCGCCGTCGTCCCAGTGCTTCATGACCGTCATCAGCCCGCAGCGGTTGAAGGTCGCACCGTCCTGCTTGTGGTGTGGATCGAGATGGCAAACGGCCGTGGTGTCGTCGATCGTCGCGGTCACGGTGCCGCCGCCATCGTTCCCCTGGGGGTCGTAGGTCAACGACCAGCGATGTGGCGTGTCCGCGGCGAATCCCTTCTGTCGCCGGCTTCCGGTCTTGCGATCGATCAAAAACGGAAACGGACGAGGATTGTCGCCCCCGGCCCGCCATCGGGACGTGGCGTACTCGACGTATGCGTAGAACACTTTTCCACGACCGTACAACCTCAGCGACACCGTGTTGGGTGTTCGCCACTCTTTGAGCGTGCCGCTGTTGAAGAAACCCACCAGGACGTGAAACTGGCGACCGGTGCAGTTGACCGTTCCGGACGCCGTGAGACGGTGTTCGAACGTTCTGGTCGGAATCCGTTTCGCGTAATAAGCCGGTTCCGCCGACGGGTTGACGAATCCCCCCAGTTCTCCCGGCCGCTTGCCTCGTGCGTGATGAGTCGAGCTGAAGCCGAAATCCTGCCTGACGAGTTTTCGGACCCCGACGGACGAACGATTGTTGCTGGCGTCCCAGCGAGGATTCCTGTCAAAGGGCTCGAATCGATCTTCGGCGACCAACGTCCCTCCCGTCGCCAGGACCAACACGATCGTGATCAGGAGTCGCTGTCTCATCGAAAACCACTCCCCGGCCGGAATTCGGCGACCACAGCAGTGCCAGGCTGCCGCGTCAGTCGCGGTGGATGCTCCCCTTGATTGCCTTGCCGGCAAAACGGCCATAGGTGCCGTCGCCCCACCTGACGTTCTTCAACGTCTTCACCTTGGCGAGCTGTCCGGCCAGCGAGCCGGTCACCGTGGTCCCGCCGATTCGTTTTCCGTCCTGCTGGATCACGATCTCGGTCCCGCGAACGAGGAATTCGATCGTCGTGGGCCCGTCGGTCCACTTCGTGGGAGCAGCAAGATGTCCGGGCATCGTGGCGCGGTAGACCTTGCCGTAGGACTTCCACTTCTCCGGCGCGAGAAACGGGAACGCCTTGGGATTCCACTTGTCCACCCCCTTGGACGAAGTCGAGATGAAGAGATCCGGACCGTTCGGGATCAGGCTGGTGACCCGCTGGCCCCACAGGTTCAGCACCGGGTGGTTCTTGTTCTCGACCTCGTACGGATGCGAGATCTTGTCCGAGAGGGCCGGATGCTTGAACATGCGACGCATGAACACCCAGCGGCCGCTGTCGGGATTGTACCGCCACACTTCGGCCCACGGCCAAACGCCCACGAACAGGTCGCCGCCATAGACCATCGTCGTCTGCGCCTCGCGGACACTTCGCGATACGCCTGGAAGGACGGGGGGCCAACCGCTCTTTTCCCCGAACGTTTTTCCGTCGTACTCGAACAACCGGCCGGTCGGATACTGCCCCATCAGCAACCGGTCGCCGAACGCCACACTGGAATAGAGCTGGAAACTGCGACCGAGTGTCGGCTGTCGGACCGTCCGCCAGGCCCCGGCTTCGAACACGTAGAATCCACCGATGTTGGATCCGGTCACGATCTGCCGGCCCAGTTGCCCCCAGGCGAACGTAGTCTCACCCACGACCGGCAGCCTCAGTGTGACCGCCTTCGAGAGATCAACCCGCGGCTGCTCCGGTGTCCACGGGCACGCGTAGAGCCTGCTGAATCCATCCTCATCGCTGACATAGAGATGGTACGGAGTGCCGCGGCGGTTGACGTGATAGAAGCACAGGTGCCCGTGGGCGTAGAAGAACAACTGGTAACTGCCTTCATCAGGCGGCTCGAGAATTGTCCGCCCATCGAAAAGCACCTTGCTGCCGGCAAATGTGAGCGTGGCGTTGCCGACCCGCATGGTCTCGTGTGAGCTGCCGGAACCCTGCCAGGTTCGTGATTTCGGGTTCCACGTTTTCAGCCCGCCAAAACCCGAATAGACCAGCCCGTCGCGGCCGAAAAGGTAAGAACCGGTCAGCGTGAAGTTGGATCGGGGCAGTTCCTCCACCGTCATCTCACGATCACCGCCGACGGGTCGGATGTAGAACTGCACGGCATGACGATCACCTCGGTACCGCGTGTTGTAGGCGTTCTGGAAACCGGCCCCGACAACCAGCGCAGCGTTGTCGCTGGTCGCTTCGAACAGCGAACCGAAGCTCTGCCCCAGATCGCGACCTCGGTCGATGGTGACGGTGATGCTGACCGGCTCCGAGCCCGCACAGGCGTGCGTCAGCGCGACGACAAACAGCGTGACATTGAAGCCAATCTTCAGGGGGTTCATGTTTCACATTCCACTGTTGAAGGACTGGGCCTGGCTTTGGACTCCGTTCAAGCCGATTCGGGTCGGCTGGACACCCTTTCTCTATCGGCCGTTGACATAGAGCTTGACGTTGTGAGTCGCCCGGCCGCCGGCAACGATGTCGGGACGACCGTCGCCGTTGAAGTC
>DLVV01000355.1:0-704 GCA_003445035.1 Planctomycetaceae bacterium | reverse complement strand
ACCAGGTCCTCGGTGGCGACCCCACCGGCATCGACAACGTGCCTGGTCCACTTGGCACCCGACTTGTCCTTCGCATCGTACACGTTGACCCCGGGAACCTTGGGGGTGTCGCTGTGGCCGAAGACGATCTCGTCGCTGCCGTCCCCGTCAACGTCAGCCGTCCACAGGGCGTGCCCTCGGCGGAACCCGCTGTCGATGACCTGACGCCGCCAAAGCGCGTTCTTTTTCGCGTCCGGACCGGGGGGGGTGTAAACGACCAGTGCCGTACCGTGCATCGGTTCGACCGTGGCAATGTAGCGAGTGCCCCCGGCCAGACGGCCAAGCTTGATTTCCCCGGCACCGCCCTGGTTGGGATTGGCCCCCTTGGCCCCGGTGCCCAGTCGCTTTCTGGCGAAACCGCTTTTCAGGCTCCGCACCACGTGCACACCCTCACGGCTGGCCACCAGCGTGTCGATCCTGCCGTCTCCATCGAAATCGGCGTGCCAGTGATTGTGGACGCGATTGAGTTCATGGCTGATCACCGTCGGCATCCAGCGGGACTTGGCCGGTTCCCCGGGAATTTCGAAGGCCAGCAGACGGATACCGCCTCCCACGGTGGCGTTCAGAGGGGAAACGACCAGTTGGGCACGGCCCTTGCCCAGCACGTCGGCAAAACGCATGCGGTGAGTCCACCGTTCGGCTCCGATCTGGTGCACCTGCCAGGG
>DLVV01000455.1 GCA_003445035.1 Planctomycetaceae bacterium | reverse complement strand
ACTGCTCAACGGTGACCGCCACCTCGAGGAACTCCGCGATGCGCTCCACGACGAATTGCCCACCGTCCGCCTGCAACTCTCCGACATCCAGCACCTGATCACCGACCTGCACCAGAAGGGGCTGGTCTTCTCCAACCGCATCGGACAGGGCGCCTCGCTGGCCAAGCTCAACTTCGAGGAGAAGAAGAAGAAGCTGTTCAACACCATGCGGAGCCTGCTGTACGTCCGGCTCCCGGGCTGGGACCCCGAGGCTGTCCTCGCCCGGCTCTACCCTCTCGTCCGCTGGGTCTACCATCCGGTCACCGTCACGCTGACACTGCTGTTCGTCATCTCCAGCTGGGTGCTGCTGGCGGTCCAGTTCGAGACCTTCACCGAGCAGATGCCCGAGTTCCAGCAGTTCTTCAGCTGGCCCAACCTGCTCTACCTCTGGATCACCCTGGGCACGTGCAAGGTGATCCACGAGTTCGGACACGGGCTCTCGTGCAAACACTTCGGCGGCGAATGCCACGCGATGGGCGTGATGCTGCTGGTCTTCAGCCCCTGTCTCTACTGCGATGTTTCCGACAGCTGGATGCTCAAGAGCAAGTGGCAGCGGATCACCATCGGGGCGGCGGGCATGTACATCGAGGTGGCGATCTCGGCGATCGCGATCTACATCTGGTGGAACACCCAGTCGGGGCTGATCCACCACCTGTGCCTGAACATCTTCTTCGTGACCACCATCACCACCGTCATCTGGAACGCCAACCCGCTGATGCGGTTCGACGGCTACTACATGATGTCGGACTTCCTCGAGATCCCCAACCTGCGGCCCAAGGCCGACCGGCTGCTGCGAGACTGGTTCGGCTGGTACTGCCTGGGGATCGAGGCCAAGCCCGACCCGTTCATGCCCGAAAGCGGGCGGGCGGGATTCGTGATGTTCGCCATCGCCGCCGGCCTGTACCGCTGGTTCATCCTGGCCGCGATCATGGTCTTCCTTTACACCGTCCTGAAGCCTTACGGTCTGCAGAGCATCGGCATCGCGCTCGCCGTGGTCTCGATCGTCACCATCCTTTTCAACCTCGTCCTGAACATCTACAAGCAGGTCACCGCTCCGAGGATCGAACCATTGAGCCGTCCCAAGATCGCGATCTCTCTCGGCCTGCTGGTGACAGTGATCGCCTGCACCCTGGCCGTTCCGCTTCCCCTGCACATCGAAGCGATGTTCCTGGTCGAACCCCACGACGTGCGGCATGTCTACACCCCCGTCCCCGGCCGACTCGAAAACCGACCGGTTCAACCCGGTGACCAGGTCACCTCCGGCCAGCCGCTCGCCACACTCGCCAACCCCGCGCTCGCACTCGAACAACTCCGCCTCGAACAGCAGGAACAGGTCCAGTTGATCCGGGTCTCGGTCGCCAACGCACTGGAAGACCGGTCGCGGGAGGAATTGGCCAGGGCCAATCGCGAGTCGGCCAGGACGCAGTTGGCCGAGTTTCAGAAGCAGATCGAAAGGATGACGGTCAGGGCACCGTGTGCCGGCACCGTTGTCGCCCCGCCCCGGGTACCCGCTCCGCCGCTGGATTCCCGTCGCGACCAGTTGGGCTCCTGGCACGGCACGCCCCTGGAAGACCGCAACCGCAACTGCCTGCTGCCCGACCGCACCCACCTGCTCTCCATCGCACCCGACAGCGAGTTCCAGGCCGTCGTCGTCATCGACCAGGGCGACCGCAACGACATGGTCTCTGCCGAGGAGGCCCTGGGGTTTTCCGGCATCTCGAGCCCCGCCGGGCTGACCATCACGACCGTTCTTCCCGACACCCCGGCCGCCAGGGCCGGGGTCGTGCCCGGAGACCAGATCACGTCAAACAACGGATCAGATGTCACCCGCCTGGCCGACCTGTTCCCCCCAACGACCGACACGACCGCGCCGAGACCTCTGCTGCTGAGCGTGAAGAGTACCGGAGGCGAGAATCGCGAGGTGAAGCTGGCCCCGGCGCGTTCGCCGACCCGGGTGGAACTGAAGTTCGACCACCTGCCGGCCCGGACGTACGAGGGATTCATCGAAAAGATCTCGAGACGTGATCTCGAATTCGTCCCCGAACTGCTCTCCAACAAGCTCGGTGGCGAAGTCGCCACAGCGACCGACCGCCAGGGGCGCGAACGCCCGCTGAGCCCGGCCTACCAGGCCACGGTTCTGCTCCGAAAGGACCCGCTGCTGCTCAAGACGGGACTCCGGGGCCGTTCGAGGTTCCTGGTCGATACACGAACCCCCTACCAGTGGATCTACCGCTGGTACCGCCGCACTTTCAGGTTCCGCCTCTGATGAGCACCTCCTCCTCCTCGTTTGACCTCCTGGTTCGCGCCGGCCGCGTCGTCTGTCCACGAACGGGCCGAGACGCTCCCGGCTCCATCGGCATCTCCAACGGCCTGATCTCCGCCGTCGACCCACCTCGGGAATCGACCGCCGAGCAAACACTCGATTTTCCCGACGCGGTGCTGCTGCCCGGACTGGTCGACCTGCACGCTCACCCGGCCTGCAGCGGTTCCAAGTACGGCGTCGATCCCGACCGAGAATTTCTTCCCCGGGGAGTCACCACGGTGCTCTCCCAGGGGGATGCCGGGGCCGACAACTGGGCACACTACCGCACCGAAACGATCGAGGGGTCAAGAACCCGAGTCCGCATGGCGATCAGCATTTCGCGTCACGGGGAGAGCAACGATCGGCCATGCCTGGACGATCTCGACTGGCTCGACGTCGACGCGTGTGTGCAGGCGATCTCCGACGGCGGCCCCCTGATCTGGGGAATCGCCGTCAACTGCAGCCGCGCGTCGGCCGGTGCCGGCGACCCTCGCATGGCGCTGGATCTCGCCCTGGAAGCTGCAAGGTCCGCCGACCGCCCCCTGCTTTTCGGGCTGAGAGAAGACGAAGACTGGGCGTTTGCCGAGCAACTGGAGTTGCTCCGACCCGGCGATGTGGTCACCTACACCTTCCGCCGCGAACCGCACGGGATCGTCGCCGGCGGTCGCGTGCGGCCCGAAGTGAAGGCGGCCCGCGAGAGAGGCGTGCTGTTTGACGTCGGCCACGGCATGACGTCGCTGGATTTCGGCGAATTGGAAGCGGCACTTTCCGAGGGCTTCGCACCCGATACGATCTCCACCGACCAGTACGCACGTCACGTCGACAGCACACCACAACACGACCTGCCCCGGACGATGTCCAAGCTGCTGGCCGCCGGCATGACCGAATCGGACATCTTCCGGGCGGTCACGTTCAGACCGGCCCAGGTGCTGGGACTGGAGTCCGAAGCCGGATGCCTCCGGCCGGATGCCCCCGCCGACCTCACCCTGCTGGCCTTTCGAGATGACGCCGCGCCGCTCGAGGACGTCCACGGAGAGACGCGGCCCGGAGGCTGCTGGGAAGCGGTGCTCACGATACGTAACGGCGAGACGATCCTCCCCGACGGCATCTCGGCCTAGACGTCTGCGGCCGGCACGCACGGCCGGCAGCCCCTTGGTAGAATCGACCGCCGCGGGACACGCGAGCCGAAACCGCTCGCCCCCGCAGCCGTGACGAATCCCCCGAGGACTTCCGACCATGACCAGATCGCTGACGTGTGGCTTCGCCTTGACCGTGTTCCTGCTCGGTGGCCGGCCCTGCGTTCGGGCCCAGGAACCCACCACGCTCAAGGGCAACCCCCTGGTCGGCCTGATCGACTTTCACGTCCATTCCGGCCCTGACAGCTTCACCAGATCGACAACCGACTTCGAGATCGCCCGCATCGCCAAGAATCGCAAGATGGGGGCCCTGGTGCTGAAAAACCATTTCACGATGACCGCCGACCGGGCGGTGCTGGCCGAACGGGTCACCGGGCAACGCTGCTACGGCGGCATCGTGCTCAACCGCGCGGTCGGGGGCCTCAACCCCGAAGCCATCCGGCGGATGGTCACCTTCTCAGGCAACCGGGCCAGGGTGGTCTGGCTGCCGACTTTCGATGCCGACAATCATGTCCGGCGGTTCGAGGAGGATCGGCCGTCGGTGCCAGTCGTCCGAAACGGCAAGCCGGTCGCGGCGCTCGCAGAGATCTTTTCGTTGTGTGCCAAACACGACCTGGTACTGGAAACCGGACATTCCTCGGCCACCGAGTGCCTGCTATTGCTGAGAGCCGCACGCAAGGCCGGCGTCCGAAAACTGGTCGTCACCCACGCCATGGCCGACCCGATCCGGATGACCATCCCGCAGATGAAACAGGTGGCCAAGATGGGGGCCAAGATCGAGTGCGTCTGGATGACCAACCTGGCCGGGCCCGGTTCGCACCTGGCCAGCATGCGGCAATGGAAGAAAGTCTCCACGGCCGATTACGCCAAGGCGATGAAAACCGTCGGCACCGACCACTTCATCCTCAGTTCCGACCTCGGCCAGTACCTCAATCCCATCCCCACCGACGGCATGAAACGCTTCGCCCTGGAACTGGCCGCCGAGGGATTCTCGCAGAAGGACATCCTCAAGATGGGCCGCGACACGTCGGCCGCTCTGCTGGGCATGAAACCGGCCAAGGGTGGTCCCATCAAGAACCGTTGATCCGGTATGATGGTCCATCGGCAACCTCCTCCACGGTCGACCATGCGTATCTTTCCCACCACGCTCGCCATTTTGGCCCTGTCCGGCATTCTCGTGCCGACGGCCAACGGTGCGGACCCGTTGCACGTGGACATCGATCGGATGATCGAGGCCAAGGCGGCCGGGCCGGTTGCCAAACTGTCCGACGACGCCGAGTTTCTCAGGCGGGTGACGCTCGACCTGGCCGGACGCGTGCCAACGTTCGAGGAAGCGACCGCCTTCCACGCCGATGACACCGGCGACAAACGGCCCAAACTGGTCGATCGCCTGCTCGCCTCTCCCGACTTTCCTCGTCGGATGCGGGAGTGGTTCGAGGTGATGGTGCTCGAACGACGGGCCGAAAAGAGCATCAAGTCCGAAGACTGGTCGAAGTGGCTGCAGGCGGGTTTTCGGGACAACACGCCGTGGAACCAGTTGGTGGCCAAACTGCTGTTCGTCGAGAAGGACGATGCGGCCAACCAGCCGGCCACCAAGTTCCTCAAAGCGACCGGCCGTGGCGGAAACGCTCACCAGGTCACCCAGGACATCGCCCGGATCTTTCTCGGACGCGATATCATGTGTGCCCAGTGTCACAACCATCCTTCGGTCGAGACCTACACCCAGCAGGACTACTTCGGCATCTTCTCCTACGTCCAGGAACAGCCGGCCAAGGCCAACAGCGAATTCGAATCGGTCTTCGCTCCGGGCAAGAAAACCACCGGCCCACGACTGCCGGGTGGCCAGGAGATCGAGGTGCCGAAATTCGAGAAGGGCCAGGAGCAGGAGGCCGCCAAGTTCCGACCCCGGATGATGCTCGCCCGCGACCTGCCCAGTGAGGCCAACCCGGCCTTTGTCCGCACCAGCGTCAACCGGCTGTGGGCCCTGCTGCTGGGCCGCGGGCTCGTCCATCCCGCCCACCTCGATCACCCGGCCAATCCGCCGTCACACCCGGCACTCTTCGAACGCCTGCAGCAGGAATTCACGGCCAGGAAGTTCGACACCCGCCACCTGCTCCGCGAGATCATCCTCAGCAAAACCTACCAGCGTTCGAGCCGCCTGCCCGCAGGGGTCAAGGCGGCCGACGTCCCCGAGGACCGGTTCCGTGTCGCCCTGCCCAAGCCGCTCTCGCCCGAACAACTCGCCTGGAGCCTGATGGTTGCCACCGGCAATCAACAGCGGATGCTCAAAGGAAAGGTCCCCGAGGACGAACCGTTCGACGCCTACAACTACATCAACGGCAAGGTCGAGAGGCTGCCGGCGACGGTGGGCGAGACGATGGAACTGTTCAGTTGGATGGTCGGCAACCCACCGGGTGAGGATCCCGACGACTACAACCCGGCCATGGGCCACGCACTGTTCCTGATGAACGAACGCCTGGTCCTCGACTGGCTCAAGCCCCGTGACGGCTCGCTGGTCGGCCACCTGGCCACCGTCAAGAAGAACCCGGACACCGTCCAGCGGCTCTACCTCTCGGTCCTGTCGAGACAGCCTTCCCAGGACGAATTGCGAGCCGCGGTTTCCTTCCTGGACAAGCACGCCACCTCCCGGACGACGGCCCTGGCCGACCTGGCCTGGTCACTGCTGGCCTCCGCCGAATTCCGACTCAATCACTGATCCTCGCCATGTCCGAACACGCTCATCACCACGCCTGCCTCAGCCCGCAGCACGACGTCTCGCGACGCCAGGTGCTGGGGTCGCTGGCCGGCGGAGCCGCCGGTCTCGG
>DLVV01000335.1 GCA_003445035.1 Planctomycetaceae bacterium | reverse complement strand
AAGAGCGTGTTGCCGGTGTTCGAGGAATACAACCACCTGCTCTTCTACCCCGTCCAGTACGAGGGTGAAGAACAGTCCAAGAACGTCTTCTACACGGCGGCCACGCCCAACCAGCAACTGGTGCCGGCGGCCCAGCACATGCTCGACGAGGGCTACAAGAAGTTCTACCTGCTGGGAACCGACTACGTCTTCCCGAGAACGGCCAACAAGGTGCTCAAGGCCTTCCTGAAGGCCAAGGGTGTTCCCGATGAGAACATCATCGAGAAGTACACGGCGTTCGATCACTCGGACTACCAGACCTACGTCCAGGAGATCAAGAAGTTCGCCGCCGGTGGCGACGCGTGCATCCTCTCGACGATCAACGGCTCGTCGAACGTGCCGTTCTACAAGGAGTTCGCCAACCAGGGCCTGACGGCCGGGGATTGCCCGATCATGGCGTTCTCGGTTGCCGAGGACGAACTGCGGGCGATGGACATTCCTCCGCTGGTTGGTCACCTGGCCTGCTGGAACTACTACCAGAGTATCGACACGCCCGACAACCAGGCGTTCGTGTCCGGCTTCCAGGCGTTCTGCACGAAGAACAACCTGAAGTAGGGCTGACCGAACTCCCCAAATTCTGTCAGTTCTTCCCGGGACCCGGCGTCCTCACCTGGACGCCGGGTCTTCGGCATGACTGATCCGTGTCGGGCCGGTTCTTCGCTTGGGACCGGTGGAATTCACCTTGCCGTTGTGCCACCGGGTTGTCGCATGTTGTTCGCCGAGCCCTTCGCAGCCGGCCGCGGACTGACTCCGTGGCTGCGCCTGCTGCTCGTCCTGCTGGTATTGCCAGCCGCGGCTCGGGCGGCCAACGACGATGAGCGGTTCGCTCAACTCGTGCGTCTCGCTTCCGACGACCGCGCCGTGCGACAGGAGGTCCTGCAGCAGTTGGGCCGTTCACGAGACGGTCGGCTGGTCGCGTTTTTCGCGGCTTACCAGCAAGGCGACGCCTACGTCCACAACGGTCGTGTCGTCCTCTGCCCGAAATTCCAGGAGATCGAGGGCCGCAAGATGGCCCCGCTCTCCGACCCGCTCTCGGCCAACCCCCTGTCCGGCCCCGATGGTTCACCGCTTGTCGTTCCCGCCGGGGAACTCAAGTCCATGAGCCCCAGCGGCCGCGAGCGGCGGGCGGTCAACGACGTGATCCGCCGGCTCGAGGTCTGGTCACCACAACTCGACACTCGCCTCGCGGCCATACGCCAGTTCGGCAACAGCAAGAAGTCCGAATTTCTCGAGCCACTTGATGAACTGGTCGAGGCTGACGTCCCCGACGTGGTCCGGGACAGGGCGATCGAGAGTATCGCGTTGATCGAGTTGGGGTCGGAGAACTTCACCGATTCGCCGGAAAAGAGAATGGCCGCTGCGGCACGACTCGGCGAGATATGCAGCGCCCCTGCCGTACCGATTCTCGAAAGTCTCCTCAAGACCCCCGAATCCCTCGCCCCGCAGGAACGCGAGGCCTTCGCGAAGGCCCTGGAGACGATCGAGTGGTACCAGTGGAAGATCGCCCGCGTCCAGAACCTCTTCCAGGGCCTCTCGCTGGGCAGCGTGCTGATTTTGGTCGCGCTGGGCCTGGCAATCATCTTTGGCCAGATGGGCGTGATCAACATGGCCCACGGGGAACTGATGATGATCGGGGCCTACGCCACCTACGAAATCCAGATGCTCTTCGGCCACACGCCCGACAACCCGGTGAACCTGTTCTTTGTCGTCGCATTGCCTGCCGCGTTTCTGTCAGCCGCACTGGTCGGCTGGCTGATCGAACTGCTGGTCGTACGTCACCTCTACGGACGACCGCTCGAGACTCTGCTGGCGACCTGGGGTGTCGGCCTGATCCTGATCCAGGCGGTTCGAATGCGGTACGGCGACAATATCGGGGTCAACAGTCCGGACTGGCTGATCGGCCGCTTTGAACCGATCCAGGACCTGATCATCCCCTACAACCGCATTTTCATCGTGGGGTTGTGTGCCACCTGCGTGCTGGCCATCTCGGCCATCATGAACCGCACACGTCCCGGGCTGTTGATCCGCGCCACGGTGCAGAATCGCGAGACAGCCGAGAGCCTGGGGATCAACACCCGACGGACCGACGGGTTGACCTTCGCCCTGGGAGCCGGCCTGGCAGGAATCGCCGGCTACGCCTGGACCCTGATCGGTACCGTCGCACCCGAAATGGGACAGGGCCAGATCGTCGACGCCTTCCTGGTGGTGGTCACCGGAGGAGTCGGTGAACTGGCCGGCACCGTTTTGGCCGGCCTGGGGCTTGGCGTGCTCAACAAGGTGATCGAGCCGGCCATGGGATCGGCGATTTGGGCCAAGGTGATCCTGCTGTTACTGGTGATCGCTTTCATCCAGTGGAAACCCGCCGGACTCTTCCCACCCAAGGGGAGGCTGGCGGATGTCTAGCCCGCTGGGATCCCGTCCCGGTCGTGCCATCAACATCGCAACCACCGCCTCGGTGTTGGCGATGGGACTCGTCGGCGTGCCCGGACTCTACCTGTCGGGCGTGATCGGCATCGAAACCGTCAACATGCTCGGCCGGTACCTCTGCTTCGCCCTGCTGGCCCTGAGCCTCGACCTGATCTGGGGCTACAGCGGCATGCTCTGTCTCTGCCAGAGTTTCTTTTTCTCGCTGGGCGGCTACGCGATGGGGATGTTCCTTTCCCATCACGGTGGCCCCGAGGGCATCATGGATGCCAACGGTTGGAAACTGCCCGCGGGCCTTTCCATCGTCTATCCCCTCGAGGTGGGGCAGGCACCCGAGGAAGCGCTGGTGCCCTGGTTCTGGAAACCCTTCTGGAGCCTGCCGGTCACACTGTTTCTGGGCATGCTGATCCCGGGGCTGGTCGCCGCGGTGATCGGGTTCTTCGTCTTCCGCAGCCGCGTGCGGGGCGTGTTCTTCGCCATCCTGACCCAGGCCGTCACGCTGGCCGCCCTGCTGGTCTTTTCGATGAACGAGATGTTGTTCGGCGGCACCAACGGCATGAACCTCTACGAGCGGATCACGATCGGTTTCACCGAGGTGATCCAGATCGACGTCGATGAACAGGAGATGGCCAAGAAGCAGATCGGACTTCCCGAAGTCCAGAAGGTGATTGCCGACTACCAGGCCGAGCACGGGGGATCTTTCTCACAGTCCGGGCACCACTTCACCAGCCGACCCAGGAAGTTCCAGAACATCGACAAGGACTTCAAGTCCCTGGAGGTGACCACGCCACAGGGGCCGGTCAAGCTGGGCGATATCGCCCGGCTCGAAGTCGCCGGCTGGCGGCTCGACGATCCGAACGTCAAGTTCGCGCTGTACCTGATCTCGGCTGTCACCCTGCTGGTTGTCTACATGGGCTGCCGGGTGATGATCGGTTCACGATTCGGCCGTGTGCTGATCGCAATCCGCGACAACGAGACCCGGCTGCGTTTTTCCGGCTATCGGCCCTACGTCTTCAAGATGGCCATTTTTTCCATCTCTGCGATGATCGCCGGGCTGGCCGGATTGCTCTACGCGCCGGCAATCAGTCCCTTCGCCCCAGACCCCTACCTCTTGCCGAAGCAGTCGATCCTGGTCGTCGTCTGGGTGGCTTTCGGCGGCCGAGGAACACTCAGCGGCCCCATCGTCGGCGCCCTGCTGATCAACCTGCTGTACTTCTACCTGACCGGATGGCCCCAGGCCTGGCCCTTCCTGCTGGGCGGCCTGTTCGTGTTTGTGGTGATCCTGATGCCCGACGGCGTGATCGGACTCTGGCGCGTGATGATCGCCCGGCTCGACCGCCGTTCATCAATCACTGCCCTCGACCCGGTCACCCAGGACATGTCGACACCGGTGACCGAGCGACTCCAGGCGCTGGCGATGAGACAACGGACCAACACGACCGTGAGTCAACTGGACAGCCCCCTGCTGACTGTCGATGACGTCCAGGTCCACTTCGACGGTTTCCGGGCTCTCGACATCGACCACTACAGTGTGCCGCACTACGCGCTGAACGTGATCATCGGGCCCAACGGTGCCGGCAAGACCACCCTCTGCGACGTGATCAGCGGTAAGACCCCTGTCAGCCAGGGTCGTATCAAGTTCGCCGGATCCGACATCACCCGGGCCAGCGACGTCGACATCGCCCGAAAAGGGGTCGGACGCAAGTTCCAGACCCCCACGGTCTTTGACGGACTCGATGTGCGACAGAACATGGAACTGGCCCTGCCCGGACGGCAAAAGCTGCTGCGGAACCTGGAAAAAACATCCACCGCACAGGAATCCGATCAGATCAGCAAGATCCTCGAACGGGTTCGCCTGATCGACGACGTCGACCGGCCGGTCAAGTTTCTCAGCCACGGACAACGCCAGTGGCTGGAAATCAGCATGCTGATCCTTTCCAGCCCCCAGCTGCTGCTCGTCGATGAACCGGCCGCCGGACTGACCGACGAGGAAACCGTGCTCACCGCCGAGTTGCTGCTCGAGTTGCAGGACGAACACAGCATTATCGTGATCGAACACGACATGGAATTCGTCCGCCTGCTCAATTCCCGCGTCACCGTCCTCAACGAAGGCAAGGTCATCGCACAGGGTTCACTCGACGAGGTCAAGCAGAACCCCGAGGTGATCGAGGCCTACCTCGGTCGCTGATCCCACAACACGACCCCCTCCCTTTCTTCACTCACACGATCATGCTCACGCTCAACAAACTCGAGTTCTCCTACGGAACCATCCAGACCCTGCACGGGGTCTCGGCACAGATGTTGCCCGGCCGGGTCACCTGCGTGATCGGCCGCAACGGCGTGGGCAAGACCACCCTGCTGAAGGTGATCATGGGGATCCTGCGGTCCAGCAGCGGCTCGATTCAACTCCCACATGTCGATGTCACCTCCTTCGCTGCCAACCGACGCGCCCGCGAGGGCATCGCGCTGGTACCGCAGGGGCGACAGATCTTTCCCAAGCTCTCTGTCGCCGACAATCTCCGCGTCGGGCTCGAGGCGACCCGGCCGCGGATCCGACAGGTGCCGCAGGACGTCTACGACCTGTTTCCCATACTCTGGGACAATCGCCAGCGTCCCGGAGGCAACCTCTCCGGCGGCATGCAACAGCAACTGGCCATCGCCAGGGCCCTGGTCAGCAACCCCCGAGTACTGCTGCTCGACGAACCGACCGAGGGCATCCAGCCGAACATCATTCAGCAGATCGGCGAGGTGCTGCGAGAACTGGTCACCGAACGGAACATGACCGTGGTGCTGGTCGAACAGTACCTGGACTTCATCAGGGAATTCGGCCACGACTTCTATATCATGAACCGCGGCCAGGTCACCGCCGACGGCGAGACGTCCGACCTGACCGAAGAACTCATCTCCAACTACCTCAGCGTCTAGCCACCTCCGACGTGACTCGCTCCAGCACCACCCCGATCCGGACTCCGGACACCGACCCGGCCGACGCTCCGCCAGCGGACCAGGTGGCAGGCCCCCTTTCCGCCGTGCCGTTGCGACCCGGCCAGGGCCGGATCCGCGTCACCCGGGTCGGCCAACGCAGCCACGTCACCGGCAACCTCGCCACCAACCCCCTGAAACTGTGGGTTCCACGCCGTCCCGGTCCGGCCAGCTGGATCTACGCCACCACTTTCGGTGGTGGACTGGTGGCCGGTGACAGCGTGCAACTCGACCTCGAGCTCGGGGACGACACCACCACGGTGCTGACCACCCAGGCTTCGACCAAGGTTTACCGCTCACTGAAAGACCGTGGCTGCAGCCAGCAGCTGCAGGCCCGCGTCGGCACGGGAGCCACCCTGGTGATCGCTCCCGATCCGCTGGTCTGTTTTCGCGGCGCCATCTACCAGCAGCACAACCGCGTGCACCTGGCCGACGACGCCACCCTGGTCCACATCGACTGGTTGACCAGCGGACGCATCGCACGGGGGGAGTGCTGGCAATTCGGCCGACTGAGAACCCGCCTGGAAGTGATCCGCGGTGACCGCATGCTGCTGCTGGATTCGCTGGACCTCGTCCCTCGCCAGTCCAAGCTCGACAACCCCCTGAGGATGGGCCACCATCATTGCCTGGCCACGGTCGTGCTGTTCGGTGAAAAGTTCGGCAAAGCCATCGAGTCGATCCGCGAATCGGTGACATCCGACCAGCCCCGGGAAGACGGCTGCCTGGAAGCAGTCAGCCCGCGAGAGGAAGGCCTGGTCTGGAGACTCGTCGGGCCGAATTCCGAAACCGTCGGCCGGCGGCTCAAACAACGACTCGCCTTCCTCGCCGATCACCTCCAGGAAACACCCTGGGAGCGAAAGTGGTAACCCACCCTCGGGTGGGCCCGTCACCAAGGAGAACCTGCTGATGCACCTGAGTCCGCGCGAAATCGAGAAGCTGATGCTTCACAACGCCGGGTTCGTCGCCCAGAAGCGACTCGCCCGCGGACTGAAACTCAATCACCCCGAAGCCGTTGCCCTGATCGCGGCCCAGTTGCTGGAGTTCATCCGTGACGGTCGGACTGTTGCCGAGTTGATGGACCTGGGCAAACAGTTCCTCGGACGTCGGCAGGTGATGGACGGGGTTGCCGAGATGCTCGCCGAGGTCCAGGTCGAAGGAACCTTCCCCGACGGCACCAAGCTGGTAACCGTTCACAATCCCATCCGATGA
>DLVV01000268.1 GCA_003445035.1 Planctomycetaceae bacterium | reverse complement strand
GGTCAGGCTGTTGTCGCGGATGATTTCGGCCTGCAGGCGAAATCGGGTCTGACGACCCAGCAGAGTGTTCTGGGGATCGGATTGTGCCAATTGGTTCGAAGTGGCCGAACTCTGGCGATAGGTGGCCGAGAGCACGATGGTGCGGATCAAGGCCTTGCGGCTCCATTTCAGCCGCCGGTATTCGGTGGACAGCCAATCCAGCAACGCGGGGTGAGTCGGCAGGTCGCCACGGACGCCGAAGTCGTTGATCGTGCGAACCAGTCCCTTGCCGAAGAGGTGGCTCCAGGTCTGGTTGACGGCAACTCGTGGCGACAACGGGTTCTCGTCGGAAACCAGCCAGCGGGCCAGGTCGAGACGATCGGCGAGGTGCTTGGGATCCCTGTTGCGTGGTTTGACCGGCGGAAGCGTACCGAGGCCGGCAGGGATGGCCGGGCCGGCCTTTTGGGGACGCAGGAAGTCGCCGCGGTGGAACAGGAACGTCTTGGGCGCCGTGCCGGGCTTGCCAATGTTCTCGGTCAATGCCCGCACGAAATCTTCAATCGGGATCCGCTTCTGGATCTTGGCGATCCTGGGAGCGTAGGCCTTGATCTCGTCGGCGTGCTTGGAGTTGTACTGGTAGAGGTTGCCGCCGTTGACGTTGAGATTGGGGTACTTCTTCAACAACGCCTTCTGCTTGTCGGTCTGCTTGCTGCCGGGAGTCGTCTTGGCTTTCCGCATCTCGCCCCGCAACGGCTCGCCGTAGCGGGCGTATTCCTTCTCAAGCGCCTCCTGGATGTATTTTTGCTGCTTGGCAGTCTTCTCCTTGTTGACCACGTCGATCTCTTTCTGGACCTCCGCCCGCACCGACCGCTGGGCATCGGTGTAGAGCGACACGCGACGTTGGCTGGGGTTCCGCCACGACTTCCAGTCGTACCCCGGCTCGAAGACCGCCCGGATGCGGTAATAATCGACCTGGGAAATCGGGTCGTAGCGATGATCGTGACACTGGGCACAACCAACCGACAAACCCAGCAATGCCGAGCTGACGATCTTGATCGTGTCCGCCACGACCTGGTTCTTGGCAACGGCCGCATCCGGCGGATTGCTTTCGGTGCCGTCGGCGGCCATCCGCAGAAACCCCGTCGCCACAAGCTTCTGCACCTGGTGGGGTCCCAGGTTCTTCAGTGGCCCGACGATCATCTCGTCTCCGGCGAGCTGCTCCTGGATGAACCGGTCAAACGGCATGTCGTCATTGAAGGCCCGGATCACGTAATCACGGTACTTGTAGGCGTAGGGCCGTACGCGATCGTCGTTGGTATAGCCTTCCGAGTCGGCGTACCCGGACACGTCCAGCCAGTGACGTCCCCACCGCTCGCCGTAATGCGGGGACTCAAGACACTCATCGATCAAACGCTCGTAGGCGTCGTCCCGCTTGTCGTTGATGAACGCCTGGGCCTGTTCGAACGTCGGGGGCAGTCCGAGCAGGTCCAGGTGGACTCGCCGGACCAGTGTCAGGCGATCGGCATCTGAGGCAAAACCGAGCTTCTTCTCTTTCAGCCGGGCCAACACGAACGCATCGATCTCGGTCCGCACACGCCCTTTCCCAACGGAGCCGGGAACCGGCGGTCGCGAGATCGGCTCGAAGGCCCACCACGACCGCTCCTCGGGCGTGATCCCCAGCCCGGCGCCGATCTGCTTCGGCTCCGGCCGGGCCGTCTTCGCGCCCTGCTTGATCCACCGTGAGATCTTGGCGATTTCCTCGTCACTGACTCGCACGTCTCCCGGTGGCATCGATCCCTCACGAAGCCGCTTGACCAGGAAACTCCCGTCGGGATCCCCGGCCACGATTGCCGGTCCCGTCTCACCGCCGGCGATCATGAGCCGGGCCAACCTGAGATCGAGCTTCCCCTTCTTCTCCTTGATCGAACCGTGACAGTCGTAACAGTGAGACCGGAAGATCGGACGGATGTCGGCTTCGAAAGTCAGCGGCTTCGCTTCCGCTGCGTCGGCCGACGAGCAAACCATCACCGCCATGGCGGAAAAGACGAACAGCCGAACCACAAGTCGTATGGGCATGGGGTTCCAGTCGAAAGTACGCAGGTTATCCGGGTCAGTGACTGTGACACCGGGCATCTATTCTAGCGGTCGCTGGCGGCCACATGAATCCGGACTTGGTCCTGGAGACGTGACAGAATCCGTCTCGGTGAGAAATATCGATTGGTCTGCAGGCAATCCAGCCGTTAGACTCCCTCGTATGCACCCATCGTCGCCCGAACTGTCCCTGCTTTCGCGACGGACAATGATCCAGATGGGATCACTGGGCCTGGCGGGAGCAACCACGTCTCTGCAGGCGGGACCCGACGCCGGTCAGCGCCCCGAGACCTCGTGCATCATGTTCTTTCTGGACGGCGGTCCGTCTCACCACGAGACGTTCGACCCCAAGCCCCAGGCTCCCCAAACCGTCCGCGGCCAGTTCGGTGTCATCGACACGGCCGTTTCCGGATTCAGGATCTGCGATCGACTGCCGCTGCTGGCCGCCCAGGCCCGCCGATTCAGCGTCGTCCGCTCCCTGCATCATGGCAACAACAGCCACGCCCCCTCCGAACACCAGATGCTGACCGGGCGGATGGGAACCCGTGACGGCACCCGGCGAGCGGTGATCGAGACGCCGTCGTTCGGATCCATCGTCTCACGACTGCGTGGCACTCGCCGCCCGGGCATGCCGGCCTACGTCGGCATCCCGTGGAGTTTTCATCACGAGTACATCGGGTCTCCCTTCGGAGCGGCCGCCTACCTGGGCTCCCGGCACGAGCCGTTCGAGAGCGGCCACCTGCCAGCCTCGACCACAGAAAAATTCACAGTCCCCGTCCTCGAACTCCAGGACGGACTCTCTCCCCCGCGACTGCAACAGCGACAGAGCCTGCTTTCGGTGCTTGACCAGTTCCGCCACCAGGGACCGGTCGCCCCGGCGATCGGACAGATCCGGGACTTCACCAGGCAGGGCATGGACCTGTTGCTGCAACAACATGTCCGTGACGCGTTCGATCTGTCCCGGGAAACATCCGCCACCCGCCAAAGATACGGACCTCACGAATGGGGCCAGGGCGCTCTGCTGGCTCGACGGCTGGTCGAAACGGGTGTCACCTTCACGTTGATCCAGTGCGGCTTGAAGCAGGACTGGGACACGCACAGCGCCAACTTCACCAACCTCGACAAGTTCCTTCCACGACTCGACCGGGCCGTCGCCACGCTGCTCTCCGATTTGGCTGACCGCGGCATGCTCGAAAGCACCATGGTGATGGTCATCGGAGAATTCGGACGCACCCCCAAGATCAACAAGAATGCCGGGCGAGATCACTGGGGCGATTGTTTTTCGGCTCTCGTGGCCGGTGGAGGCCTGAAAATGGGCCAGGTCGTCGGCGAGAGCGACGCGATCGGAGCTCACCCTGTCGACCGTCCCATTCACCCACAAGACCTCTTCGCCACGATGTACCACGTGCTGGGCATCGATCCGCACACGATCTTCACCGACCATCAGAACCGGCCGATCCCGGTACTGAACCACGGCGCTCCGATCGAGGAGCTGGTCTAGCCCCCTGGCATTCATCCGGGTCTGTGCTCCCTGCGATCGTCTCAGCAATAAAGATCAATTGGTCTGGAGACGATTCAGCCGTTAGACTGCACCGCATGCACCCGTTGCAGTCCGACCTGTCGTTGCTGTCTCGGCGGACAATGATCCAGATGGGATCATTGGGCCTGGGAGGAGTGGCCTCCTCGCTGCTGGCGGCCCCGACAACCCGGCCCGACACCTCGTGCATCATGTTCTTCCTGGACGGTGGGCCGTCACACCACGAAACGTTCGACCCGAAGCCCGAGGCCGCCGAGAACGTCCGGGGGCAGTTCGGGGCGATCGGAACGTCGGTCCCGGGCCTGCAGATCTGTGATCGCCTGCCACTGCTGGCCGCCCAGGCCCACAACTACAACGTGGTCCGCTCGCTGCACCACGGCAACAACAGCCACGCCCCCGCTGAGCACCAGATGCTGACCGGGCGGATGGGCACCCGGGGCGGCACCCGCCGCGCGGTGATCGAGACACCGTCGTTCGGATCGATCACGTCGCGGTTGTGCGGCCCCCGCCAGGCCGGCATGCCGGCCTACGTCGGCATCCCCTGGAGTTTCCACCACGAGTACATCGGGTCGCCCTTCGGGGCGGCCGCCTACTTGGGCTCGCGGCACGAGCCGTTCGAGAGCGGGCACCTGCCGGCCTCGACCACCCAGAAGTTCACCGTGCCGATCCTGGAACTCCGCGACGGACTCTCGACACCACGGCTGCAGCACCGACAGGACCTGCTGTCGCTGCTCGACCGGTTCCGAGGCCAGGGCCCCGCCGTCCGCTCGATCCGGCAGACCCGAGACTTCACCAACCAGGGCATGGACCTGCTGCTGCAGCACCAGGTCCGCGACGCGTTCGACCTGTCCCGTGAAAAGCCGGGCCTCCGTGAACGCTACGGATCCCACGAATGGGGGCAAGGCGCCCTGTTGGCCCGCCGGCTGGTCGAAGCCGGTGTCACCTTCACTCTGATCCAGTGCGGCTTGAAGCAGGACTGGGACACACACAACACGGCCTTCCCTCGCCTGGAGAAGCTGCTGCCACAGATCGACCGGGCGGTGTCGGTGCTGATCGGCGACCTGGCCGACCGCGGTATGCTCGAAAAAACCATGGTGATGGTCATCGGCGAATTCGGACGCACCCCCAAGGTGGGCCAGATCACCACCGGCAACCAGACAGACCAGAGCGGGCGTGACCACTGGGCCGACTGCTTCTCGGCCCTGATCACCGGCGGCGGACTGAAGACGGGCCAGGTGATCGGCAAGAGCGACTCGATCGGGGGTTATCCGGTCGACCGGCCCTCACACGCCCAGGACCTCTTCGCCACGATGTACCATGTGCTGGGCGTGGACACGCACAGGATCTTCATCGACCGCCAGAACCGGCCGATCCCGGTACTCAATCATGGCGGCCCGATCGACGAACTGATCTAGAACGCCGCAGTTCAGTCGGGCGTGTTGCTCCAGGTAATGGTCTCCCCCGTCTCGAACCGTTCCAATTTGAACGGAGTGATCTCCGGGGGTTTCTCACCGGAGGTGATGCAATCGGCCATTCGCCGTCCCACCCAGGGAGCGGCCGAGAAGCCACCACCACTGAAGCCGAGGGCAAAGAACAGCCCGTCGATCCCCTCCGCCTGCTCCAGGATCGGCATCTCGTCAGGCGTCACGTCATAGGTGCACGCGTAGGTGCGGTGGACAAATCCGTCGCTCATCGAGGGCAAAGTCACTGACAGCCCCGCGTGCATTCGCTGGACCGCGAAGTACTCGGCGGTCTGTTTGTAATCATCCGGATCGATGGCTGGCCCGTCCGGATCATGGAAGTCCTTTTCCTTCCGGCCAACGAACATCTGAGCCACGCCCTCGGGTCGCATGTAGAGGCCGGCTCGCGAATCGAACAACGTTGTCTGCAATCGCTGACCGGAACCTGCCGGGACATGAAAAAACGCCATCTGCGCAATGTGCGGACGGACCGGGACTTCGATACCCAGCCGAGCCAACTGGGGAGTGCCCCAGACCGATGTCGCCACCAGCACGTTTTCGGCCGAAACATTCCCGTCATTGCTCACAACACCGGTCACGCGTCCACCCTCGACCACCACCTCCTTGACCTCACACCCCTCGCGAATCGCCACTCCGGTGGCGGTGGCGGCCAGTCGAATTGCCTGAGTGGCGGGAGCCGGATCGACATAAATTCCACCCGGTTCAAAGACGTGCACCCCGGCCGGATCGGCGTCCAGACCGGGTTGAATCTCGACAGCCTCCTCGGCTGCGACAAGGCCCAGTCGGCACCCGGCACGTTCAGCCACCGACACCGTGGTCTCCACGTGAGCCCGTTCGTGAGACCGAGCCACCAGCAGGTAACCGGTCCGGTGAACTTCGACCGGAATCCCGTACCTCGCCTCGAACGTGCCGTAGAACTCCTGGCCTTCCAACTGTGTCGCGGCGACCGTCGCGTGCCCCACGCAGCCGCGGATCACACCAGCCGCCCGCCCCGACTGTCCCGATCCCGTGAAGTGCCGTTCCAGCACCTCGATCCGGCCCACCCCCCGTTCTTTGAGGGCCAGGGCCGTGCACAACCCCGTCACACCTCCACCGACAATCACGACATCCGCCGTCCGGCCCATCAGCTTCCCTCGCTACGGCAGTTCGCGCCGAAAGAACTCGAGCCAGTTCAGGTGAAAGATGTTGTCGATGTCGCGATCGTCGTAACCGCGGTCGGCCAGCAACGAATCGAGTTTCTGCAGATCGGAGGTGGTGCGGAAGTCGTGCGGCATGTGGTTGGTTCCGCCGATGTCGCTGCCGATCGCCGCGTGACGGGAATTCCCGGCCAGTTGGCAGACGTGATCGATGTGATCGGCCACGGCCCCCATGTCCACTTCCTCGGGCCGGGAGGTCCCGTGCACCCACCCGGGCACCAGCATCCAGGCGTCGAGCACGGCACCGATCACGCCACCGCGTTCGATCAGTCGCCCGATCTGATCATCGGAGAGTTGCCGGTCTCCCGGCACCAGCGCCTGGCAGTTGTTGTGACTGGCGATGACCGGACCGGTGAACCGGTCGAGCGATTCGTAGAAGGACTCCTCGGAAGTGTGTGACAGGTCCAGGATCATGCCCAGACGCTCGAACTCGGCCAGTAGTTCGACCCCCCTGGCTGTCAGTGGCCCGGTGACACCGGTTCCGGCTGCGTACTGGCTGTGACCGAAGTGCGAGAGCATCACGCTGCGCAACCCGTCCTCCCACCACAATTCGGCCTGGGACGGCTCAACGATCGGGTCGGCACACTCCATCGACACGATGATCCCGACCGGCAGTTCGAGTCGTTCCTCTTCGGTGGCGGTTTCCCACGTCTGCCACTGGCTGTTCATTTCCTCGGCCGAATCGATCAGCCGCACCTCGCCCTGCTGTTCGAGCACACGGTAATAGGCCAGTTGTCCGTGAGCGTGAGCGTAGGCCATGTGATGGGTGGCAAAGTTCAGGTCCGACCGCAGCGTTGGCCTGGCCTTGTCAGCCACCCGAACCGCCAGGCTCGACTGGCAGATACCGACCCCGGCCCGCCGCATTTCCGGCAGGCTGTTGGCTGCACACCCGCGACCGAACGTATCGGTCATCCCCTCCTCACGGCGGTTGATCTCCTCAGCCGTCGCCGTCTGATCACGGTTGTAGGAGATGGCGAACAGGGCCAGGTCACCGTGGCCGTCGAAAATCGGTCGCATGGTCGTGCCTGCATCGGGGATCGACAGGAACAGCGTGATGGTCACTATTGTCTATTCCCGCTGCGACCCCAAGTCCACGAGACGATGGGGTGCTTGATCTCCGGGCTCTCTTCAGGTGAGATTGCCCTCCCAGGAGATCCGGAAAACGGCGGGACCCAACAGATGAAGAGAGACTTCCCCTCGCTGCTGCTGTGCTCGGTCGTGGCCGGGCTGACGACGTGCCCCTCGGCCACCTTCGCCCAACCCGCCACGCCGGCGATGCGGGTGCTGACAACCTCCACCGGTACCCGGTTCGGCCTGTTCGGCGCCAAACCCAAGCGGCCATCCCCCACGTTCTTTGTCTTCGCGACGTCCATCGAAGACATGACCAAGTTCCCGATCTACACCACCTCCGGACGACAACTGGCAAAACATGGATGGCTCTACGTCACACTCGACCCACCCTGCCATGGCCGCGACCACAAACCGAACGAGCCCTCCGCGCTGTCCGGCTGGGCCCATCGGGTCAAGACGGGGCAAGACCCGGTGAAACCGTTCACTGACCGCTGCCGTGACGTTCTCGACTGGCTCGTTTCCAACAGGTACACGGCCCCCAACCAGGTGGCCGCGGGCGGCACCTCACGGGGCGGATTCTGTGCCCTGCACCTGGCGGCTGCAGAACCACGAGTCAGAACGGTCGTTTGCGTTTCCCCGGTCACCGAACTCCGGGCCCTCAAAGAATTCCGCGAGGTCACAGCAGAACAGGCCCGTCCCTATGACGCCTCGTCCCTGGCGACCAGGCTTGTCGGCCGCCACGTCTGGATCAGCATCGGCAACTCCGATCAGCGGGTCAGCACCGACAGTTGCGTGTCCACCGTCCGCAATTTCGTCCGGGCCGCGGTCAAGGCGTCCCCCAACAATCCCGTTCCGATCGAACTGGTCATCGGGCCGAGCCGGGGGCACAGTGCCATCGACAACGCGTACGGACTGGCAGCAGACTTCGTGCTGAAACACTCCCGGCCGACCAGAACCAAACAGCCGTAGCAGTTGCGGCCTGGGTGCTAGCGAATCTTCCCGAGATCCGAGAGAAACCGCATCAGGTCAAGCAACTGTTCGCGTGAGAGCACCGCGGTCAGGCCGGCGGGCATCACGCTGCCGATGACCTTCTTCGCCTCGATGCTCTCTCGCTTGATGGTCATCAGCTTCCGGGTCGCCAGATCCTCCAGCACCAGGTCACCGGTTTCCTGGCTGGACTTCGTCTTTCGCTCATATCCCTGGTGGATCTTGCCGTCCTCGGTAACCACCTGGATCACCGAAAACCCTTCCTTGACCTGCCGGTTGGGCCACAACAGTTCCTCGGCAATCCGCTCGGCCGACAACGTCGTTCCGATCGCCGTCAGGTCCGGACCGATCGTACCGCCACTGCCGCCCACCTTGTGACACGACACGCAGGCCAGGTCCCGGAACAGCACACCACCGCGTGTGACCACACCGGACTTGGCCGCGTCTCCGGCCAGTTTTTTTACGAACTGCTGGTTGTAATCGGGAGCCTTGGCCGACGCCCCCAGCGCGGTGTTGAAGGTCCCGAGCAATTCTCGATCCGAGTGACCGGTCGAGAACAAGGACTTCAACAACTGGCGAGCGGTTTCCGGCTTCAGTTTTTTCGACTTCATGGCCGCAGCCAGCGACTGGGCACCACCGGTCCGATTCATGAACGCGTCCAGCGTGGCCGTGGTGTCGTCGGCTGACAGTTTCTCGCCGTCAAACAACTCGGCCGCCCGCCGGGCCGCCAGTTGGGGATCAATCGAGACCAGTGACCGCACCGCTGCCGACCGCACCGCGACCGGATGTGGAGCCGTCGTGGAGGCTTCGAGCACCCCACGACCGGCGGGCACTTTCAATGCGACCAGGGCTCCGAACGCGGCTTCCCGCACCGTCACCGGAAGTCGGTCATTGCCCGCTGCAGCCAGGATGGCATCCCCGATGCGGGTCACGTTCCAGAGACCCGCCAGTTCCAGTGAACGGGCCTGAACCTGGGCATGGTCCCTGGCGATCAAGCCTCCCAGCAAAGCAACCAAATCTCCCGACGGCCGCACCTTGCGGAACCGGGTTACCTCGACCAATCGGCCCAAGGATTCGGCATGAAGTGACGCGTCGTAACGCCCATCTCGAGTGAATCGTTTCTCATCAAGCCCGTACGTCCTGAGATCATCCGGACCGCCGACGGCCAATACGGCCGAGATCGCAGCCGACCGGGTCGCCCGATCGAGGTCGGCCCCGTCGAGCAACCGCTTCAGGCTCGCCAGGGCATCACGCCCGCCGGCCTCGTTCAACACGGCCGCCAGGTGACTGGGTCGCTGAAACGACACCTTCCCCTCGCGGAAGGCGGGGATCCAGTGAGGCCCCAGGTGATGCACGGCTTGCTTGAAGGCGTAGTCGATCCAGCCGTCCTTCGGCTTGTCGACCACACGAGCAACCACCTCGATCGACCGCGGCGAGGGGATTGCCGCGCAGGCCATGACGGCTTCCATCCGTACCTGGGGATGCTCGTCGACCACCCGCGCCGCCAGGCTCTTCAGTGGATCGTCCAGACGATCGTGCCACCGTCCGGTCACCCGGGCCGCATAGGCCCTGGCCCGGTGATCCCTGGCTCCCAGCAGCCTGTTGAGCAATCCCGGACGGACGACCTCAATCGTCTCAAAGGCGCCCAGGGCTTCATAGAGATGATGTTCGTGGCCGGGGTCCCTGGGATCCAGGGATTGGATCCAGGCGTCCAATGCGATGGCACTTCCGGCCGGATCCCTGGTCGTCAAGGCCCGCTTGGCCTGGTACCGGGTCCAGTGCTCGGGTGATTTCAAGGCATCGAGCACCTCGCTGATCGGTGCCTTCGCCAGGTCCGGTGCCCTGGGAACCAACCGAACCGACTCGGTGTGAACCAGCCGCCAGATCCGTCCGTGTGCCTTGTCCCGTGCCGGATCACGGTACGCGTCG
Organism: Planctomycetaceae bacterium; assembly: GCA_003445035.1. Lineage (GTDB taxonomy): Bacteria > Planctomycetota > Planctomycetia > Planctomycetales > Planctomycetaceae > UBA8437. The sequence continues at coordinate 2,786 of DLVV01000268.1, read as the reverse complement.
TCCTGGTGACAGGTGACCGGGTTGTACCAGTCCACGACGTAAATCGCTCCGTCGGGCCCCTGCTTCACGTCCACCGGACGGAAGTTGCGGTGCCGCGACTGCAGGATCGGTTCCTTCCACTGCAACGAGAATCCCGCACCGTCCGGGCGAACCGAAAACCGTTTGACGCGGTTGGGCTTGAAGTCGCCGATCACGAAATCGCCCCGCATCGATTCGGGCACCCCCCGGCCATCCAAGAAGCCGATGCCACAGTATCCGCCTGGGTTTCCGATCCGTCGGAGCTTCAGCTTGTGGGTGGTGGGCACCTGCCCGGGCGACAGGTAGGTCACACCGCCGGCACCGTCGATGCTGAAAATCTGTCCCCAGCCATTGAAGGCCACACCCCAGGGATTCCCAGGTCCCATGAAGTCGTCCAGCAACGGATCCAGTTGCAGTCGCCGGGGCCGGAGACGGTAGAAGCCGGCCTGGAACAGGTTGCTGGATCCCCACGGCGTCTCGACGCGAGATTCGCATCCGTCCCCCTGGCCGAAGTACAGTTCCCCGCCCGGACTCCAGATGAACGAGTTGATCGTCTGGTGTGAGTCCCCGTTGCCAAACCCGCCCAGGACCACGCGGCGGCGGTCGGCTCGACCATCGTCATCGGTGTCCTGCAGGAACAGGATCTCGGTGTTCTGCCCGACATAGATCCCGCCGTCTCCCCATTCCATCCCGGTCGGAATATTCAGTCCCTCGGCAAAAACGGTCGAACTGTCAGCCGTGCCGTCCCCGTTGGTGTCCTCCAGGCGAATGATCTTGTCGTTGGGCACGTCTCCGGGGAAGACGTGCGGATAGGTGGTGGTCACGGCCACGTACATGCGACCGGCCGGATCCCATCGCATGGCAATCGGCGACGTCAATCCGTGCGTATCGGACGCAAACAGATTGACCCGGAACCCCTTGGGAACCGCAAACGATGCCAGCTCGGCCTTGATGTTGGCCTGGGGAGCCTTGTGGAGCACCTCGGGCCTGGGACGGTGGTGCCCGGGATCCGGCTTGCCCGCGGCCACCATCCAGACACGCTGTTCCGCCCGGTCGATCAACGGGAGCAGTTTCTTCCATTCCTCGCGGAACGGGATGTAGTTGGCTCCACCCCGCGTGAATTGTCGACGCGAGTCGTCGCCGTAGAGCAGCTTCCAGTTGGCCGGTCGCCAGTAGTCGTACCACAGACGATGCTTTTCGATGACCGCGCGGCGCAAAGGCTCGAGAACCTTCTTTTCGGGAAACTCGACGCCCAGTTGCCCGACGATCGAGTGAGCGACATGGGCCTGGGCCGACGGCTTGATGTGCATGCCATTGTCAGTCAATCCGTTGCGCGACCTGGAGAACAAATCCACCAGCACCAGTCCACGATCGGCGGCGAGTTTCGAGATGGCCTGGACGTACAGGGCCAGGTCGTCATTGCGCATCGACAGATCCGGAATCAAACGGTTGGGAGGGGCTTCGAACGGTGACGGGGTGACCAGCACGACCAGCCTGGCCTGTTTCTGCCACGACGAGACGAGTTCGTTGTACGCCCTGGTGAATCGTTCGAGTCCGCTGCGACCGGCAAGCGATTCCAACTGGCCGAACTGCGCCATGACGACCGTCGTCCCCACACGTCGAAACTGTTCGTCGCGTTTGCCGAACCCGTCGGGACGCCAGCGTTCAATCACGGTTCCCAGCCCAAACACGGTGTCGGCCTCCCACGACAGGTCCCGAAATTTCGGGCGAGCTGCCGGGAAGCCGCGAGTCAGTGCCGCTTCCAGGAAACCGGCCTGTTGCAGGCGAACCATGTTGGTGCCACCGGCCAACACAACCACGTCACCTTCCCGCAGCGAAAACCGATCAGCGGCCACGAGCGAATCTGCCGAAACAAGAACGGCCACACACCAGAGCAGCCTTGTCCATCTGTTGATCTGAACACTCATCAACACGTCCCCGAGGTCACCTTGGTTGGGCTCACTATGGAGAAAAACCTCTTCGCCTTCCATCGCATCCGCTGTCGACACACTTGGAGTTAGGCCGCTGGCAGCGATGCCGGAGGCCGGATCGGCATCCACTCGCCCGGTTCGCTTGTGTCCTCCAAACCGGTTACGCTCGTGTCGAGATCATCGACATTTCCGCCGGCCCAAGACAAAAAGGTTCACTCATGTCCGCGTGTCTCGCTCTTTGCCGTCGGCTGCGGCTTCACCTGGTTGCCGCCTGTGTCGTGATGTCATCCTCCACGTATTCGGTTGCCATCGCCCAAACGGAACCGGTCACCCACGAGCCAATCTTGCTCTCTCACCGCGGGCTGGTCCGCCATGCGCCCGAGAACACGCTGCCGGCCTTCGAAGCGGCGATCGCACTGGGAGCATCGATTGAACTGGACGTCTACCAGACCAGGGATGGACAACTGGTCGTGATCCACGACGGCACGGTCGACCGTACGACCAATGGCACGGGGCGCATCGGTGACCTGACGCTGGCCCAGATCCGCAAACTGGATGCCGGCAGTTGGTTCCACCCGAGATTTCGCGGGCTGAAGGTGCCAACGCTCGACGAGGCCTTCGGTCTCATCAAGCGGCGACAACGCACGCCGATCACGATCGCCTTGAACATGAAGGTGATCTCGCCGGGCATCGAGGCCAAGATCGTGAAAGTGGTCCAGAGATACGACCTGTTCAACCAGTTGTTCGCCTTCGGACAGCCCGCCGATTCGAGCCGGCGTTTCAAGGCGGCCAGCCCGAAGCTGCGAACCACGATCGTGAAGATCTACGATTCGAAGC
>DLVV01000085.1:1950-11827 GCA_003445035.1 Planctomycetaceae bacterium | reverse complement strand
CTTCAGCAGGATCTCGTTGTAGCCCGGCGCCGGCTCGTCTCCGGACGTGGCCTGAAACTGTTTGCGGAGACTGACCAGGGCGGTGGCGTCGGCGGTCGTGGTCAACGTGACCGCCGCGGTGTCTCGGGACGCCGTCAGCATCCGTTCGGCGATGACGCCGCGGACCGAGGGTGAGCCTGTGGAGGAGGAGACGGTGGCACCGGACTCGGCGGCGGCCCGGACGTCGCGTTCGCGGATGCGGCCGTTCCGTCCGCTGCCGGCGAGGGTCGTCCATTCGACACCCAGTTCCGAGGCGACGCGGCGGGCACGGGGGCTGGAGGCCGGCCGCCTGGTCGGTGGGGCCGGGGCGGTAGCGACAGCCGCCTGGACCGGTCCGGCCGATGGCACGGGAGGAGTGTCGGGAGGGCCGTCGTCGGCGGCTGCGGAGTCGACCGCCGGAAATTCTGCCGGAGGGTCCTCGTCCTCGGCACACAGCCATCCGATGACCTGGCCGACCAGCACGGTGTCCCCTTCGGCAGGGGCGTCGGCCGGGATTCGGAGAACGCCGGCGTCGATCGATTCGATTTCCTGGATCGCCTTTTCGCCCTCGAGATTGAACAGCACATCTCCGGGCTCGATCGTGTCGCCGTCGGCTCGCAGCCACTCGACGAAGACGCCCTCTTCCATGCTCCAGCCGAGCCGGGGAATCTGAATTGGATGTGCCATCGTCGAGTTACTCCGCCATCAGGTCGCGCACGGCCGTGGCAACCATTTCGGGGTGAGGCACCACGGCGGATTCCAGCGAGGGGCTGTACGGGATGGGAGTGAAGGCCCCGTGGATCCGCTTGATCGGGGCATCAAGATCGTCGAAACCGCTGTCGGCCTGCACGGCGGCGATCTGGGCACCGATACTCGCCGGTGCGAATGTCTCGTCGACGACAAGCAGGCGTCCGGTCTTGGCCACGCTCGCGGCGATCGTCTCGGTGTCCAGGGGGAGCACGGTCCGCGGATCGATCAGCTCGACGGAAATTCCTTCGGAGCCCAGTTCGTCGATGACCTCCAGGGCGTGGTGCACCATTCTCGCGATGGCCACCACGGTCACGTCCGACCCCTCGCGAACCACTTTGGCCTTGCCGAACTCGATCTCGTAGTCCTCCTCGGGGACCGCGGTCTTGGCCGTCAAAATCTCGCGGTGTTCCAGGAACATGACCGGGTCGTTGGTGGTCAGGGCACGACGGAACAGGCCCTTGGCGTCGTAGGCATTGGAGGGGACCACGACGCGGAATCCGGGGAAGTGGGCGTAGAGCGGGTAGTAGTTGCCCGAGTGGTGCGTGGCGGCCGAGTGACCGATGCCGATGCAGCCTCGCAGCAGGATCGGCATCTTCAGTCGGCCACTGCTCATGTACTGCATCTTGGCGATCTGGTTCACCAGTTCGCCGACGGCGTCCAGGATGAAGTCGCCGAACATGAAGTCGATCACCGGTCGACTGCCGGTCATGGCGGCACCGCAACCCAGGCCCACGAAACCGCGTTCACAGATCGGCGTGTCGACCAGCCGGGTGGCTCCGTGGATGTCGAACAGTCCGGCGGTGGTGTTGAAGTTTCCACCGCGGGCCCCGATGCCCTCGCCCATCACGAAGATCCCCGGGTTGCGTTCCATCTCGACGGCCAGCGCCTCGTGAGTTGCCTCAACGAAGGTCAGTTCGCGGTCACCGGCAGCTGGTTCCGGGCCGGCCGCAGGGGCATCGTCGGGGTTGGCGTAGACATGCTTGGTGGCCGAGTCGGGGTTCGGCCACGGGCTGTCCTCGGCGAATTCCCGTGACTCGGCGATCAACTGTTTGACCTCATCGTCGATCGTGCTGAACTCGGCCTCTTCCACCAGCCCATCGGCGATGGCACGGTCTCTCAACTGGCTGATCGGGCACCGCTGTTTCCACTCCTCGACGTCTTCCTTGGTGCGGTAGGTGAAGTCTCCCATGCCCTCGGCGTGGGCCCTGGTGCGGTAGGTTTTGCACTCGATCAGCGTGGGGCCACCACCGGAGCGTGCTCGGGCGATCGCTTCTCCGGCCTCTTTGTGGATCGCGATCACGTCGTTTCCATCGAGTTCCAGGCCCGGCATGCCGTAATTCTCGGCCCGCCGCCCGACGTCGGGAATGGCACTCGACTCGTTGAAGGGCACCTCGGTGGCGAACTGGTTGTTCTCGCAGACGAAAATCACCGGCAGGTTCCAGATCTTGGCCATGTTCAGGCCCTCGTGGAACGCACCGTTGTTGACAGCTCCGTCGCCGAAGAAGCAGACCGAGACGCGGTCCCGTCCGAAGAGCTTGGACGTATAACCCCCGCCGGTGGACTGCAGGATGCAACTGGCGACGATGCCGCTGGTGCCCATCAACCCGATTTCCGGGCTGAACAGGTGCATGCTGCCGCCGCGGCCGCCCGAGCAGCCGGTGTCGCGGCCGAAGAGCTCGGCGATCAGCTGTTTTGGCTCGAGTCCCTTGGCCAATGCGTGGCCGTGACCACGGTGGGTGCTGAAGATGACATCGTCCCGGTCCAGGTGTGCACAGATTCCGCTGGCGATGGCCTCTTCACCGACGTAGGTGTGGCAGGCACCGTGGACCAGCCCTCTCTGGTGGCAGCGGGCCAGTTCCTCCTCGCACTGCCGGATGGTCTGCATCGTGCGATACAGGTCCAGCAGGGTGTCCTTCTCGGGCAGCGTGGTGACTTCGCTGGTCATCGGTCGTGTCCATGAAAATCGTCAGGCAGGTTGTCTCGAGTGTAGGGGGTTATCCCTCACCGTTCAGCAGTCTCAGCAGCAATGGCAACTGCTTCTGGTAGAAGACCAGGCCGGCGAAGCCCAGGTAGAAGACCCCGCAGAAGCCGATGCCGATCCGGGCCACCCATCCGGGCCGCAGTGCCGGGGGCAGGTAAACGAGGTTGTTGCGGAGCACGAAGAAGGCGGTGAAACCCAGTCCGAGGTTATTGAAGTTGGCCACGACCAGCACCATCATCTTCGGCTGGCCGTAGGTCTGGAACAGGAAGGCCCCAAAGAAGGTCCAGGCGACGTAGAGCACCAGGATCGAGTAGTAGATCTTGCGGACTTCGTTGGGTTGCATTTGCTCGCGGACCCGGCGGACCCCCGACCAGATGACATCGGTCCACCGCCGGCTGAAATGCTCGACGATCGACATCTGGCTTGGCAGCAGCACCAGCAATCCGATGATCAGCGTGCCGACCCACAGCAGTTTCTGGGTGCCGGCCGAGAGCCCGGGGGCGTGTCGCATGCCGTCGGCGGTGATGATCGCCTGGCCGTAGTCCGGGCGATCGGGGTCGCCGAACATCGGGGAGAATTCTGCGAACTGGATCGAGAGCAGGGCGGGCAGGGCCATGCCCATCACGCAGCCGGGGCCCCAGATCAGGACCTGGTCGGTGATGATGTACTTCCACCATCCCTTCCATCGCCGCATGTTCTCTGGAGTCAGTGCGAAGACCTTTCCGACGTGCGAGAGCGTGATGTCGCGTCCGCCGATCGCGCTGGGGATGGCGCCGACCTGGCTGCCCACTCCCCAGCCCTTGTCCCGGACGTAGTTCGAATAGGTGGAGTTGCCCAGGCCGCCACCACCGGCGTATCCGGCGAACGCGCCCAGGAGTGCGATCTGGCCGAGAAAGATCAACGGCCAGCCTCCGTGGCCGTCGTCGTCGAAGAACACGTTTCCGATGGACTCACCGTCCCAGTGGCCGTCCTTGTCGAAATCGTCGAAACTCTCGATGTTGCCATCGATACCGAGCGTGTAGGGTTCGACGACGTCGGCGTGGCCGTCCTTGTCGAAGTCCGTTTCACCGGGGTCGAGCTTCCCGTTGCCGTTGGTGTCCTCGGCGGCGACGATCGGCACGTTGCCGATCTTGAAGAACCCGCCAAAGACGTCGCCCCACTTGTCGGCACTGACCATCGTCACGCCGATCACGACACAGAAGCCCAGCACGACGACGATCTTGGTCGTCATCACCCACTGCATCGTGTTGTAGATCTTGCCGCCGACGAGGATCGGCAGGGTGACTCCGCCCAGAAGCAGGTACCCGAGAGTGTTGACCAGTGCCCGGTCCTCCGGGCCCGGTGGTCGGTCGAGATACAGCGCGGCGATGATGGTGGCGGCGGTGGTCGAGAGTGCGGGGATGAAGGCGCCGACGCTGAGCAGGATCAGCACACTGATCCAGAAGGTCGGGCCGGGCCGGGCTCTCATGAACCCGGTGAACACCGGTTCCCCGCAGTACATCGCGTAGCGGCCACACTCGATGTTGTAGAACACCTGTCCGATGATCGCGACGCCGGCGATCCACATCAGCCCGCCGCCGTACTTGGCCGTGATCTCGGCTCCCAGCAGCCACTCGCCCCCGGCCAACTGCACGCCGCACATCACGATGCCGGGTCCGATGAATCCGGCCAGGTTCTTGAGCCCCAGCCGTTTTGGCTCGGGCAACTCGGCGTCCCCCCAGTCCGGCAGGCAGGTCGCCGGGCGGAATCGCTCGTCGCCTGCGGGGCCGTCCGAAGGATCTGGCGTGGTCGCACTCCCGTCCGGGTCGGCCGGCTTGTTGTCACTCATCGGCTGCCCGCCTTCGACAGGTCGCCGGAACGGCCAACGCATCGGAATGACGCGAGCGGTGCCGGGCGACTATGATGGACTGAGGCTAGCCCACCTCGTGGGCCGCCACAAGCGGCCGGGACGTTCCTGAACCCGAGGCCCTCTCGAAATGCTGGAAATGAAGATCTCGACCCGAGTGACCACAGTCCTGGTGGTGCTGGCCTGGTCGGCGACCGGTTCCGTTGCGGCGGCACCGCCGGATTTCAATACCCTGAGGCGTGAGTATTCCGCGTCGGTGTTGAAGCTGGTTCGCGGGCGGTGTGTGACGTGTCATTCGACCAAGGACAAGAAGGGCGAGCTCGACCTGCAACGGTTCGACTCGCTGGCGTCGGTCCGCCGAGACCCGAAGGTCTGGATCAAGGTGATCGAACAGCTCGACAACGGCGAGATGCCTCCCAAGGATGCGCCGCAGTTGACGAAGGTCGAGAGGAAGTTGTTGCGGGGCTGGGCACGACGTTACCTCGACGCCGAGGCGTTGGCCCGTGCCGGTGATCCGGGGCGGGTGGTGCTGCGGCGGCTGAGCAACGTCGAGTACACGCGGACCGTGAGAGAACTGACCGGGCTGCCCACGCTCGACCCGGCTCGAGAATTTCCGGTCGACGGCGCAGCCGGCGAGGGTTTCACCAACACGGGTGAGTCCCTGGTGATGTCACCGGCGTTGTTGAACAAGTATCTTGACGCCGCCAAGGACATCGCTGCTCACGCCGTGTTGCTCTCGGATGGATTTCGGTTCGACCGCGGCACCACTCGTCGTGACTGGAGTGATTCGCTGATGGCCCGGATCAAGGCCCGTTACGCCCGTCACGTCGGGCCGGATGGACGGGTCGACGTGGCGCGGTACTTCGAGGCGACGCTGACACACCGCAAGGTGTTCACGGCCGACCCGAAGGCTGTCCACGAGATGGCCGCGGCGGAGAAACTGAGCGGTCCGTACCTGGAGAAGATCTGGAAGGCAATGATCGCCCCGGGGGATTCGCCGATGCTGCAGGGGCTGTCGGCCGAGTGGCGGGAGGCAAAGCCCGGCGACGGGAAGCGTTTGGCCGCGGCGATCAAGCGATGGGAGTCCCAACTGTGGGTGTTCGGGACGGTCGGCCACTTCAAGCCGTGGCAGAGTCGCAAGCCGTCGCACGTCGAGCACCAGGCGTTGCGGCTGAAACTGGTCGACACCAACAAGGACGGAAAGATCGTGGTCTCGTTGGCGGCCGGAACCGCCGGGGACGGAGCCGACGGCGACCTGGTCCAGTGGCAGCAGCCCCGGCTCGTTACCACCAGCAAGCCGCCGATCTTTCTCAGGGATGTTCGCGGCGTGGCCGCAGGGCTCGATCGCCTGCACCGCCGGGAACTACCGGCGGCCGGACGTTACCTGGCTGCCGTGGACGAGGTCGAACGGGCCAAGGCCGAGGTCGACATCAAGGCGGTGGCCGCTCGGCACAAGCTCGATCGTCACCTGCTGTCGGCCTGGTTGCAGCTGGTCGGCGTCGGCGATGGCCAACGGGTTCAGATCGCCAAGTACTTGCCCGGGGGGTTTGTCAATCGCCAGGGATACGACTTCATTGACGGCTACGGCGTGGCCGCGACCCCGTCGCTGCTCACCAATTCGTCCGATCAGCAGGTCAACGTGCCCGGCACGATGGCCCCGCACAGTGTCGCCATGCATCCCTCGCCGACCCTGTTCGTCGCGGCCGGCTGGCGGAGTCCGGTGACGGGACCGGTCAGGATCGAGGGGTTCGTTCAGGATGTGCACGCGAACTGTGGAAACGGTGTGAGTTGGCGACTGGACCTGGCTCGTGGACGGTCAAACCGCGTGCTCCGCAGTGGGGCGGTCGACAGGGCGGGACGGCAGACGATCCCGGTGCTGGAGTCGAGCCTGGTGCGGGCCGGTGACCTGTTGTCGTTGAAGGTCGGCCCCAAGGGCCGCGATCACACCTGCGACCTGACGAGATTCAACCTGGTGATCACCGAACTGACGGGCAAGAAGCGGAGCTGGAATATAGAAAAAGACATCGCCGACACGATCAACGAAGGCAATCCGCACGCGGACCAGCACGGGAACGCCGACACGTGGCACTTCTACCAGGAACCGGTGACTGGTCCGTCGAAATCGGGGCTGGTGCCCGAGGGATCCTTGCTGGCCAAGTGGCTGGAGGTGACCAAGCCATCTGACCGCCGCGGCCTGGCTGCCCGGATCGCGGAACTGGTGGCCGGCCCGCGTCCGAAACAGAAGGATGCACCCGATACCAGGCTCTTTGATGCGCTGACCCGTACCGACGGCGCACTGCTGGGGTTGGTCGATCCGTTGGCGATGGGCCGAGAGGCTGCCGGGCGAAATCCGTCGAATGGCGTTGGGCCGGACCCGAAGATGTTCGGCCGCAGTCCGGCCGGGGTTGAGATTGGCCCGGCCGATCTGGTCGTGACCGCTCCGAGCGTGCTGACACTGACCCTGCCGGCGTCGGTTGCGGCGGGCCGCGAGTTGATCGTCACCGGCCGCCTGCACAAGGCGGCCAAGGGCCGAGGCAGCGTGCAGTTGTCACTCGGATCGACACCACCGGCCGTGGACCGGGTGGTGGTGGGGCCACCGATCGTTGTCGGAGCCGATTCGCCCGGTGCCCGACGGGTGGCCCGGTCGATTTCCGAGTTTCAGGACCTGTTCCCTGCAGCGATGTGCTACTACCGGCTGGTTCCGATCGACGAGGTGATCACGCTGGTGCTCTTTCACCGCGAAGACGAACCGTTGATGCGGTTGATGATGACCAAGGCCGAGCGGCAAGGACTGGAGCGAGACTGGAAGCAGCTGCGGTTCGTCAGCCAGGACGCGCGCAAGATCCACAGCACGTTCGACCTGTTCCAGGGGTTCGCCTCTCAGGTGGGCAAGGTCAAGCAGTTCGAACCGCTCCGCGAACCGATCCGCAAGCGGGCAGCGGAGTTCGAGAAGCACTTGAAGGCGACCGAGCCGGTACAGGTGGAGAAACTTCTTGATTTCGCCGGCACCGCGTGGCGTCGACCGCTGGTGGCAGCCGAGCGGGACGCGCTCAGGACACTCTACGGACAACTCCGCAAACAGGGGCTCTCGCACGATGCCGCCTGGCGGCTGTTGCTGGTCCGAGTGCTTGTTTCGGCCAACTTCCTCTACCGGGTCGAGAAGCCCGGCGAAGGCCAGGCGGACCAGCCGGTCAACGACTGGGAACTGGCCAGTCGCCTGAGTTTTTTCCTGTGGTCAAGCCTGCCGGATGATGCGTTGCGACAGGCGGCCCGCTCGGGGCAGTTGCAGGATCCGAAGGTCGTGGCCGCCCAGGCGGTCCGGATGCTCGACGATCGCAGGATTCGCGGTCTGGCCACCGAGTTCGCGGCCCAGTGGGTTGGGATTCGTGGGTTCGATTCCCACGACGAGAAGAACGAGAAACTGTATCCCGAGTTCGCCAGGCTTCGTGGCCCGATGTACGAGGAATCCATCCGGTTCTTCGAGCACGTCTTTCGTAGCGATGGCCGTGTGCTGGACCTGGTCGATGCCGACTACACGTTCGTCAACGCCGAGTTGGCGAAGTTCTATGGGCTGGCCGGGCGAGGAGAACCGGCCGACTCGCAGAAGCCGGGGACCTGGTGGCGAGTTGACGGTCTCAAGGCAAAGGGGCGAGGTGGAATTCTGGGGATGGCCAGCTTGCTGTCGAAGCAATCGGGGGCATCACGGACCAGTCCGGTGTTGCGCGGCAACTGGGTGGTCGAGACGATGCTGGGCGAAAAGTTGCCCAAGCCCCCGGCCAAGGTGCCGGACCTGCCCGACAGCGAGACCGATACCAACGGGTTGACGGTTCGGCAACTCGTCGAGAAACACCGGCAGGTCGCCTCGTGTGCGGTCTGTCACGATCGGATCGATCCGTTCGGGTTCGCGCTGGAGTCGTTCGACGCCATCGGCCGGTTCCGACAGAAGGATCTGGCCGGTCGCCCGGTCGACACCCGGGTCGTCTTGAAGGACGGAACCCGGTTCAACGGAATCGGTGGCTTGCGGAATTATCTGCTGACCAAGCGGCGTGACCAGTTCGTCAAACAGTTCTGCCGCAAGCTGCTGGGCTTCTCGCTGGGACGTTCGGTTGAACTCTCCGACGAGCCGCTGCTGGAACAGATCCAGAAAGACCTGGAGGCCAACGACCACCGCCTGTCGGTGGTCGTGAAGGCTATCGTGACAAGCCGTCAGTTCCGGTACCATCGGGGGCTGCTGGCGACGAAGTCGGACGACTGAGTTTCCGAACGAGGACTCGACAGATGACAGATGCCGTGACCCGTCACCGTTTCACCCGCCGCGCGATGTTGCGAGGTCTGGGTGTCAGCATGGCGTTGCCGTGGATGGAATCGATGAATGTCTGGGGCGACGAGGCGTCGCCGAAACGTCCCGGCAGCGAGGCTCCGGTGCGATTCGCCTGCCTGTTCTCTGGCAACGGGTTCCACAAGGCCGAGTGGTCCGCCCAGGGCGGCGGTTCCCAGATGAAGCTCGGCAAGGTGCTTGAGTCGCTGGAGCCGCATCGCGAGAAGATGTTGTTCATCCAGGGCCTCTACAACGCCGAGGCGTTGAAAGGCAACATCCACAGTTCCCAGACCGGAAACCTGCTCTCGGGTGCCCCGCTGGCTGCGGGCGGCACGATCCGCTCGGGTACCAGTATCGACCAGCTCATCGCCCAGAAGTACGGCACCCAGACCAAGGTGCCCAGCCTGGTGCTGGGGTGCGAGAAGTCGATCGCCAGCGTCCACAAGAACTACTCGATGCTCTACAGCTCGAACATCTCGTGGACCTCTCCGACCACGCCGACTCCGCTGGAAATCTACCCCGCCCTGGCGTTTGACCGGATGTTCAAGGACACCGTTCAGAAGACCGACCGCAGCGTGCTGGATGCCGTGCTGGCTGAGGCCCGTTCGTTGCGGGGCAAGATCAGCTACAGCGATCGTCGCAAGCTGGACGAATTTCTCGACTCGGTCCGCGACGTCGAGCAGCGGATCGACCGTGCCGGCGTGGACGGGAAGTTCCAGGGCTGGCGGCCGACATTGACCAAGCCCAACATCCCACGTCCCAAGGACGGTCTGCCGCAGGACGTCGACGAGCACATGCGATTGATGAGTGACATCCTGGTGCTCGGGTTCCAGACTGACACCACGCGAGTGGCCACGTTGAAACTCAACAACGACCACTCGTCGATGAGGTTCCCGCATCTGGGTGTGGACTACATGATCCACCACCTGTTGTCGCACAACGACACGGCGGACTGGTTGAAGGT
>DLVV01000085.1:0-1638 GCA_003445035.1 Planctomycetaceae bacterium | reverse complement strand
AACCAGTTCTTCATCGAGCAACTGGCCTATATCGCCACGAAACTGGACCGTGTCCAGGAGGGTGAGCGGACCGCGCTGGACAACTCGATGCTCTTGTACTGCTCGAGCATGCTGACCGGTCACCACGACGCGACCCAGTTGCCGGTTGTCCTGGTGGGCGGTGGCGGTGGGAAGATCAAGACCGGCCGGGTGCTGGATTACCGCGGCAAGCCCAACCGGAAGATGTGCAGCCTCTATATGTCGCTGCTCGACAAGGTGGGCATCCATCGCCAGACGTTCGGCGATTCCACCGAACGGCTGGGCGAGGTGTGAGCGTCGACGTGGTTCGAGCCGATGGTATTTCGCCCGAGGTGTCTCGAGGTCGACGGGGGTGGCCTGTCGTCCTGGCCATCACCTTCGTGGTTCTCGCAGCCGGCCACGATGTCTTCTCCGGAGACAACTCGCCGTTTGAACGGGAACTGGCCGCGATTTCGGTTCGCCTGACGCCTCGAAAACCCGTTCCCCGGGTGACGACGCAACGATTGGTCGAGTTGAGTCGCGTGGCCACGCCCGATCAGCGAGGGGGGTTGTTGCGATGGATGCTGGACCAGAAGGCCGACATGCGGGCGGCCCTTCGTCGAGTGCCGTTTGACGGGGCCCGGCTGAACGGGGCGAAACTGGCCAGGCCGGCGTTGGCCGAACGGCTGAAGTCGGCGTCGTTCGTCGAGGCCTACACTTCCGAGGACTACCAGGCCGGCCGGGGTGTGTTCACTGCCTGGCTGGCCGGAGCACAGTTGAAAGGGGCGAGGCTGGAGCGAGTTGATCTGCACGGAGCCAACCTGCAGAAGGCCGACCTGAGAGCCGCCTCGCTTCGGGGGGCCAACCTGTCCGGTGCGGTGCTCAATGGTGCGGACCTGAGAGGTGCGGATTTGACCGGCGCGGACTTTCGTCGAGCCCGACTCGCCGGAGCGAGGTTGGATGGTGTTCGCCAGGACGGGACGAAGTGGCAGGGGGCGACACTGGCGCTGGCCCGGGGAAGAAGTCCGGCGGCGGCCTCGAGCGTCAAGCCCGATGCCAATTCGCTGTCGTTCTTCGAGAATCGGATCCGGCCGCTGCTGATCGCCCGGTGTGTGAAATGCCATGGTCCGAAGAAGGCCGAGGGCGGCCTGAGGCTGGATTCGCAGCGAGGACTGCTCCGGGGCGGCGACGGCGGAGGAGTGGTCGTGCCCGGAGATCCCGTGCGGAGTCGGCTGATGAAGGCGGTGCGTCGCGAGGGCGAGGTGAAGATGCCACCCGAGGCACCCTTGGGTCGCCTGGAAATTGCCGATCTGCAGCGGTGGGTCCGGAACGGGGCGGCCTGGCCGGAGGGAATGATGCTGGCCGATGGCGGTCCCAGGTTGCGGGGAGGACCGATCACCGAGGCCGAACGCGGTTTCTGGTCGTTTCAGCCTGTCCGGGATCCCAAGCCCCCTCACACCGACGGGCCGGGCCTGAGAAACGACATTGACCGGTTTGTGCAGAATCGTCTGAAACTGGCGGGCCTCGATGCGGCTCCCGAGGCCGATCGGCGGACGTTGATTCGGCGAGCGACGTTCGACCTGACCGGGCTGCCTCCCACGCCTGAGGATGTGCAGAGGTTCGTCTCTGACAAACAGCCGG
>DLVV01000192.1 GCA_003445035.1 Planctomycetaceae bacterium | reverse complement strand
GGGACACGGTTGCATGTTGTGCCGGAGAAGTGCCGGCTTGAAATCGAACAGTTCGTGTTGAGGCGGGGAGCCGGCCATGTGCAGATAGATCACGTGCTTGGCCCGGCCGGGAAGTGGAGGGATTTGTGGTTGCCGGGGATCGGCCGTCGCGGTTCCCGCCGCCAGGCCTCCCAGGGCCAACGCACCCAGTCCGACGTGCGAGTCGCGGAGGAAGTGGCGACGGGTGATCGTCTGCAGGTATTGCTGGCGAGGGTCCATGGGCGTGTCCGGTGGTCAGAATGAAAAGTGGCGCTGGACGAGTTGGAGTCAGGGGCGAGTCAGGGCCTGGTCGAGGTTCAGCAGGACGTTGGCGACCACGGTCCAGGCTGCCATTGTTGCGGTGTCTCCGTCGGCCGGCAGCGGTCCCAGCGGCATCGTGGCCAACTGTTTGGCCGCCTCGGTGTCCTTGCGGAAGTGGGCAAGTTCGGAAGAGAACAGTCCCACGAGCACATCCTGTTGTGCCCGCGTGGCTTTCTGGCCGGTGGCCAGCCTGAGTCCCAAGGCAACTCGTGTGGCCGGTGTTGCTCCACCCTCGGCAACCAGTCGTCGGCCCAGGGCCTGTGAGATTTCGACGTAAACCGGATCGTTGAGGGTCACGAAGGCCTGTAGCGGAGTGTTGGTGCGAATACGTCTTGGCATGCAGATCTCACGGCTTGGCGCATCGAAGGTGGCCATCGACGGGTACGGAACGGTTCGCCTCCAGAACGTGTACAGGCCGCGTCGGTGCTTTTGAGATCCCGGGCTGGTCGGCCATTTGCGTTGGCCGTTGAAGGCCGCCTGCCAGAGGCCGGGCGGCTGGAACGGGTAGACGCTGGGCCCGCCCATTCGACGATCCAGGAGTCCGGCTATGGCCAAAGCCTGGTCGCGGATCGTTTCGGCCTCGAGCCGAAATCGCGGTGCCCGCCCGAGCCAGAGGTTGGTTGGATCGGCGGTGAGTTGCTCGGGCGTCACCCGGGCGGATTGCCGGTAGGTGTGTGAGGACACGATGGTTCTCAGCAGGGTTTTGACGTTCCAGTCGGTCCGAGTGAATTCTGTGGCCAGCCAGTCGAGCAGCAGGGGATGGCTGGGAGGCTCTCCCTGCGTCCCGAAATCCTCTTCGGTCGACACCAATCCGCGACCGAACAGGTGGCTCCAGAAGCGGTTGACGGCAACACGGGCGGTCAGAGGGTTCTGGCCGTCGGTGATCCAGTTGGCGACGCCCAGGCGGGTGCGAGGCAGTGTCTTTGCTGCCGAGTGGAATCCCGCCGGAAAATCGGCTGACACCTTCTTGCCCTTCTGGAGGAAGCTGCCGCGGATCATGACGAACGTGTCACGGTGTTTGTCGGCTGGGAGTTCCTGCATCACGGGAAGCGTTGGGAATTTGGGTCGCTTCTTCTTCAGTGCCGCGATCCGGTCGGTCAGCCGCTGGGCCTGTTCGGCCAGCGGTCCGGGCCGGCTGGTGAAGTGTTGATGGCTGGGGGCCGGTTGGCCTTTCAGAGTGTCTTCCCAGATGGTCTTCCGTTTGGCGTCGAGCAGTCGGACGACCAGGCCGGCCTGGCGGGAGTACAGTTTTCCATCGGTTCGGTTGTGGATCTGGATATGAGCCACCGGCACTTCCGAACCCAGGTCGACCTCCCACCACGGATTGTTCTCTCCGTCGGTGTGGGTCGTCGACTTGGCGTCGGAATAATGGCCATTCGTGTTGCCGTCGACGGCCAGGCGGGCAGGCCCGTCAAACGCGGTGCTGGACTGCTTGGCAGGCTTCTTCAACGCAATGTTGACCGGTTTGCCCTTGTCAGGTTTACGCGTCGAATACACGCGGACTTCGGCCAATGACAGATGTTTGTTCTTTCCGGGGAGTTCAATACGGACAAAACGGCCGTTGATCGGTCGGGCGGAAGCGTCCTTGTTTTCGGCTGCAATGCGTGGTGCGAGTTTCTGGCGACGGGTCTCCAGGAGGGCAATGGACTTGTCGAGGCCGAGGACGGCGCGTTGCATCTGGGAGGTCGGAGCGTCGATCACCGGGGCTTCATCACCGCGGTCGGCATCGGCCGACTGGTTGAACATGTCGTAGAAGCGGTAGTACTCCTCCTGGGTGATCGGGTCGAATTTGTGGTCGTGACACTTTGCGCAGCCCATGGTGAGTCCCATCCAGACCTGCAGCGTGGTGTCAACGCGGTCTTTGACGGCCGCGACGCGAAACTCTTCGTCGTCGGTTCCACCCTCGGTGTTGGTCATCGTGTTGCGGTGGAACGCGGTGCCGATCTTTTGTTCGAGTGTCGGGTCGGACAGCAGGTCGCCGGCGAGCTGGTCGGTGGTGAAGCGGTCAAATGGCTGGTTGGCGTTGAAGGCGTCGATGACCCATGTGCGGAATCGCCACGCGTTGGGCCGCAGGGGGTCCGAGCCGTAGCCTCGTGAGTCAGCATAGCGAGCGAGGTCGAGCCAGCCGCGAGCCCAGCGTTCGCCGTAAGCTGGGTCGGCCAGAAAACGGTCGGTCAGCCGGTCCCAGCTGCCGGGGTCGGTGTCGGACAGGTACTCGTCGATCTCCGCCGGGCGAGGCGGAAGCCCCCGCAGGTCCAGGCTCAGTCTCCGGATCAGCGTTTCCCGGTCGGCCCGAGCAGACGGCTCCATGCGTTGGGCCTTCAGCCGGGCCTGGATGAACCGGTCGATCGGGTTGGCCGACGGCCAGTCGGACGGTGACTCGGGCGTCGCGGGTCGCTTGGGCGAAATGAAGGACCAATGCCGTGAGTAGACAGCGCCCTGCTCGATCCACCGCGTGAGCGTGGCAATCTGTTGGGCCGATAACGCGGGGCCCTCGTCAACCGGAGGCATTCTGACGTCGGGATCACCGCTTGTGATCCGGGTGATAAGTTCGCTCCGAGCGGGCTTGCCCGGGACGATGGCCGTGCGACCACTCTCCAGCGACTTGGTGCTCGACTCGTGACGGTCGAGCCGCAATCCCGCCTGGCGGTTGCCCGGGTCCCGGCCGTGACACTTCAGACAGTGGACCGACAGCACCGAACGGACGTCCCGGTTGAAGTCGACCGATGTCGCCGGTTCGGCCGGGAAGGCCTGGGCGGCGAGCAGGCTTGTGAAAAACAGTCCGGCGAGTGCCCGGGTGGCGATTCGGGTCATGGCAAAAACGTCTGTGGGGTCAGGCGATGATGTCGTGGATCACGTGGCCGTGGACATCGGTCAGGCGGCGATCGATGCCGTTGTGTCTCACCGTGAGTTGTTCGTGGTCGATGCCCAGCAGGTGCAGGATCGTGGCGTGGACGTCGTAGACGTGAGTCGGGTTGTCTCGGTCGGCCGGCTTGTAGCCCCACTGGTCGCTGGGTCCGTACGTGGTGCCACCCTTGATGCCGCCACCGGCCAGCCAGTTCGTGAAGACGTAGGGGTTGTGGTCGCGGCCCTTGGTGCCCTGTGTCGAGGGC
>DLVV01000104.1 GCA_003445035.1 Planctomycetaceae bacterium | reverse complement strand
TGGAGGATAGGGGACTCGAACCCCTGACCTTCTGGCTGCCAGCCAGACGCTCTCCCAACTGAGCTAATCCCCCAGGCAGAGCCGACAGAAGCGGGAAACAACCCGCTCCCGTCAACGTTGGCGAAGGTAGCAACTACCTCCTGATGGTGTCAAGAACGGTCGAGCACCGGGCGTGGCGGCCGATCATTCTCCGTCAGTAAAGTTGTCGGTCGCCACCTGCTGGACCGCCTTCAGGTCCATCTTCCCCGTTCCCAGCAACGGGATCTCTTCCACTTCCAGGAAACTGTCGGAACTGGGGATCCAGATGTTGGGCAGGCCGAGGTCCGAGAGACTTTGCAGCAGGCCGTCGATCGTCTTGTCACCCAGTGGCCGGTGCAACACGATCAGCCGCTCGCCCTTGCGAGCGTCCGGCACCGCCGTGACGGCGACCTGGATCATCGGGTCCTCGTCCTCGCCCTCGATCAACCGTTCCAGTTCCTGTTCGATCTTGATGTGAGGCACCATCTCGCCGCCGATCTTCGAGAAACGGCTCATTCGGCCCGTGATCGTGATGAAACCCTCCTCGTCGATCACTCCCATGTCACCCGTGTCGTACCAGCCGTCACGGATCTTTTCGGCCGTCGCCTCGTCGTTGTTCAGGTAGCCCACCATCACGTTGGGGCCCCGGTACATCAGCAACCCCTCGGTGTCGAGACCCAGGTCGGCCCGGCTGTCCGGGTCGACCACCTTGATCTCGCTGCCCGGTGCCACCTTGCCAACGGTACCCAGTCGGGTTCCCGGATCGGCTCCCTCGGACGCCCGGTGGTCCGGCACGTTCATCGACGCCACCGGTGACAACTCGGTCGTTCCGTACCCCTCGGTCGGCTCGACCCCGAACTTCTCCTTGAACTGCTCGGCCAGGTCCTTGGGCAGCTTCTCGGCACCCACGATCACCAGGTCCAGGTGATGCATCTGCTCGGGCGTACATCTGCGCATGTAACTTCTCAGGAACGTCGGCGTCGCCAGGATGATCGAGACGTCGTGTTCATCCGACAGCGTGCCGACCGTACGCGAGTCGAGCGGGTTGAAGTGATAGACGGAACTGGCCTCCAGCGACATCGTCAGCCAAAGCGTTCCCGTGTATCCGAACGAGTGGAAAAACGGCAGCACGCCCAGGATCACGTCCTTCTCGGTGATGTGGAACAACTCGTTGACCGCGCCGATGTTCGAAGACACATTGCGGTTGGAGAGCTTCACCCCCTTGGGATTCCCGGTGGAACCGGAGGTGAAGATGATCGTCAACAGGTCCTCGGGCTGGATGCTGTTCAGGTCGTGGATGCGGTCGAGTTTCTCGGGCGAGCAGAACTTGGCCTGGTAGCCTCCGACCAGCTTGTCGAAGAACGACACCTGTTGCGCGAGGTCCTCGAGGTAGACCAGCTTGGCGTCATCGGGTTCGAAAGGTCTCTTCTCCATGAACGCCCGGCTGGTGACCACCGTCTTGATGCCGCACTCGCTGATGCAGAAGTTCATCACGTCCGGCGAGAGCGTGTAGTTGAGATTGACGGCGACGCGGTGATCCAGCGACAGCGCCGTGTTGATCAGGGCGCCGCCGACAGACGGCGGCACCAGCACGCCGACCATCTCCTCGTCGGCCGCCAGCACGCCGCGGTTGAGCACTCGCTTCAAGGCCACCGTGCCGGCCAGCAGCCTGGTGCCGCTGAGCGACTTGCCCGAGGAATCGACGACTTTCTGCCGGTTGCCGGCCGACTGGCATCGCCGCACGAACATCCTGTGGGGGACCATCTCGCTTTGTCCATTCGTCACGTTTCATCCTCCGAAAGCGGCGGGGCCGGTCGTTCGTCGTCGGAATCCGCCGCCGGGGCCGGGTTGGTTTCTGATTGTTGATCGACTGGAGTGTCCTGGACGGTGTCACCGGTTGGCTCGGCCGGCGGCGATTCTACGTTACGGTCGTATTCGACTGTATCGGCAGCAGGACCCTTGACGTCCCTCATGTTCTCGGCCTTCTGGCCGAGTGCCAGCACGGTGTCACGAACCTCCCCGACCGTGTCGGGGCAGTCCTGCGGTTCACCGACGTGAATCGAGACCGGGTAGGGCCAACGCCGGGGAATCTTCCAGAGAAAACGACCTCGTTCGTGGCTGAAGATACTGCCCCAGAGTTCATCGAGGTAGATGGGAACGATGGGTGCTTCGAGTCCGTCGACGATCTTCATCATCCCGCGGTGGAAGTCCTCGATGCGTCCGCTGGTTGTCAGCTGGCCCTCGGGAAAGATGCAGACCAGTTCACCGTTCTCGACAGCAGCGCGGGCCTGCCTGAGACTGGCCACAATCGCCCTGGGTCCGTCGGTGCTGCGGATGGGAATCACGCCCATCAGCCGTGTCAGTCGTGCGATTCCGAAGCGGTTGACCCGGTCGGCGTGGGCCACGAAGCGGATCGGTCTCGACGAACTGGTCAGCAGCAGGAATCCGTCCATGTAGGAGACGTGGTTGGCGACGATCAATGCGCCGCCCTGTGTGGGAATGTTCTCTCGGCCGAAGACCTTCACCCTGTAGACCAGGCGGCTGAGTACCCAGATGAACATGCGGATGCTGGCCTGGGGTAACAGCCAGAGCACATAGATCAGGATCGGGATGGTGCCCAGGCCGGCAGCCAGAAAGATGGTCGGCGCTTCCCAGCCGAGACTGCCCTCGGTGACCACGTAAAAAACGATGGCCGAGACGATCATCATGCTGAAGGAGATGAAGTTGGCGGCGGCCAGGATGCGGCCACGGGTCCTGCGTTCGCTTCGGTCCTGCAGGAACGCGACCAGCGGCACGATGAAGAAGCCGGCTCCCAGTCCCAGCACGATCAGGCAGGTGGCTGCCGGCCAGACGGCGGCCACCTGGGTGGTGGGGTTGGTGGGGTCGACATCACCGGTGACCCAATACAGGCCCAGCGACCCCAGGGCGATGACCGATGCGCCCAGCGGCACGAGTCCCAGTTCGACCTTGCCGCCGGACATCATGCCGGCCAGTACGCTGCCGGTCCCGACACCGATGACCAGGGCGATGGCCAGCATGCCGGTGGCGGTCTGCCCCAGCCCCAGCACCTGTTCTCCCATCAAGGTGATCGCCGAGGTGGCCAGGCTGGCCAGGAACCAGAAGAACGCCTCGCCCAGTGCCGCGCGGAACAACGGGCGTCCCTGGTAAAGCAATGCCAGGTTCGAGACGGTTTCCTTGAACGGGTTGGGGGGTTGCCGAGTGGGATCGGCGGGCGTCAGGGGTTCGATTGCCATGCTGGCCACCGCGCCGAGCACGGCGATCGAGATCAGCACTCCGGCCGGCCAGAGCAGGCCGGCCAGGGTGGGAGCACCGGGTGAGAGATCGGCCATGTCCGAGACGACAAACCCGGCGAACATGCCCAGGGCCGATGCGGCCGTTGTGACCATCTGCATCATGCCGTTGGCTTCAGAGATCTTCTCGGAACGGACGATCTCGGGGATCGCCCCGAACTTGGCCGGCCCGAACATGGCACTCTGGGCCCCCATCAGGAAGACCGCGACGAAGACCAGGCAGATGCCCAGCATCTCGTCGACGCCACCCAGGGCCATCGCACCCACGGCGATCGCCATGATCACGATCTCGGCAAACTTGCAGGCGACGATCGTCTTCCGCTTGCTGAAGCGATCGCTGACGTAGGCCGAGTGCGAGGCGAGCAACAGGTAGGGGGTCGTGAAGCAGATCAGCCCCAGCGAAATCGTCGACGTCTTCAGTTCCTCGACCTTCATCCCCTGCAGGACGCAGAACCATCGGAAGATGTTGTCGTTGAGCGAGCCGAAGCCCTGTGTCACCAGCAGCGCCAGGAAGGACCGGGACCGCAGGCCCCCGGTGCCCCGTCCGCTGGAATCCATCTCCGTCTGGCCCGCCGTCATCCGCCGTGAGTCCGTTCTGGAGGAACGTGAAAGTGCATCCTATCGCGGCGGGGCCCGTTGGGAAATGTCACGCGAAATCGTCGGGCGATGCGTGGCAATTCAGGGGATGAAGCGATAGACGCCGCGGTTGGCCACCGCGAGCGACTTCATCAACGGTTCGGCCTCGCGTTCGCCGAAGGTGATCGTGTGAATCACGCTGCGGGGCTGGCGGATCCGTGAGAGGGCCAGCGCGGTCTTGAAGTTGAAGTTGCCGTCGGTGAGGAAATAGATCACGTCGGGTCGCAGTCGCAGGGCCATGTTCATCGAGCTCAACGGGTTGGTCGTTCCGTTGGCCCGCATCCGGGCCATCCATTCCAGGTACAGCCTCTGCTGTGGAGGCCGGGCCGGTTGCAGCGAGCGGGCCGGCATCGGGATCGGCTGGTCGTTGAAGAAGATGATGTAGAACGACTGGGTGGGCTTCATCGCCGCGACCGAATTGAGCAGTTCGAGTTTCAGTCGGTGAAATCTGGTCGACGCCGAGGTGTGCCGGGCATTCATGCTCGCCGAGCAGTCCACCACGTAAACCACGCTCTGGCCGTCGGACTTCATGCCGAAAAACGCGCCACCACGGCCGTCGCCGGGTCCGTTGCCGAATCCCTGTCCGGTGCCGATCTTTGAGAGCCGGGATTGCCAGCCGTCGAGGTTGGACAACTCGGTCCCCAGGTCGTCGCTGGAAACCGTGTCGTGGAACAGCGTGGGCGAGAGTTCTCCGTTGAGCGACTTGTCCGGAGTGAACTCGCGAGGGGAGGGGGGGGGCGAAAGAGCGGCCGTCGACCGGGTCTGGCTGCCCCCGGATGTCTTGTCCGGCTCGGGCTTCGCCCAGGCCATCTCGACCGCATCCTCGAGCACCGGCGTCTCGACCGTGTCGGTCCAGCGGGTGTCGAGCGACGAGATGCCCGAATCGTGGTTGGCGAAGAACCACATGCTGCCGACGCCGATGATCACCGCGACGTGGAACAGCGTCGAGAGTGCGAACGAATACGACCAGCTGTCGCGCAGTTCGTGCCACCGCTCCCGCCACCAGGGGCGAGTCAGTGGGGCACCGATCATCTCGAGCAGACGAGTCTTCACACTGCTTCTCCGCCGTGTCCTCGTACTGGATCGTCGTTCCGGGCGGCCCGCCTCCAACCTCAGGCTAACACCTCGACAGCTGGCCGTCCAAGTGAATCCGGACACGGCGGAGATGCGGGTGGTGTTGGTTGTCATTCCTGTCGACGCCACCAATCACGGCCCGGCTGCGCTCGTCCCCGTCAGTCCACATGCCTACAATCGGCACGACCCGCAACCTGCCCACCAGGGGACTGACCAGTGACACGGTTCGGATTGTTGCTCGCGGCGATCGTCGGCAGTGGACTCCATGGCCCGGCTGTCGCCGATTCTCCCAACGTCATCGTCTTCATTGCCGACGACATGGCGGTCGACGACTGCGGTGCCTACGGGCACCCGAAGATCCGGACGCCGAACATCGACGCGCTGGCCAAGGCGGGCATGACCTTCACCAACGCGTTCCTGACGACCAGTTCGTGCAGCCCCAGCCGCTGCAGCATCCTGACCGGTCGCTACCCTCACGCCACCGGTGGCCACCAACTGCACCTGCCCCTGCCGGGCAAACAGGTGACGTTCGCAGAGCGGCTGAAGGCCGGTGGCTATCACACCGCCGCGGCCGGCAAGTGGCACCTGGGCCAGGCGGCGAAAAAGAAGTTCGACACGGTGCGGCCGAAGGTCAATACGTGGCTTCAGACTCTCAAGGACCGGCCCCGCGACAAGCCGTTCTTCATGTGGTTCGCCTTCGTCGATCCGCACCGGCCGTATCGTCCCGGCGCGATCCCCAGGCCGCACACTGCCGAGGACGCCGTCGTGCCGCCGTTCTTGCCCGATGTGGCCGAGACGCGGAAGGACCTGGCGTTGTACTACGACGAGATCGCCCGGATGGACGGCGTGATCGGTCGAGTGCTGGCCGAACTGGACGAGCAGGGAGTGGCCGACAACACGATGGTGGTGTTTCTTTCGGACAACGGTCGCCCCTTCCCTCGCTGCAAGACCACGCTGTATGACAGTGGCATCAAGACGCCGTTGCTGGTGCGTTTCCCCGGTGTTGTCACGCCGGGATCCACCTGTCGATCGATCGTCAGCTCGGTCGACCTGGCCCCGACGATCCTGGACATCTGCAAGGTGAGGGCTCCCAAGACGTTCCAGGGACGCAGCTTTTCGCCCCTGCTGACCAGGCCGTCCAAGACGATTCGTCGGTACGCCTACGCCGAGCACAACTGGCACGATTTCGACGACCACGGTCGCAGCGTCCACTCGGTCCGTTTCAACTACATCCGCAACTACTACACCGACATTCCCGGCACCCCTCCGGCAGACGCCGTCCGCAGTATCACCTACCAGGCCATGCGTCGGTTGCGCGATGCCGGCCGGCTGAATGACAACCAGAAGGGCTGCTTCATCAAGCCGCGGCCACGCGAAGAACTCTACGACGTCGAGAACGATCCTTTCGAGCTGCAGAACCTGGCCGAGGTGGACAAGTACGCTCCGTTGCTGAAGCAGATGCGAGCGGCGTTGGCGGCGTGGGAGACCGAGACCGATGACCATGTGCCGAAAAAGCGGCGGGCCGACGAGTTCGACCGCGAGACGGGCGATCGGTTGAAGGGGGTTCGCCGCAAGACGAAGCGGAAAGCCAAAAAGAAGAAGGCAGCCAAGTGAACCCGTCCCACCCGGCCGAAGACAGCTCCGTCGATCCAGGGATCGAGTCCGAGCCCGGCCGTCGTGCCGGCTTTCGCTGGTGGCCGGCGGTGATGATCCTGGTGCTTGGCGGCGGTGCCATGCTGGTGGCGTGGTTCGCCCTGGGGCTGGATCGGACTTACCAGGTCTTCTCGCTGTGGGTGCTGGTGCCGGCGACGGTGTTCGCATTGCTGCTGTGGTGGTTGTTTGCCAGCCGCCTGAGTTGGCGAACCAGGGGGTTGGGCGTGCTGGTGGTCGTGGCCGGGCTGGGCACGCTGCGGCTGGAGGATTACGAGGGCGACATGTTGCCGGTGGTCCGTTTCCGCTGGCAGCCGACGCGGGAGGAGAAAACGCGGGAGTACTTCGCATCGGTTCCCGAACCCGCCACCACGGCCGAGACACAATCGCTGGAGGCCGTCGACGGCGACTGGCCACAGTTCCGTGGTCCGCGACGTGACGGCAAAGTGACCAGCGTGAGATTGTCGCGAGACTGGAAAAGTCAGCCGCCACGGGAGTTGTGGCGGCACCCGGTGGGGCAGGGGTGGAGTTCGTTCGCGGTGGTCGGGGATCTGGCCTTCACGCAAGAGCAGCGCGGCCGGGTCGAGGTGGTCAGTTGCTGGAACATCACGACCGGTGAACCGGTGTGGGCACACGAAGACGCGGACCGCTTCAGTGAAGCGATGGGAGGTCTTGGGCCGCGGGCCACGCCGACGTTCTACAAGTCGCGGATCTACTCGCTGGGGGCTACGGGACGACTGAATTGCCTGGACGCCGCCACCGGGAAACCGGTCTGGTCGAAGTCGCAGGATGTGCTCGAAGCCACCTCGGGTGTGAATCTCAGTTGGGCCATGTCGGGGTCTCCGCTGGTGGTGGACGGTCGAGTGATCGTGATTCCTGGTGGAGCAAAAGGTGGGGTGGCGGCGTTCGATGCCGAGACGGGTGAGTTGAGCTGGGCGAGTGGCAATCATCCGGCGAGTTATGCGTCGCCCCGGGTTATCGAGATCAACGGTCAGCCCAGGCTGCTGTGCTTCGATGGTGACGGGCTGACGGCCTACCAGTTCGAAGACGGCACGGAATTGTGGCACCAGCCATGGACGAATGGTCCGAAGGTCAACGCGGCATTGCCGATCCTGGTTGATACCGATCGGGTGTTCGTTTCCAGCGGCTACGGCCAGGGGTGTGCTTTGCTGAAGATCGATGGCGATTCGCAGCAGCCCTCGATCGCCTGGCAGAACCGCCTGTTGAAGTGCAAGTTCAACGACCCGGTGGTTCACGACGGATTCGTCTACGGGCTGGACGAGGGGATCCTGGTCTGCCTGGAACTGGAAACCGGAAAACGCAGGTGGAAGCGGGGGCGTTACGGGTACGGCCAGTTGCTGCTGGTGGGTGACCTGATCGTGGTCCAGGCCGAGAAAGGCCAGGTGGTGCTGGTCGAGGCGACTCCCGAGAAATTCCGCGAACTCGGGAAGTTCAAGGCGTTATCGTCCAAGACCTGGAACCACCCGGTCCTGGTCGGCAACCGCCTGCTGGTTCGCAACGCAGGCGAGATGGCGTGTTACGAGTTGCCGGTGGAATGACCGCCGGCCGCTACAGCGCCTCGACCTCGACGAAATAGGCTCCGCGTGACTTGCCGTTCTTGTCGGTCAGGGTCGTCTGCAGCCGCGAGTTGCCCGCCTTCAGTGTCACGGTGAAGGTGACCACCGTGGCGTCGGCGTCGACGTCCTGTTGCTTCTTGATACCGCCGATTGACAATTCGGCCCTGGTGGCTTCGATCGGGTGATCCATTCCCGGCGGGCGAGTACGTAGAGTGATGCGGTAGCTGCCGGCCCGCGTCACCTGGACCGCCCAGAACCCGTTGGCCTTCAGCCCCCTGCGGATGTGGCCCTGGTTCCAGGGGACCGGGGAGTTGTTGGTGTGCCAGTCGTGGCA
>DLVV01000307.1:510-10459 GCA_003445035.1 Planctomycetaceae bacterium | reverse complement strand
ACCACCGAATCGAGGACCGGCGATGAGCGACCCGTTTATCAACATGTACAGCGATACGGTGACCCGGCC
Organism: Planctomycetaceae bacterium; assembly: GCA_003445035.1. GTDB lineage: Bacteria > Planctomycetota > Planctomycetia > Planctomycetales > Planctomycetaceae > UBA8437. Next base: position 10,390 of record DLVV01000307.1, on the reverse strand, counting down.
GACCGCGGCGATGCGACAGGCGATCGCCGAGGCCGAGTGCGGGGACGACATGTCGGGTGACGACCCGACGGTGAACCGGCTGGAGGCGATGGTTGCCGAGCGACTGGAGAAGGAAGCGGCCGTTTTCGCCTGCTCGGGAACCCAGTCCAACCAGATGGGCGTCCGTGCGCACTGCCAGCCGGGCGACGAGTTGTTGATTGCCGATACCGGACACATCGCGAACTTCGAGGCCGGTGGCCCTGCGGTGCTCTCGGGAGTCAGCTGCCGCCTGCTGCCGGGACACAACGGCATGATCGACGTCGACGATCTCGAGGGCAAGCTGCGTGCCGACAACCAGCACCTGTGCCGGACCCGGCTGGTGTGTGTCGAAAACACGACCAACGCCGGCGGCGGTCGCCCGTGGCCGCTGGAACAACTCGACCGGGTCGGCCAGTGGGCCCATGACAACGGGCTGAAGACCCACGTCGACGGCGCCCGGCTGTTCAATGCGTGCGTGGCCGGCGGCTATTCGGCGGCCGAAGCCACCCGTCACTACGACACCGTGTCGATCTGTTTCTCCAAGGGGCTGGGTTGCCCGATGGGGTCGATCCTGGTGGGGTCGGCCGAAGACATCGAGCAAGCGCGTCGGTCGCGGAAACTGTTCGGCGGAGCCTTGAGGCAATCGGGAATCGTTGCCGCGGCCGCCGTTTACGCGCTCGACCACAATGTCGATCGGATGGCTGATGACCACGCCAACGCTCGGGCCTTCGCCGAGGCGTTGGCCGAGGTCGATGGGGTTCGGATCAATCCGGACGACGTCGAATCGAACCTGGTCTTCTTCGAAGTCGATCCGGAAATCGGCGATGCGACACAACTGGCGGCCAAGGCGTTCGATGAGGGGGTCAAGGTGGGAGCCAGCGGGTCACACCGCCTCCGCGCCTGCACGCACCTCGACGTCGACCGTGACCAGGTACTGGAAGCGGCGGCGATCATCGGACGATGCGTGGAATCCGGTGTTGGAGACCTGGTCGGGTCGGCCACGGGACCCTACAGCCGCGGTTGAACTGGGCGTGGCCGGCCAACAAGGTATTGAAGACACGATTCGAGATCCGGTATGATCTCGAGGACGCCGGTCGTGGTGAATGACCGGTGGACTCCATCTGCTAGGAAATGCCGACATGGAAGTGACCGGCCCCGCTCCGATTGGTGGCAATCAGCCCCTTCAGCCGATTCAGCCTCCCGAGACCGTGACGCCCTCCAGCGACGTGGCGCCAGCCGACGCCGTCGACCGGGTGGAATTTTCTCCCGAGGCCCAGGCCCAGGTCGAAGCCGGTGCGCCGGTGGCCGGGACCGAAGCGGTCGGGGAAGTTGCGTCGACCGGATCCACGCTGCCGGCACTGTCGGTTGATCCTTCGCATGCAAACTGGTTGGCCGAGCAGACGCCGGACGAGGCTTCGGCGATTCTCGAGGGGCAGCGCCGGTTCTGGGTGTCACAGGGTTACGGAGAAGCCGACGTGACGTCGCATCTCGAAGCCTACCAGGCGACTCTTGATCAACTCAGGGCGACGAGCTAATCGTGGAGACTGAACGGTCGCCGGGAGAGATGGTGTGAGCGATCTGGAATCGGTATCGGTTGCCGTCTCGCCCCGCGACAAATTTCGCGAGTATCTCTCGACGCAGAACAAGAGACTGACTCGCGAACGTGACATCGTGCTGGAACAGGTGTTCTCGTCGCACGAGCACTTTGACCGCGAGGAACTGGTTTCGACGTTGACGGCGCCTTCGGATGATCGCCGGGTCAGTCGGGCGACGGTTTACCGGACGTTGCAGGAACTGGAACGGTCCGGATTGCTGCGGAAGGTGGCCCGGGCCAACGGGCGGGACGTCTTTGAACACGACTACGGCTATCCCCAGCACGATCACCTGATCTGTGGTGAGTGCGGGTCGTTGACCGAATTTCCGGCTACCGAGATCGCCAAGGTGGTCTCGGCGGTGTCGGCGACTCATGGCTTCCGCCAGTCCGGACACCGGCTGGAAGTCTACGGAACCTGTGACGAATGTTGCCGGGGGTCTCGAGGGCGACACCCCAAGCTCGACATGCTCTAGGCACAATGTCGCCCCCCCTGCCCTGCCGTGGCGTGGCGTGGCGTGGCGGATTTCTCCCGCGGGCGATATTGACACTGGTGGGTGGGGTGTCTGAGTATGTCGCGCACTGTCGCGGGCCCTGCCGGGCGGCACCTTGATCACTCGGAGTCGAACCGTCGTCGCTGCAGCACCGGGTTCCAGAAGTTCCGAGCCGAAGGGGGTTCCATGGGCTCGTTGGCAACCTTTTCCAAGCCGGTCCGGTCGAAGTGGCCGACCGGTTGGCAATTGGCGGTCGATCCCGCCACGCGTACTTTCCTGAATGTCCTCAGGCGGCTCAGGCCCGGGACCTATATCCGGGCGCGTGCCGCGGCCAGGCAGCAGGTCGAGGACCTGGTGTCGGACGTGGTTCCCGGGGACGTGGATCAACTGGTCGACTATGACCAACTCGCCCGTCGGCTGGACATCAAGTCGGATTCACCGGACTAGGCGTCAGGCGGCGGGTGGGGCGTCTCGGGTCGGTTGTTGTCACGACCTCGGACCGGGATTGCTCCGTACAGCCGAACAATGACCAGCAGCAGGCAGAAGGCCGCCAGGGCCGCCCCGCCCAGGATCGCCAGGCTGACGGCGTCACCGAAGAGGTTTCGGACGGCGAAGCCACCGCGGGGCGAGTTGGGGGGGAACAGCCAGATCCATCGCCAGGCCAGCAGGACCACCGAGGCGGCCGCCGCCAGGAACGGCCCATAAGGCACGAACGGGCGGTTGGTCAGCACCCGTGCCAACAGCCCGACGACCAGGCCGCAAAACGGCGCCAGCAGGAAGATGAACAGCACCGGTTGCCATCCCACGAAACTGCCGATCATCGCCATCAGCGTCACGTCGCCCAGGCCCAAAGACTCGCGGCCCAGCACCAGCCCCGAAACCGAACGGACCAGCCACGTCAGCCCCCCTCCGCAGGCCAGCCCGGCGGCGCTCCAGGCCAACCCGTGCCAGTGACGGTGTTCTCGGATCCACTCGGGGATCACCACGTCTCCCCCGTGCAGGTGTTCGGCGACCGGGTTCCAGTCCATCCAGAGGTGGATCATCTGCAGATCGCCCGAGAGCGTGGCACATCCGAGGCCGATGAGCATTCCGGGCACGGTGATGCCGTCGGGGATCTCGGTGTGTCTCAGGTCGTACCACGTTGCCGCCAGCATCAGCGCGACCAGTACGCCGTGGTAGAACACGCGGCCCCAGCGGCCGGCGGCATCGGGGTCGACATAAGGGATCCGCTGGCATCCGCCCAGGATCATCGCCCCACCGAGCAGCAGCCAGCCCAACCCCAGGGCAATCGACATCCATCCTTGACGCGGACGATCGGCTCCCAGCCTGACAACGTACCTGTCCAGCAACGGCCCCAGAACAATCCCGAGCAGTCCGGCGGTGGCGACGATCAGTATGCCGGCGGTCGTGCCCAGGTCGTTGAATTGCATCGCCGATTCACCGCTCTCCGGCTCATCCGGTCATCCACGAGTTCCCCCGGCGATCGTCTCTCGTTTGAGAGATTCTGCCGAGAGGTGGCATAGAAGTTGCATCCGACTTTGTTGTCGGTGCCCGGGTTTCGACAACCGTGACACCCCGCGGCCGAATCCTAGTGGACGCCGTGGTGTGGATCCAGAGGGGGCGGTTGAGAACCCGGGCCAGGCCTGTGATCGAGCCCGGATCGGGCATCGGTGTGTTGAGGACGCGAGAATCCGAGAGACGGTGAACATGTCACGAAGTCTATGGTTGGCCTTCGGAATCCTGCTGGTGTTTGCGCCCGCATCGGCCGTTGCAGAGGACGCAACACCGGTGACACTCGACGACGCGGCCGTAAAGGCCGACACCGCGTGGGTGCTTGTTTGTTCGGCATTGGTGCTGATGATGACAGCACCCGGCCTGGCACTCTTCTACGGCGGACTGGTCCGGAAAAAGAATGTGCTGAGCGTCCTGATGCAGTGTGCGGCGCTGATCGGGTTGATGTCGGTCGTGTGGGTCGTGTGTGGCTACAGCTTCGCGTTCGGCAAGAGCGTGCTGGGAGGTTTCATCGGTGGTGGTGATCACCTGTTGTTGGCCGGCGTGCTGCCGGAGTGGGTTGAGGGGAACGTGGTGGTGCCGATGACCGGCACGCTGCCGACGTCGGTCCACATGGTGTTCCAGATGATGTTCTTCGTCATCACTCCGGCGTTGATTTGCGGTGCGTTTGCCGAGCGGATGAAATTTTCGGCGATGTGCGTCTTCTCGGTGCTGTGGGGCCTGTTGGTGTACTGCCCGCTGGCGCACTGGGTCTGGGCCGCGGATGGCTGGTTGTGTTCGGGGAATCCCGACGCGTCGTTTCCACTGCTGGATTTCGCCGGTGGAGCGGTCGTCCATCTCAGTTCCGGCGTTGCGGCCCTGGTCTGCTGCCTGTTGATGGGGCCGCGGGTCGGTTTTGGCCGAGAAGCGATGCCACCTCACAACCTGACGTACACCGCGATCGGCGCAGCACTGCTGTGGGTCGGCTGGTTCGGTTTCAATGCCGGCAGTGCGCTGGGCGTCAATGCCCTGGCGGCCAACGCCTTCGTGACGACTCACCTGGCCGGAGCGACAGGGCTTTTGGGCTGGATGGCGATCGAGTGGATCCAGTCCGGGCGACCGACGGTGCTGGGAGCCTGCACCGGTGGTGTGGCCGGGCTGGCCTGTATCACTCCGGCCTGCGGGGCAGTCAGCCCGCTCTCGGGCCTCGTGATCGGATTGCTGGCCGGGCTGATCTGTTACGTGATGTGCACCAGCGTCAAGAACCGACTGGGGTTCGACGATTCACTGGACGTCTTTGGTGTTCACGGCACCAGCGGAGTGCTGGGGTTGCTGATGGCCGGTGTACTGGCCTCGCCGGCGGTGACGGGCGGGGAGGAGTTCAACGGCCTGGTGTACGGGGCCACCGGCCAGTTCATCAACCAGGTCGCCGGAATCCTGGCCACCACGGCCCTTGCGATCGTCGGCACGCTGCTGTTGCTGTTGGTGCTGCGGGCCACGATCGGGTTGCGGGTTGATCCGGACGGGGAACGCGAGGGGCTCGATCTGAACCAACACGGCGAAGAGGGATACATCTTTCTCTAGTCCGCGAGTCCGCAATTTAGAATAATACCTGCTGGCCGATCGGCAGGTCGGTGATGTTACGATTCTCACACGGCGAATCCGATGAAGAAGATCGAAACGATTATCCGTCACTTCAAGCTCGAAGAAGTCAAAGACGCCCTGACCGAGATCGGTGTCCAGGGAATGACCGTCTCGGAGGTTCGAGGATTTGGTCGCCAGAAGGGCCACAAGGAGCAGTATCGCGGGACCGAGTACACGGTCGATTTTCTGCCGAAGGTGAAGATGGAAGTGGTCGTGGGTGATGACGACGCCGAGCGGGTGATCGAGGTGATCCAGCAGACGGCCCGGACGGGGCAGATCGGAGACGGCAAGATCTTCGTGATCGACCTGGAGAACATGATCCGCATCCGCACCGGAGAGTCCGGTGAAAGCGCCCTCTGATTCGAGGCTGGCGCGGCATCGGGAACGGGTCGATCGACTGCGAGAGTCGATGCGCGAGCGTTTCGACCAGGGGGTCGACGCCGTCGAACTGGTGCAGTCGCTGGCGTTGCAGACCGACGGGTTCCTGGTCGAGTTGTTTGACGAGGCGGCCGAGGACATCTCGCCCGACGATCGGCTGGCCGGTGAAGGAGCGATCCTGGCCGTCGGAGGTTCGGGGCGAGCCGAGCTTTCGCCCTGGTCGGATGTCGACCTGCTGTTTCTCGACGGAGGTCACGGCGAGTCGTTTGCGGAGTTCACCTCCCAGGCGGTCCGCGACTGTTGGGACGTGGGCCTGAAACTGGGGCACGGAGTCCATACGCTGGATGGGACGATGGCCCTGGCCCGCTCGGAGATCGAGTTCGCCACGGCGGCGGTTGAGGCGAGGTGGTTGTGGGGCGATCGCGGGCTGGCCGAGGAGTTTCGCCAGCTGTTCGCCCGGCGAGTGGTCACCCGGCGGATGTCGCGGTTTTACCGGGACTGTCTCGAGGCACGACGGGGCGAGTGGGCTCGTCACGGGCTGTCTGCCAGCCAACTGGTTCCCGACGTCAAGCGGTCGCCGGGAGGGCTTCGTGATGTGCACCTGGTGCGCTGGCTGGGATTCTGCCGTCACGGCACGACCGACATCGACGAACTGGTCCACCGCGGTGCGCTGCTGCCCCGGGAACGCGATGTTTTGGTCGACGGTCACCGGTTGCTGACCGGGATTCGGGTCGACCTGCACCTGGAGGCCGGACGCGCCCAGGATGTGCTGACCCGGGACGAACAGCTGAGGCTGGCCGAGAGCCGCAGCGTCGAGGCGGGAGCCGGGCAGAGGTCGGTCGAGCGATTCATGCAGGACTACTTTCGGCATACGACCGAGATGGCGAGGGTGGTCGAACGGTTCGCTGCACGGAACCGACCGGCCCGATTTCTGGAAACGCTTGCCGACTGGTGCCGGATTCCGCGACGTGTCGGTCCCTTCCGGATCACTCGTCGGGCGATCGACACCGACCCCGAAGACCGTGATCGAGTGGCCAGTTCTCTTGAGTCGACCCTTGGCCTGTTCGAAGCGGTGGCGGTCCACGGGGGCGAGCCGTCGCTGGAATTGCTGGATCGAATCACCGAGGCCGTGGAGGACTGGGATCCGGAGATCACCGGAGAGGCCCGTTCCCGCTTTCTGTCGATCCTGGGTCACACGGGCCGTGTGGGGACCACCTTGCGGCAGATGTTCCACACCCGGGTTCTCGACCACCTGGTGCCGGCCGTCACGCACGCTCGCTGCCTGATGCAGTTCAACCAGTACCACAGCTTCACTGTCGACGAGCACACGTTTCGAGCGGTCGAGGCGGCCGAGGCGCTGGGTGATGATCGGGGGCCGGTCGGGGCGGCTTACCGGGCGATCGGACGCAAGGACCTGCTGCACCTGGCCCTGTTGTTGCACGATCTGGGCAAGGGGTTCGACGAGAATCACAGCGAGGTGGGAAAGCGGATCGCGCTGGACACTGCCCGGCGGCTGGGACTCGACGAATCGGACACCGATCGGGTGGTCTTCCTGGTTCACCAACACCTGTCGATGGAGCAACTGGCCACCCGGCGGGATATTTCCGAGCCGGGGGTGGTCATCGAATTCAGTCACCAGGTCGGCAGCCCCCAGACCCTGCGAATGCTCTTCGCGTTGACGGCCGCCGACATCATTGCAGTTGGGCCCGGCAAGTGGACCGACTGGAAGGCCGACCTGTTGACCGAGTTGTTTGACCGGTCGTTGTTGGTGCTGGGAGGCGAACGTCCGAGTTTTCAGCTCCAGGAGCGGCTCGAGTCGATTCGCAATTCGGTGCTGGAACGATCTGCGGCAGGATCCGACGGCAACGATCGGGGGCTCGAGCCGGACTGGGTGGCTGGGCAAATCGAGGGGCTGTCACCCCAGTACCTGGCGTCGACACCGGTTGAAACGATCGAAGACGACCTGGCGGCGGTCAGCCGCCTGCAGGCCGATTCGGTCCACGTTGACGGTCTCTATCACGCCGAGACCGGCACGCTGAAACTGCGAGTGCTGGTCGGCGGCGAGCACTCCGAGGGCTGTTTCCACCGAATCGCCGGCACGCTGACGGCGTTGCGGCTGGAGGTGCTGGGGGCCGAGATCTCCACCGCGCTGGATGACGTGGCGATCGATCGTTTTCACGTCGTCGACCACGATTTCGACGGGTCGGTGACCGATTTTCGGATCGAGGAGATTGGACGCGTGATCCGCGATGCTGTCCGTCGCAATGTCACGGCCAGGCAGCTTGCCGAACGGCACCAGGTTTACGGTCGGGCGGCCGATGCCGGATCGGTCTCGAATTTCCCGACCCGGGTCGTGGTCGACAACCAGTCTTCCCCCACGCGGACCATTGTCGACGTGTTTGCCCACGACCGGCCCGGGCTGCTCTACATCATCTCCCGCACCCTGTTCCAACTGGGCCACTCGGTCGAACTGGCCCGCATCGCCACGCACGTCGACCAGGTGGTTGACGTGTTCTACGTGGTCGATCGCGAGGGGCAAAAGATCCTGGACGTCGAACGCGTCGAAGAGATCGTCGAGCGGCTTGAAGCGGCGATCACCCAGCTGCAACGACAGGGGTTTTTCGAGACGGACGCGGCGGCGACCGATCGCTCGGATCCCGGCGATCAGGGCAAGTGACTGTCGAGCACCGCCAGGCCGTGTTGGCTCGTGAGGGCCGCTTGCTCGACAGCGGCCGGCAGTATCACGGTGCGGCCAATCGGCAACTCGCAGTCAGTCCCGTCGACTTCCAGGGTTCCCTCGCCCTGGACCACCGTCAGGATGCGGCAGCGGTCGTCGAGAGTCCATTCGTCGCGGCCCTGCACGCGGCGGAGATCGACCTGGAATTCGGAACGGTCAACCAGGCACTGCGAATCACACGGCGTCTGGGCGTCTGACGGTGTTGACGGGACAATGGGCGGGGTGGAGTGGTTGACGGCTTCCAGTCCTCGCTGGAGATCGAGTTGGCGTGGTTGCCCGTCGGCACCGACGCGATCCCAGTCGTGTAGCCGGTAGGTGAGGTCGCTGGGTTGCTGGATCTCGGCCAGCACGATCCCCTCGCCGATGGCGTGGATTGTTCCGGCGGGCACGACGACACTTTGGCCAGCCCGGACCTCGAAGCTGTCCACGCAGGAATCGATGTCGCCGGTCTCCAGGGCCGTGGCCAATTGCTCCGGCGTGGTCCCCGGGTGAAGCCCGACCCACAGTCGGCTGCCGGGCCTGCTGGACAGGATGTACCAGGCTTCGGTCTTGCCGCGATACCCGGGGTGATGTCGTGCGGCGCTGGCGTCATCGGGGTGAACCTGCAGCGAGAGCCGGTCTGTCGCGTCAAGAAACTTGATCAGCAACGGGAACGATTCCAGCGGGGCGTGCCGTCCCAGCAGTTCGCTGCCGCGTTCGGCGACCAGCCGCTTCAGTGTCCATCCGTCGACGGGGCCGCCTTCGACGACGCTCTGGTGGTCTTCCAGGTCGACGATTTCCCAGCTCTCGCTGCAGTCGTCGAGGTGACCGGACGGCTTGTCGAGTTGCGTCGCGAGGTTGGTGCCGCCCCAGATGGCTCGTCGCAGCAGGGGACGGAAGTTCAGCGGGCCGAGCGGCGTGTCAGGCACGGCGTGACCGCTCATCCCTCGGCCAGTTGCGCGACGGCCTCGGATGACGACGGGTAGATGTTCCAGAGTTGATCAAGATGGGTGATCTTGAGCACTTCCAGGCAGTAGTCGGAGAGGCCACAGATTCCGAATCGCCCGTCGGGTTCCGCGTTCAGCCGGTGCCAGACCCGGAAGATGACCTCGATGAAGGTCGATCCGAAGAGATGGACGTTGGTGAGGTCGAACAGGACGTGCGGGGGCGAGGCGTCCTGGGCGGTCGCCAGCAGCAGGTCCTGGCACTCGATGACCGCGGTGTCGTCGAGGTGTTTCAGTGCCGGGCCGAAGGTGACGACGGTGATATCGTTTTCGACTGTGATCTGAATGGAGGTGTCGTCTGTCATCGGTCAACAATCGTTCACTGGAGGGGTCTGCCCCTCATCGTAGCCATCGCTGTTCGGGTGTCAATCAGTGGGGGTGAGCCTGCTGTCCCGCGTGGTCCGGGTCGCCAACAGGGCTCTCTTGACGCTTGGAAATGCCACTCGTAGGATCGACGGCGATCTCGCGAGCCGGCCCGATCGGTGGCCGCGTTGTCATTCGGGCGCCGTAGCCAAGTGGACTAAGGCAGCGGATTGCAAATCCG
>DLVV01000307.1:0-196 GCA_003445035.1 Planctomycetaceae bacterium | reverse complement strand
GGTTCGAATCCCGGCGGCGCCTCTTGCGGAAGTCGCTTCCTGACAGTGACTTCCGTTTTTTCGTGCGCGGGCGGTGATGCCGGAAAATACGAAGTGTTACCCGAAGTGTTACCTGAAATGGCGTTGTGGAGGTGCATGGCGGTCTTCTCGGCGTTGTGACCCACGTAGAACTTCAACCCGGTAGAATGAGGTTTTG
>DLVV01000270.1 GCA_003445035.1 Planctomycetaceae bacterium | reverse complement strand
ACAGACGCTCGCCGTCGCGGCTCACAATCAGTCGCGGGGACAGGACGTGCGGGATCGGGTCGATCAGTGGCAGTGCGTTGATGATGTCCCAGACACGAATGGAAAAATCCTTGTGTCGCGTGACCATCCGAAGACCGTCGGGAGTCAACTGAAAGAAATCGATAGGATTGGCACTGAAATCAAATGTTGAGACAGACTTTCCGGTTGCCAGGTCCCGACACTCGATTTCCGTGCCACCGGGTTTGTAGATAACCGCCAGCCACGACCCGACGGCGCTGCGGCGGCCGCGACCTTTCCTGGCAAAATCGACGTCCATGGACTCGCTGCCATAGTCCTTGAGCGAGAACTTGGCCGTGACCTTGGCCGTGGTGAGATCGACGACGGAGCAATGCAGGTCTTTTTCGATCTTGCCGATCAGGGCGACCTTTGAGGTGCCCTCGTGGAAAAAGCACTGATCGACGATGAACTCGGTCTCGAGCGATTCCAGGCTTGGTGTTTTTGCCGTGAGGTCGATCCAGTCAAACGACTTGTTGGCTGTTGACCGCAAGCCAACGAAACGCCCATCCTCATTGAGTGAGATCTGGAAGCCAGACGCTTTTCCTTTGAAGACCGGTGATGCGTCTTCGAGATTCCAGACGCCAATCGTCGCGTCCCGGAACGCCGAGACGACACGTTTGTCGTCGGCTGTGACCACGTACCTCGCAAGCGGTGCTTTGCTGAGGGTCAGTTCTTTGCCGATGACCTTTCCGGAAACCGCATCCCAGATGTTGATGTGATTTGTTCCAGGCTGGTCGGCCACAATCCTGAGCATTTTCGGACGGGGTTCCGCCACGAAAAAGGGGCGACCGGTCCTGTTCTCGATTGGGATCAAGGTGGTCGCCGCCTTGGCGTCCTTGGTGCTGAACCCCTGGATGCTGCCGTCCTGGTCCCGAAGAGACAGGAACAGCAACGAGGCGTCCTTGGTGAACCGCGGCTGGTCGATCCTTGCTCCATTGGCGAGGACGCCGACTTTCTTGCGGTCCCGGACGTTCCACAACACCCCCTTGAGACCCGACGTGGCCGTCCAGTAGAAGGTCTTGGTCTCACGATCCAGGCCGGCGTAATTGATCGGCTCCTCCATGTCGATGGCAACGGATCCGCCGAGCAGGTAGTTGTGCTTGGACAGGACCGAGGTGATCTGGTTGGCAGCCGGCCAGTAGTTGGTGTCGGTTCTGAGGGATCGTGCGAGGTAGGCCAGGCCAATTTCCGTCTCGCCCTCTTTGAGGTGTTCCGTGGCGGTCAGGAAGTGGGACCGGGTGAGTGTTTCGTTGAGCGTGTCGCGGGCCTGTTCGGCCTTCTCCTGTTGAAGGGAAGCCTCTTTGGCGCTCACCGTGGCCTTCTCTTCGGCCACCTCCGCCTCCTCGGCCTTCTCCACGGCCCGGGTCCGCTCTTCGGCGGCCTGTTGCCGAGCAACCAGCGCCCTGGTCCGGGCCTGGAAAGCAAACACCGACGCGAAAACTGCCAACAGGGCCACGATGGCCACACCGCCGGACAACAGTCGCAGGCGGGACACCGATTTCTGTTGCAGTTCCGCTCTCTGGTGCTCGGCGTCAGCCAGTGCCCTGGCCTGCTCGAGTTCTCGCTGCCGCTGTTCTTCGGCCGCGATCTCGTCAGCCCGTCCGGCCGCGTCGCTTGCCTGGAGGAACTCGAGTGCGAGGTGGAACCCGGGACGGTATCGCTCACCCCAGGCGGCCGTCGGCTGGGCCTCGTTCATCCAGGCCAGGGCGATCTGCAGGTCCGGGCCGCGATAAAGCCCCGCCTGGTCGGCCCGATTCAGATCGGCCGTGTCAGCCAGCCGAAGGTAGACCTGTGCCGACTGCGCTTCATCACCGACCCAGCGACCGAGTCGCCGCCAGACTCGCATCAGGCTCTCGTGAGAAATGTCGACGATCGTCTCGGGTGCCAGTTCCGTTTCGGCCGGTGGCATCAGGAACGTGACACCGGGAGCCCGAAACGCGTCGACGATGGGTTCAATCTGGTCGGACCCAACACCGAGAATCCGGCCCAATACGTCCATTCGGGTGGGACGGCGGATCCCGCGGTTGTCGCTTTGTTGCTCGGTCAGTGCCTTGAACAGCTTCTCGGCGACCAGTTGAAGATCCTCGGATTCCAGCGAATCGAACACCTCGTCGGCATGCCGCGACAGGGCCTCCTCCATGCCGCCCACGTCCTGGTAGTGACGCAGGTCAATCGGTTCCTCCTCTTCGTGGTCCTCCATCCACTGGTCGAAGGTCCGCATCAGTGCGTGTTGCAGAATCGGCAACTGGTCCTGGTTGCCGCCGACACTCCGGAGCAGTTCCTGGACCAGCCGAAAGGAGATCTCGCCGCCACCAACCCGGACCGGCCCCTCGATGGCCGTCCGGATCTGGTCACGCGTCAGTCGGGGGATCAGGTACTCCCCCTCGTTGACGGCTGTCGTCAGGCCGCGGAACTGGGTGCAGTCACCCAGGTAATCGCTTCGCATGGTCAAGACGACATAAATCGACTGCTCCAACTGGCGAGTGGCTTCCAGGAGCAGGTCCACGAAGCTCGCCGCCTGGACTGCCGATTCGGCGTCCATCCGCCGGAAGCGGAAAATTTCCTCGAACTGGTCGACCACGATCAGGACGTTTGTGTTCGGTTCCACATCCGACTGCCGGATTGCTTCTACCAGTCCGAAACCGCTGTGAGTCAATGTCGCGTTCAGGTGGCTGAGAACCTCGGGGTCGTCCGGATCGTAGAGATCGGCATCCTGGAGGGCCGTGGCCAGGTTGTTCAGTGGATCCCCACCGGGACGCAGGACCACGACTTCCCAGTTCGACCCGGCCTCATTGAGCACTCCCCTCTGCAGTTCCGGTAGCAGGCCGGCCCGGACGAGGGAAGATTTGCCGCTGCCCGATGTGCCGATGACCGACAGAAACCGCTTGTCGCGGAGCAGTTTCAACAGTTCCGCGGTCTGCTGTTCGCGACCGAAGAAGAGGTAGTCTTCTTCGAGTTCGAACGGCCGCAGGCCGGGGAAGGGATTGAAGTTATCGGGCATCGTGTCTATCTGGGGCAGTCGTCAAGTGTGGTCAGGATTTGACCTTGCCGAGGAATTCGTCCAGTACGCTCGGGTCCAACGTCTCACCGCCGAGGATGACCTCCGCTGTGTGACTGCGGAACCGCTCCTTGCGACGATCGAGCGGTGGAGCGATCAACACCGCCTGTTCGAGGTCTGTCTTGCGGCCGTATCCGCGGGCCTTGAGCAGATTTCTCAGGTTGATCTCAACCCAGGCCTTGCGGGCCGATCCGTAATAGATGATGACCGCATCGCAATCGACCAGTGTCTGGCGATGCAGTTCGAGTGCTTCTTCCTCATCAGTCTCGAAGTCGGGTGAGGTGACCTCGAACCCCTTGTCAAACAGGTAATCTTCGATCGGCTCGATGGCCTGCTCGTCCTGCTGGTCGCAGATCAGGTAAATCCTCTGAACACCGTCCCCAGTCGGTTCAGCCGACGGGGCCTCCTCGGCGGGAGGCTTCTCGAGACGATCCAGGACGAATTCCTTCAACTCGGTGTAATCGTCCTGGATGATTTCCGCACCGGCATGCATTGCCGGAGAGGTCTTCAGTTC
>DLVV01000257.1:11005-13848 GCA_003445035.1 Planctomycetaceae bacterium | reverse complement strand
CCTGTTTCCATTTCGCTGCGAGAGATTCGAGTAAACCGATGGCCCGCACTGTCTCCGGGCCTGTCGCCGGGCGACTGAAAGCAAGCCGATAGACCCGATTGACCTGCCGCGCCAGATCGAGGCCGGCTTCCTGGATGACCCGTTCAGCGAAACCTGACGCCAGGGTGTGAATTCTCTGGTTGTTGAGCAGATGGAGCGCTTGAGGGACGACGGTCGATTCCATGCGGTGCGTGCAGTTGGGATTCATCGTTGGCAGGTCGAAGTTCTCGAGAATCGTGAGCGGCTGTGTCCGCCGTTGCAGCACATAAATACTTCGCCGCCAGGTCTGTGCGGAGTGTCCTGCGGAAGTCACTAGCCCGTCAGACCTGACGGTTACGGGATCGGCTGGGCCGAAAGGCGTGTTGTCTAAACGACCGGACACCGAAAGCAATGCATCGCGAATGGCCTCGGCTTCCAGTCGGCGAAGTGGCATTCGTGAATACAGGGCATTGTCAGGGTCTGTTGTCTGGACCTGTTCGGTGACCCTTGAGGATTGCCGGTAGGTGCGGGAGGTCATCATCAGCCGGTGCATCTGTTTGATGCTCCAACCACAACGAACGAACTCTACCGCCAGCCAGTCCAGTAGATCCCGGTGCGTCGGTTCGGCGCCAAATGTGCCAAAATCTCCGGTTGTCCGGACGATGCCACGCTGGAAGTGGTGTTTCCAGATCCGGTTGACCATGACGCGGGCCGTCAACGGATGATCCGGACGAGTCAGCCACCGCGCGAATGCCAGTCGCCGGCCGGTTTTTCCTTTTCCCGCCGTTGTGGCCGCAACGAACGGAGTTTTGCCATCAGTGAGTACCGAAGGAACGCCCGGGCCGACGCGTCGGCCCGGTAGACGGTGATCTCCCCGCGCCAGAATGTACGTGGGTGAAGGGGTTCCCCGGTCCCAGGCGGCGCGAATTCCCGCCGTGGGCGGCTTCGTCTCGGTGAGTGTCTTGACCCTCGCCTTTGTGGTTGCGGCCTGTTCTTTGAATTCGGCGTCGAGCTTCACTAGCTCCTCTCGGCCGATGCGAAGTTCGTTTTCGTAACGCGCCGCCAGCGCAATTTGCGTATCTGTCCTTCGATGTGCAGGCGTGATCAGCAGGGTCCGGAGATCATCTCGCAAATCTGCCGGGAGTGTTTTCAGACGGACTTCCACATGACGTTCCGCAGATCGCTTTTCGAGTTCTGCCAATCGTTCGTTCAACGTATTGATCTCGTGCTGGACGACATACCTCGCACGATCCCTCGCCGTCTTCTCCGCAGGAGTCACGTGCGGCAGATAACGCGACACGGGCTTCATCCAGTCATGTTCATCCGTGGCGCCCTTGAAGATGTCCACCAGCCGATAGAAGTCTCTTTGAGGAATGGGGTCGTATTTGTGGTCGTGGCAACGTGAACACCCCATGGTGAGACCCATGGTGGCGGACGCCAGGACTTCTATCTGGTCGGCGATGACCTTGAGGCGGTCCGGCACGAAATTCGTTATGTCAAAGTAAGTGCCGTCGGGTGTCATCCGCAGGAACCCTGTTGCCACCAGCTTGTCGTACACATCCTGTGAAACGTCACCGGCCTTTTCGTAATCCACCATCTCGTCACCGGCGAGCTGTTCACGGAGAAACTCGTCGTACGGCTTGTCGTGATTGAACGCGGCGATCACGTAGTCGCGGTAACGAAACGCTTCTGGGCGTACGCGGTCTGAATTCTGTACGCCCTCGGAGTCCGCATAGCCAACCAGGTCGAGCCAGAATCTCGCCCAGCGTTCTCCGTATCGCGGGGAGGCCAAAAGTCGATCGACAAGCCGCTCGTAAGCCTGCGGGCCGAGATCGGCCAGGAACCGATCAACCTCCTCCGGTGTCGGGGGCAGTCCGGTCAGGTCGTAGCACGCTCGCCGAATCAGCGCGTGACGGCTGGCGGGAGCCGAAATCGCCGCCCCTTGAGCGGCCAGCTTGCGAAGTATCAAGGCATCGATTGGATTGGCCACTCGTCCGTGCTGTGGCCAGGTCGGGATTGCCGGTGCCTGCGGTGGTCGGAACGACCAGAACTCGCGGTCCTCTGCAGATACGAGCGGGTCGGCTACGGCGGTAGCGACATCAGGCGTCAGAATTGCCGCTGGTGCCCCCGAATTGATCCATTGCATCAAGGCCTTGACCTCAATCGGCCGCATCGGCTTCACACTGACGGACTTCAGGAGTTTTCGAGGCGGCATCTCCTCGGCGTGAAGCCTTTTGATCAACAGGCTGGCAGCCGCATTCCCGAGCACGATGGCTGGACCGGACTTCCCGCCTCGCAGCAGCGCAGCTCTCGTTCGTACATCCAACTGGGCCTCCTGCCGCCGCAGTCCATGACACGCCCCGCACCGCAACAACAAAATGGGAAGAACGGCGTCGTGATCGACCAACGAGGATGCCGGAGTTCCCGCGGTTGCAGTGCCATCATTACCGGCAGGGCACACCGGGAGTGTCCAACTGACAAGCATCACCGCCATCATCATGGCGGTTGCACCGAAACGTCTCCATCGGAGCTTCTGATCGCCGTTTTGCATGGGATTCATCATACATCACCCTTCGTTCATCACCAGATTCACCACGCGAATCGCGACTCTTCGAAGAGATGACTATTTCACTCACGGGCAGACTTCTACTCGACTGCGATTCGAACTGGATCCGAAGGGGGGGCGAAGGTGACGAACCTGGTGCCCGACTCCTGCGGACAGGCGGCCCTGTCGCCGTAACCCGGCTAGAGCACGCCATTTGTGTCGAGACGACAGCCCGAATAAAATATCTGTGTCGCTTCAATCATCGATGTGACATAATTCG
>DLVV01000257.1:9550-10627 GCA_003445035.1 Planctomycetaceae bacterium | reverse complement strand
ACGGAAAGATCGATCATGCTCAATCGCAGAGAGATGATGCACGGAGTGGCGGCCGGTGCCGGTGTTGCTCTTGGTGCCCCACTTCTTCCCGGACGTCTCATGGCGTCGCCCGCCAGCAACGCGACGCCGAAGCGAATCATTTTCTTCCTGCAAAACCAGGGTTTCGATCCAAAGACGTGTATTCCGGAAGGAATGACCGGCAGTGGCTCGCTGGCGAAGGCCAAGCTTCCGGGGCCAATCAGTGCACTCGAGCCGTACAAGGAACGAATGCACATCATCAATGGCCTGCACGGCATGCATGCCAGTCCCACGCACAGTGCCTTCTTCGGTGCGCTCGGCGGATATCGCGGTGGGGACGGCGTGCCCCCCAGTGCAGCGACGATCGATTATGCCGTGAGCAAGGTTTTGCCGCAGACACTGCTGCCGCATCTCTGCATCGGCATGGACTCCATTGAGAACATGACGAGCAAGCCCACAATCGCGACCTTGTCGGCCAGCGGCGCCGGGCAGCCGATATTCATGCATTCCAATCCGAATCAGCTGTACCAGATGCTTTACGGCGGCATTTCGACGGGAAACATCCGACGGCAGTTCGAAGCTCGGTCAAACGTGTTGAACCAGATCGAGAAACTGGCTGCCACCAAGGGGCGTTCACTTCCGGTCACAGACCAGAGGCGTTACGGCCAATTCGTCCAGGGATTCAAGGATGTCAACGGCCTGAGGGATCGCCTCGATACGGTTGCCGACCACCTGCGCAAGTTCGCACCCAAGGTGGACGAGCGATACACCAAACCGGAGTTCGAGACCGACTGGCACGATGTTCTGCTGGACCTCGGCATCTCGGCCCTCACGTCGGGAATCACCAATACGCTGACGATTGGCTCAGGGCGCGGCGAGATCTTCGGCGCATGGAAAGGGCTGGGCATCGAGCAGCAGGGCCACAACCTCGGGCACATGAAGCAACCTGACAATCCGATCTGGATCAAGATCCGGCAATACAACAGCCGCATGCTGGTGAGAATGATCGAGGCGATGGAAAGCGTGCCCGAAGGGAGTGGGACCATGATGGATCACACG
>DLVV01000257.1:5272-9179 GCA_003445035.1 Planctomycetaceae bacterium | reverse complement strand
CAGCACACCAACGGTGCCAACTGGCCCGTCATGCTCCTGGGCAACTTCGACGGGGCATTCAAGACCGGCTGCTTTACGCAACTGGACGGCAAGCGACCCATCAACGCGCTCTACGCAACGCTCCTGCGAGCCGCCGGCCACGACTGTGACCGCTTCAATATGAGCGACAAGCTGGCCAAAAAGTTCGACGCGAGTTCCGGCCCGCTCAAGGAAGTGCTGGCATGATCGCGGCCAGATTCGTCCTGGCCGCAATGCTCTCATTGGGCTTGCTGTCCGTGGCAGTTGGCGAGACTTTTACGCCCGGGCAGAAGGTCAACAAGGACTACGGCAGCTTCGCCCGGTTGTTTCTTGTCAGCCATTGTGTGGACTGTCATGGGTTGAAAGAACCTGCAGGCAAGCTTTCGCTCCATGACCTGGGTCCGGTGAGCGAGGTCAATTCCGGCATCTGGCGAAGGGTGTGGGCCCAGGTCACCCTGAAGGAGATGCCACCCAGGGATGCTGAACTGCCGACGGTCGTGCATCGGCTGCAATTCTCTGAGTGGATCGTTGGCGAACTGACACGCGTCATGCGAGGCAAGGGAGGGTTCCGTGCGCACCTTGACCCGAACAAGGCCAACTTCGTTGATCATGACCTGTTGTTTGGCACGTTGCCCGATGGCATCAAGCTGGCGCCGACATCATCTCCGGCACGCCTCTGGCGAGTGACACCACAGGAACACATCACGCGGCTGAACGAATTGATCAACAGCGAGCCGGAATTCGACCCCGCAAAGCCGGGCCTTCGCACCCATGGTGATGTCGTGCCCACCAACCATGGCGGCGAACTCAAGCTCTATTTTGGCACGGATCGCATCATCAAGTGGCAGGGCGGGACAGTGGCCTATGCCACCGCGGTCAAGAGTGTGCCCGCTGTGCTGTCTTCGGCACGAAACCACGGGTTGGAAAACTATCCCGACTTCTACTCGGTCAACAGCGCCGAAGCGACGCAGATCATGGGCGTCGCTGAGGACATCATTCGTTACATGGCCTATGGCCCGCTGAGCATCGCCCAGGCCTATCAGATCACCGACAATCCGAAATCGATTGCCGACAAGATGAAAGGCGACATTCGCGGCTTGCCGACCAGCATTGTTTACAGCACGAAGGTCGTGCGTCCGCTGACACCGGTCCACGACCTCATGAAGGACGGGGATGTCGCTGACGATCACTTGCGCGCTGCGGTTGACCATCTTTTCGAAGCGCTGACCTTCCGCCCCCCGAGCAAGACGGAATCGGACGCTTACCTGGCGATAGCCAGCCAGGCGATCGGAAAACTGGGCAAGGAAAACGGTGCCGTGCTCGGCCTGTCGTCCATCTTTCTTGACCGCGACGCGCTGTTCCGACCCGAACTTGCCGCGAGCGGCGAACCGGATCGCCATGGCCGCGTCATGCTCCAGGACTGGGAATTGGGCCTGGCCGTCAACCACGCGCTGCGATACATCAAGCCGGACAAGCAATTGCGAAAAGCGATCGTCGCAGGGCGAATGAGGACCAGGTCCGACGTCCGACGTGAAGTCGAACGAATGCTTGCCGACGACAGTAACCGGAAACCACGCATCCTGCGTTTCTTTCGCGACTACTTCGACTTCGACCTGGGCGGCTACATCTGCAAGGACAACAAGTCCCTGGCGAATACAGGGGTACGCACTCGGGGGCAGTCTCACTACCGGGCCATGTTCGATGCAACGGTGAGCACCGACCGGCTGGTCGAACTCATTCTTCAGGAAGACAAGGATGTGTTCAGGCAGTTGCTGACGACCAACAAGGTTGTCACGACCCGGTCAGACAATGTGTATTTTGGCAAGAGGCGTACCAGGAAAGAGGTGGCGGCCTCGGTGGCTGCTGCTAAGAAGGCCTCGGTGGCTGCCGCGAAGAAGGAGGCCGCCGAACTCGCGGCATGGTTGAAAGCCAACCCGGGAAAGAAACCGCCGAAGGGGAAGAAAAAGAAAAAGAAGAAGAGGCGAGCCAACATAAATCACAGCGTTTCCGTCGCAAAACTGACTGGACCGAAGATCTTCGCCCGAGTCAGTCGCCGCAGCTTCGGCAACGGTTCGATGAAACCGGCACGCACCCTGTCCACGGTCCCCGAAGGCCAACGCCTCGGCATCCTCACGCATCCCAGTTGGCTCGTTTCACACTCCGATGCCATGGATAATCACGCCATCCTACGAGGTCGCTGGATTCGTGAACGGCTACTGGGTGGCGGCATTCCCGATGTGCCGATCACCGTGGATGCGATGTTGCCGGATGAACCTCGCAACACGCTGCGTGAGCGGATGCGGGTCACCAGGGAAGCGTATTGCTGGACGTGCCACAAAAAGATGGACCCGCTTGGCCTGCCCTTTGAGATGTACAACCACGCGGGACTGTTTCGCGAAACAGAACTCGGCAAACCGGTTGACACCACCGGCGAGATCATCGATTCCGGCGACCCCACTCTCGACGGTAAAGTCGCCAACGGTATCGAGTTGATCCAGAAGCTCGCCGCAAGCAAACGCGCCGAACAAGTGTTCGTTCGCCACGCCTTCCGATTCTGGATGGGCCGAAACGAAACCCTCAACGACGCTCCCGTTCTGCAGGATGCGTATCGCGCCTACAAGGATAGCGGCGGCAGCATGAGAGCGATGCTCGTGTCTCTGCTGACGTCTGATGCCTTTCTGTATCGCACTACGAGTGGTTCGCGGATGTCCGGAACGAACCCGTAGCGAACGCCCCGTGCCGCCCCACTGCTGGACCCGGAGGAGGCGTCTCCCCGGCATGGAGCCTTGTTGCCAAGAGGCTGGAAGCAGCATTTCCAGGCACATCCATAAAGTCACAGCGGCGATCCAGCAGCGCCGGCGCTTGAGCGTGCCGGTGTTGATGAGCTTCATCACACACCACTGCCGGTGTCTCAGCAGAACCAGCTCCTGGCAACCGTGTCGGCATTGATAGCCAACGCTTCGGTCACGATCAGGATGATCCCAAGCGCATTCGACGGACGGACGAGTGAAGTTTCTTTCTGGTAACATCGACGCTGCGGGATTTCACGCGTTGGCCACGCGAGCCGGAAACGAACAGGACGGCGACTACTGAAGATCACAGGCGGACGACTACCCCTTGGCGTTTTTCGCCGCGAACCGCGGCTTTGGGTTCATCACAGAGATTGGCAGCCCGGCTAGTCGGACGAATGACCGTCGGATATCCCGCGGCCGAACCGGACCGAAGATTGCCACTATGGCACGTGCGGACTCCGGATTTCGTCTCGGGGCTGGCTACCGCGACTTGTGGGACAAGATCATCCACGACCACAGTCGGTCCAGACCCTCGCGCCACTCTTCGGCAGGAGGCCGGTTCCCGTAGGCAATACGGGAATAGTCACTCGCCAGGCGACGCATCGGACCGGACTCCTGTTCGTGGGATCGGGACAGGCCCTCGGCGAATTCCCGGGGCGTCTGGTCCGGCAGACGGCCTTGCCCCACCTCTCGAGCCCAGGCCTCCAGCGCCTCGAACGTCAAGCAAACCAGTTCTGACGGCGAGGCCCGTAAGGCTGTGCCATCGGAAAACGGGTTGGAGAAAGAGGAAAATCCGGGAACAGTGTCGCGGATGTCCTCCGGGCCCTCTTCGGTCGGTTTCACCCTACGTCTCAGGAAAAGTCCCTTTAACGCCGCCCACAACTCCAGGAACGCTTTCCAGAGTGTCCCCCCGTGTTTGACCAGCATGTACAACACGAACAGGCCGAAGAGGACATTGCTGATCACCTGGACGACCAGCACAACAGGTGCACCGTCGAAGGAGAGGAAATCCAACGGGTTTGCCGGCGGTGGTGGTGGCGGTGTTACGTTGGGGCCTCCACCACCTCCACCACCTCCCGATGCCCCGCCGCCGCCTT
>DLVV01000257.1:1184-4947 GCA_003445035.1 Planctomycetaceae bacterium | reverse complement strand
GCCGCCTTTGGAGCGGCCGCCTTTTCGATTGTCGGTTCCCCGTGCGTCACTTTGCCGGTCCGCGACTTCTCGACTGTCCCTTTGTTGAGTGCCGGCGTCGTCAGAGCCGTTTTCCGGAACGTCATTACCCTGGGAGGTGTTCTTCTGAGACCGGTCGTCCGGAGAACGGCGTTCCTGGAATCGGTCCTTCGGCAAGCGGTTCTCCTGGAACCGTCTGTCCGAAAACTGATTTTCCTGAAATCGATCGCCCGGAAATTGGTTCTTCGGAATTGCGTCCTGCTGTGGCCCGCGTTTCCGTGGTTTACCTTTCCGACGATCGCGGTTCCTTGCGCGGCGATCGCTGGGCGGGAGCGGATTGCCAGGCCGATCCTGCGGATCCAGGTCAAGCTCCAAATCCGGAGCTGGTCCTTCCGCGAGCCTCTCATCCGGCGGATCTCCAATCGTTGCCCATTCGACGACCGATCCGAGGGAATAGGTGGCGTCCGGACGCGGGACGAGTAGTGCGCCCAGGAGAATCCCTACCAGCAGGACCGTTCCGGTGAGCAGCCACGACCGGGTGACGTTGCTAGGCATCTGGAGGTTTCGCTGTCGAAGATAACGACGCAGGCCCAGGAAGCTTGTTGTCAGCAGAAGCCCCATCGCCGAGGCAACAAACACAAACAAAAGGGCAAAGCCCAGTTCTTGTTCGTCTTTCTCGAGCCAACGCTGACCAACCCCCATGACGGGCAATCCGATCAACGACACGTAAACGATCCACATCCCTGGCGAATGGGCCTTGTCGGAACGGGCTGCCCGGTTGAAAAGGACCCGTTCCCAGACCGGGACATGTGCGTAGACGGTGTCCGTGTCACTCTCGGTGTCAGGGTTGTGTGGTTCTTCAACCCCGTTCGGATCAATGGTGTGTAATCCGGCAGCTTGCAGCAGCCCCTCACCGGAAGCATCCTGGCTGTCATCGATCAAGGTGCAATCCCAGGTCAACTTGCTGGAGCACCACCAGATCAAGACCATCAATCCCCAGACGATGAAGACCGAATTGACCCCGGACTTTGTCTCGGGTGCGAAGAGCATCGTCACCATGGCCGTGGCGATCCCCAGTGCCGTTCCGAAGGCACTTGCCGTCTGAGACCCCTGTTCGATTGAGATGCGGGAGATCAACACCGAGGCGATCACGAACCAGACGAGGACCCAGCGAAATCCCCCCTCAAACTTCCCCGCGTAAATCACCTGCAACAGGAACAGCGTCAGGCTGAGCACCATGCCGACAATCAGCGCAGGCGAGATCGCGGTGCCGACATAATCGGCAAGCGTGCGACGTTTCCGCGGGCGGCCTCGGGTCATACCCGGCTCACCATTCTCTGACGACAGAGTTCCCCGAGCATCTCGTCGCTTTCCACTCTCCGGACAGCGAGATGTTGCGCCAACAACCTTGCCGCGGCTTCACGGAACCGCGTGTCGTCAAAACAGACCAGCACGACCAGGACCGAATATCCCCTCCGCCGCAACTGTCCCAGTGCGATGGCCGTCTCCTCCGAAGCGGAACATAGCACCGCGATCACCGTGGCATCTCGAGGTATTCTGCCGGCCGCCTCGGCCAGAAGTTCGGCCACCCTAAGTCCATCAGTCAATTCCAGCCGTGCGAGTGCCTCCAGGATTATCGTCAGCTGGTCGTCCCCCTGTTGTGTTGGCACCATGACGGGTTCGAGTCGGTCCGAACGGTCCTGCATCCCGAACTGGGTCCGTGCCCCACGCCGTGTTCGGAACTCGATGCGGAAGCCCTCGGCGCGAACGCGGTCCGCTGCGTCGCGGCCGTTGCTGACCACGCCACACTTTTCCCCAAGTTGCAGCAACGTGTTAGCCAATGACGCCACTGTGGTGATCATCAGCTCAGAGGCGTGCAGTTTTTCCGTCTCGAGAAATCCGTCCTCGTGAAAATCGAGCAGCAGCGTGGCCCCTGCCACGGTGGAGGCATCGAAGGTCTTGCTCTGCAGCTGACCAGATCGGGCCGAAGCCCGCCAGTGAATCCGAGAGATCGGATCACCACTCTGGTACCGTCGAACCCCGGATATCCGCGTGGGATCTTCGAAGAGACGGTGTGTCAGCTGCACTTCGCCGACCGGGCGGCGGCTGGCCACGTCATAATCATCGAGACTGATCATGCCGGGATAGACGAGGATGAAGTGGGGATCGGCTGCCAGGCGAAAACGTCGGTGCAGTCCGAACAGGTCGCCGCTCTCCATCAACAGGGGACCCAGCTGGTAATAGCCACGCATCAGGAACGAAGGCTGATAGGTCAGGACCTGTTCGCTGCGGCCCTTGAGCCACACGATTCTCAGGCGTCTCCCTTCGATCTTTATCCGGGGAGGACGCTGTTGTAAGGCGTGCTGTGGAAGCGAATCCTCCAGCAACAGCCAGGGCACGGGAAGAAAGCCCCGGTTGCGCACTGTCACCACCACCGCGACCTTCTCACCGACCTGCACTCGAGCTCGATTGCAGACCCGTTCGGCACTGACCTGGCCCAGCCAGCCAAAAGCCAACGCGCGGCTGACCAGGATCACTCCCAACAGCGAACACATGGCGTAGACCAGCAATTCCAGCTGCAGCAGGTAACCGGCAAGCAGCAGGAAGACAGCAACCAGGACCCACCTCACGCTGCCCCTCCTTCGGACACAACGGGAACGGGCACGCGGTCGACAATCTCTTCCAGGACATCTTCGTATGTCACCTTCCTCAGGCGGCTCTCGGCTTTCAGGATCAGCCGGTGGCCCAGAACGGGCCGCAACATCCGCTTGACCTCATCGGGGGTGACAAATTGCTGCCCACGAATTCCCGCCAGGGCCTGTGCCGTTCGGACCAGGGCGATCGACGCCCGCGGGCTGCCTCCCAGTGCGACGTCTTCGTGATCTCGCGTCGCGTGGACCAGTTCCACAATGTAGTCTCGCACTTTTTCATCGACGTCGATGGCACGGATCGCCTGCTGGCAAGCCCGAACCTCTTCGACCGAAACCACGGCCTCGAGCACATCCAGCGGATGGCCGGTCCGCAACCTGTCCAGCAACTCCGCCTCCTGTTCGGCCGTGGGGTAGCCCAAACTCAAACGGACCAGGAACCGGTCCAGTTGCGCCTCGGGCAACGGAAACGTCCCTTCGTGGTCCACCGGGTTCTGTGTGGCGATCACCAGGAACGGCGGCTCGAGTTCGTAGGTGGTCCCATCGACCGTCACTCGACGCTCGGCCATGGCTTCCAGCAAGGCGGACTGTGTCCGTGGGGTGGCCCGATTGATCTCGTCGGCCAAAAGGATGTTCGAGAAAATCGGACCCGGCCGGAACTCGAATTCGGTGGTCTTCGGGTTGAAAATCGATGCCCCGGTGATGTCGGTCGGTAACAGGTCGGGGGTGCACTGGGCCCGCTTGAAGGTGCAGCCAACGCTCTGCGAGAGTGATCGGGCCAGCACCGTCTTGGCAACACCCGGGACATCCTCGAGAAGGATGTGCCCCTCACAAAAAAATGACACCAGCGACAAGATGATCTCCTGCCGCTTGCCGATGATGACCTTTTCAATATTGCTCGTAAGCTTCTTGGCGACTGGGGTGATCGTTGACATTACGGAATGCTCTCGAAAACGCTCGACTCGATTGAAAACCAGTTGGCGACCGGCCGCAGTCGGCCTGCCGATCAACGAACCATTCTGCCATGCCGATCGTCACTTTCCCACAGGCGACGACGGGACGGTCCGGCCGTTGGGGCGATGGCCCGCCAATCCGAT
>DLVV01000257.1:0-815 GCA_003445035.1 Planctomycetaceae bacterium | reverse complement strand
TTGTGTCGGAATGGGTCCCGCAACCGCCACCGGTTGAAACCAAAACACGATGACTTGATAATTCTTCCTAACGGCGGGATGTCACGCCGTGTCGGCTGCTCACGCCGGCCCTGCAACTACTGTCTCACTCATTGGATAAAGTGTCATGCATCGGCTCGTTTTCTCACTTCTTCTGTTCGCGGCCGCAACAACGACATTTTTCTCACAAGGTTCCGGCCAGGCGGTCGCCCAAGACGCTGCCCTGAAAGACCAGGTGAACAAGGAATTGGAAGTCCTGCTCCGGGAATGGGAGAAGGCGTTCAATGCCAAGGACGCAGCGCGTCTCGTTCCGTTGTATGCCGAGCGAATCGACGTCATTTACGAGGACAACGTCCATCATCGAACCAGGAAGTCGTTGCAGAAGAGCTTCGAAAAACGCTTCAAAGAAGAACCGAGGCTCAAAGCCATCATCACCGACGTCGAGCGGTTGATTGTGTCGCCGGCACTTGTGATCGAAACGGGTATCTGGGCGAACACGGGTGCGATTGACAGTTCGCGACCAACCCGAGGCCGGTACTCGGTCACGTTACAGAAGATCCATGGGAAATGGCTCATTATCCATGATCGCTCGTGGGCCATGCCGCAGGCCGAAGGCCGTTCGCACCTTCAGACACGGGACCCGCTGTCAGAAAAGACTCGCGCATTCCTCAAGGCCTTCGCCGACGACGACAGGAAGTTCCTGGACAAGGTGTTCGCCGACGACATTGAGGTCTGGATCAACGACCTCAAGGTCAGTGGGAAAAAGGCTTATCTCGAAAGGGCTCACCACATCGCAC
>DLVV01000457.1:3426-3560 GCA_003445035.1 Planctomycetaceae bacterium | reverse complement strand
CGATTCGGCGTCGACGATTCGATTGCGATTTTTTCAACGTGAAGGAACTGCCATTCAATGGAGGGACGACGGATGCGGTTTGTAACGACGTTTACGCTCGCGTGGCTGTGTGGGTTGGCAGTGCATGCGGATGA
>DLVV01000457.1:0-3037 GCA_003445035.1 Planctomycetaceae bacterium | reverse complement strand
CGCATCACCGTGCCCGACGGGTTTCATGTGACGTTGTTCGCTGGCGAACCTGATCTGCGGCGCCCGATCGCGTTCGACTTTGACGATCGTGGCCGAATCTGGGTCATCGAGAACTATTCGCATCCTGTCTGGAAGAAAGACGGGGTGACCGATCGAATACTGATCCTCGAAGACACGGATAACGACGGGCGGTTCGACAAACGAAAGGTCTTCTGGGACAAGGGGCGGTATCTGACGGGCATGGCGGTCGGCCACGGCGGAGTGTGGATCGGCAACACGCCGGAACTCTCGTTCATTCCCGATCGAGACGGCGACGATGTTCCGGATTCTGAACCCATTGTGATGCTCGATGGATTCCGGGTTTCCACCAACAACGTCCTCAACAACTTTCACTGGGGACCCGACGGCTGGCTGTATGGAGCCCTCGGTGTTGACGATCTGTCACACATTGGAAGACCAGGGACACCCAGGGAACAGCGATTCGAGATGAGTCGCGGGATTTGGCGGTTTCATCCGGTCGATCACACCTTCGAGAGAGTCGCCGACGGGATGGTGAATCCGTGGGGAGCGGACTTCAATGAATTCGGCGATCTGATCACGACCAACACCGTCACAGCGCACCTCTGGCACATCGTGCACGGGATGTACTGCGAACGGCGGGTCACGGAACAGGACAATCCGTATGTTTACCGTCGGATTCAGTCCATCACGGACCACCTTCACTGGGGTGGCGGAGCTTGGCACGAGGCGCGATCCGGTAACGGTCACCATTCCGTGGCCGGCGGCGGCCATGCACATTGCGGTGGCATGATCTACCTCGGCGATAACTGGCCCGATAAGTACCGCGGCACGTTCTTCACCAACAACATGCACGGCAACCGAGTGAACAACGACCGGCTTGTTCCCAACGCTTCGACCTACGTCGGCGTGCACGGAGACGACTTCCTGTTCGGCAACGATCCGTGGTTTCGGGGGATGTCGATCAAGTACGGGCCGGATGGCGGCGTTTATGTTTCTGACTGGCACGACTTCGGCGAATGTCACGACTCCGACGGCAGCCACCGCACGAGCGGCCGGATCTACAAAGTTGTCTACGGCAGGCCGAAAGGAACCACCACCGATTTGCAGAAACGGACAGCAGCCGAACTGGCCGAACTGCATCTGCACCGCAATGAATGGTTCTCTCGGCATGCGCGACGCATTCTGCACGAGCGTGCGATTCGCGGGCACGATGTCTCGAAAGCGATTGCCCGTCTCCGGAAAGTGTTCCAGGCCACGCGGGATGAACCGAACCGCCTGCGGGCGCTGTGGACACTCGCCATCGTTGGCGCATTCGACGAATCGGAACTGGTCGGTTTGCTGAAGCACAAAAGTCAGCATGTCCGCCGGTGGGCCGTCCACTTTCTGGTCGACCGGCAGAAACCGCAGGCCAAAACTCAAACTCTCTCGCAACTCGCAAAGCTCGCTCGTGCTGAACCGTCACCAAAAGTGAGGCTCGCCCTTGCCAGCGCGCTGCAGCGAGTCGAACCGGAAAGCCGGTGGGCCATTGCATCTGGACTCGCACAGCATGCCGAAGACGACACGGACCCGTACATTCCGCTCATGATCTGGTATGGGATTGAGCCGCTCGTATCACGCGACACCGAGGCGGCGCTCAAACTGGCGACGCAGTCCAGGCTCTCGGTGCTCCGAAATCTGATCGTGCGACGTGCGATCGACACGACGGAGCCACCGATCGCGAAGGTCGTGAATGCTGTGATGCCCCAGTCGGACCAGATTGTGCGTCGTGACATGTTGCAGGGAATGCTGGATGCGCTGGATGGACGCGGGACTCAGTCGGCGCCAAAAGCGTGGCCGGGACTTTACAGGCAAGTGTCATCGGCCGCAGATCCGTCGTTGCGATCGGTTGCCGTTCGACTGGCCACGATCTTCGGCGATCAGCAGGCCATCAATCGACTGCGGAAAACGGTTCTCGACAATTCTGTTTCGGACAAAGCCCGCCGCGAAGCTCTGCAGGCGCTGCTGCAAGTGAGCGACGGAGCCTCCATCGAAATGCTGCACGGCCTGACCGCGGGGAGTTCGACACTACAAAACGAAGCGATTCGGGCCCTTGCCATTCGAAACAATGAATCAACTTCCGATGTCCTGTTGGGCAACTACTCCAAATTCAGTACCGCCGAAAAGCAGGACGCGATCGGCGTGCTGACGACTCGACTTGGTTTTGCCGAATCGCTGCTGACTGCGATGGAAGCCGGACGCGTCGACCGCAGAGATGTTTCTGCGTTCGCGCTGCAACAGTTGCGAACGTTTGATGATCAGAAGCTGAAATCACGCGTTCTGAAATTGTGGGCCGACGATACCGTCAAGATTCAGAAGTCCGAGGAACTTGCGCGACTCCTGAAGCTGATGACACCCGAGAATCTCAGCCGCGGCGATGCGAGAGCAGGACGGCTCGTGTTTCAAAAGACCTGCGTCAAATGCCACCGGCTGTTCGGTGAGGGGGGGACAATCGCACCGGACCTGACCGGTTCGGGCCGTAAGAAGGTCGATTACGTTCTGAGCAACCTGATTGATCCCAGTGCCCAGATAGATCCGGCCTATCGGCTGACGACACTGGTCACCGAGGACGGCCGATTGTTTAGCGGATTCGTCGTGCGGCAGACAGACAGGGATGTGGTTTTCCGGACACAGGACGCACGCATTCGGCTCTCGATGAAGGATGTCGAGACCATCCGGACATCAAACATCTCAATGATGCCCGAGGGCATGCTACGCACCTTCACCGACGAGCAGGTGCGGGATTTGCTTGTGTACCTTGCAGGCTCCAGCCAGGTGCCAATTCCGAGGACCAGCGACGGCGATTGAACGCCGGGGGTGGGGAGACGTGATGCGAGTTTTGCTGGCGGTGCTGCTGGTTGGAATTGCTGGGTGTGGTTGCGAGCGGAAAGTCCCTGCAAAGAAAACTCTCGAAGGCCACGAGACTCTCACGCTCAAGGGGCACTCAGGACAGGTTCTCAGCGTGAGTTTCAGTCCCGAC
>DLVV01000080.1:63309-66120 GCA_003445035.1 Planctomycetaceae bacterium | reverse complement strand
GTCCCCCTCGTCGAAATCGTCGAAATCATCGAAATCGTCGAGGACTTCGTCGTCATCGGGAATCGTGATCACGAAGGGCGTTTTGCACTTCGGGCAGGGCACCTTCCGCCCCTCAGCATCCCGGTTCTTCAGCTTCAACGTGGCCTGGCATTCGGGGCAGTGAACTTCGATCGGAGCCGGCATCGGACCTCTCCTGCAGAGCGGGTGTCGGGCAACGGCCTCTGATCACCTCGCGACTGACCGGCACGTCGGTGCGGCCACACAACAGAGGTGAAACCCCGATCGTACCCGCCTCACAGCAGGGTCACAAGAAGCGTTTAAGGGCGACGGCCCTAGGCCGTCGCACCGGCTCGCAGACGACCGGTGATCTCCTCCAGCCACTCCTCCGGCGGCGGCGCAAACGGCCGGAATTTCTCAAGCGTCCCCTGCTCACCCAGGTACAACAGGGCCCGGTGATCCCCCAGGCGACTGGCGATGGCCGAATCGATCAGGTTGCTCGAATCCGACGCGTTCATCTGGAACGCCACGCGGATCTCGAACTCGCGCAACGTCTGGGAATTGAGCCAGCGGTTCAGGTTGTTGTAAGTGTCGCACCAGCACAGCGTGTGGATTCCCAGCGCGGGGCCATCGCGAAGTATCGAGACCAGTTGCTGGCTGGCGCTGACGGTCTTCTCGGCATCAAGCCCTCCGAAGCTCGAACCGAACCCGAATTCATCCTCGCCGGGCCGGAGATCACGGAAGCGGCCCAGGTGGTGGATGACCAGGTAGACCGGCGCGGCGGTCTCATCGTCCTGGCTGTCCCTCCTCGCGACTTCCGCGGCCACCGCAGCCAACGTCTCGGCGACCTTCCGCGGCCTGACCACCTCGACCTGGTGAGGCAACAGTTCGGCCAGTCGCTGCCACTGCTCGCCACCGGGTTCATCGGCCGCACTGCCGTCGCAGACGACAATTTGGCATCCGGCATCGGGCGGATGCTGGGCGGCCAGCGAGAGCGTGATCGCCTCGAGTACCCCCAGCGCCTGTTCGGGGTGTTGACCGACAACGACAAGGTTGGTGCCGCTTTGCCGGCGAAACCGCACGGCCGGGGCCGACTTGATCTGAACCGCCTCGCCCATCCACGCCAACGGCGAGGGCACCGATTTTTCCAGGGGAACAGCCGACAGGCACTCGGCCAACGGACGACTCGACGTCACGTCGGCTGACACATTTCCCTCGAAGACCAGCATCTCGCCGTTGTTGTGGCCCTCTGCGTCGGCCTTCTCTCGCACCGCAACCAGTCGCTGATCGCGAGTCTCGTCTCCCAGCCACGCGATCTGGAACGGGTGGTTGCCCTCCAGCAGCCCGTTGGCATCGTTGTAGATTGCCTCACCCGGCCGTGTCAGCAACCGTGCCGCCGTGTTGTCCTCGCTGAGAATCAGGTGCGCATCCGATTCGCTGCACTGCAGTGCCACCCGCACGGCCACCTGCCCCAGCGTGCTGCGGGCCAGGGAGTAGGCTCCACCGAGCGTCTGCGAGCCGAGCAGCACGTGGATGCCAAAGGCCCGCCCCTGCCGGACCAGTCGGTCCAGCAGCAACGACGCCTGCTGGTGCACCCGGTCGTCCTCGACGAAGAACTCCTGGAATTCGTCGATGATCAACAGCACCCGCGGCAGTGGCTCATCGGGCACGGCATCGCGGAACCCGGCCACATCCTGTACCTCGTGCTTGCGGAACAGGTCACCTCGCTCGGCCAGCATCGCGTCGAGCCGCTCCAGCACGCTCAGGCCGAACTCCCGATCGCTCTCGATCGCCACCACCCTTGCGTGAGGCAACCGATTGGTGACGTAGGTCTTGAACTCGACCCCCTTCTTGAAATCGATCAGGTAGAACTCGACCTGGTCGGGAGCGTAGTACAGCGAGACATTGGTGATCAGCGTGTGCAGGAAACTCGACTTGCCCGACCCGGTCTTGCCGGCGATCAGGACGTGTTGAGACGTCCCGCTGCCCAGGTGCAGGTCCTGCAGCTTGGTGGCCCCGGCCCGACCCAACGGCACATCGAGACTGTGACGGCTGTCCCGTCCCCAGTACTCCTCGGGAGCAGGAGCGATGCGGTCGAACGACACCTCCACGCGTCGCGTGTCACGAGCCTGCTCGCCCACGGCCCGGACGATCTCGACGAACTCCGCAGGTTCGGGAGGTGGCTCGATGGACAACGGCAGCCAGCCCAACTGCTGGTCCTGCCAGGCAAACCGGTCGCCGCCCCAGGCCAGGCAGTTGGCATGCTGGCGGAGATCTTCGAGGTCGAAGTTGTGAGGCAGTTGCTGACGGCTGTCGACACTGACCAGGGTGTAGACCCCGCAACGAGCCCCACTGGAGGCGATGCTGACCAGCCGGCGAACGGCGGTGTCGCTGAAATTGACCGGGAAGTTGGCCACCACCAGCACCTGGTACGGCTCGGCCACCTCACCGGCGTACTCGTTGTACTCCTCGATCGTCTCGAACTGGTTCCGCAGGTAGGTCTGGAACACGTTCTCCATGTGCTCGGTAAGATTGGCCAACTGGCGGTCGATATGAGCCGACTCGGTCCAGATCCGCCCCGAAACAAGCAGTTCGTCGAAGTCGGCCAGGTGCATGAAGGCCGAGAAATTGTCGCCCAGTCCGACGGGGTCGATGATCGTCAGTCTCAGCTTGCCCGGCGGCAACCCCGTCAACATCCTCAGCATCGACGTCTGCAGGGCTGCCACGGCCGCGTCGCGGCCCTCCCTGTCGGCCTCCAGCAGCACGCTGGCCCGCTCGGGGAACGGCAGGATCGCCGGCATCGGCATGTTCTTG
>DLVV01000080.1:54247-62987 GCA_003445035.1 Planctomycetaceae bacterium | reverse complement strand
GAACCGTCTGCAGTTGCTCGTTGACCGGGACCCCTCCGGGAACTTTCGAGAGATCGACGTCGAACGTGCCCAGCCGCACGGCCGGCGGAACCCGCTCCGGAGGACTGTAGCCACCGTTGGCCAGGTCCAACCACGCCGGAAACAACTCGTCACAGCGGGCGACCATGTCCCCGGTGGCGGTGTCGAACATTCCGCAGGCGTTCTCCCAGTTCTGCTTCAACTCCGAAAATGCCCGCTGGAAACGTTCGCGTTCGCTGGCCACCCGTTGGGTGTGTTCCCGGTCCAACGTCTCCCGTCCCGCTCGATATTCCTGTTCGATCTTCTCAAGCTGCTCGGATCGTTCGGCCTCGCAATCGACATCCTGCTGCTGCCGCCGGCCGGCCAACTGCTTGAGTGTCTCGGGAAACCGTTGGTGAGCGTCGGCCAATTCGGCCTTGTGCCGATTCGCGATCTCCTCGGCACGTCCCGACTGAATCTCCTCGATCCGTCCAATCGCGTTCTCTCGCTCCTCGACGATCACGTGGTACCAGTCGGTGAACTCGTCCTTGCGGCGGCCGAATT
Source organism: Planctomycetaceae bacterium (assembly GCA_003445035.1). GTDB lineage: Bacteria > Planctomycetota > Planctomycetia > Planctomycetales > Planctomycetaceae > UBA8437. The sequence goes on along the minus strand of DLVV01000080.1, from coordinate 62,426 downwards.
CCTGTTGCGACGCCTGCAACCAATGTTGCCGAGCACGGCGGGCGTCGGCGGAGTGCTCTCCCAACCTCTCCCACAACCGCCGACATCGGATCCGGGCGACCAGTAACACCAGTCCCATCACCATCATCGCAGCAACCAGTGACGCCCCGATCGAAATGCCGACTGAAGGGCCCAGCGAGTTGGCGTCCCGAACCAGTTTCAGTTTCCCGGGCACGTCCAGGACGATCAACGGCACGGCGACCAGAGAGCTCAAAAGTCCCCACAACACCAGTGGAAACACTCCGCCGAACACCCGGGGCAGCCACTGGCGGCCAATCGCGTCGATGTCGTGGTTGGCCTCGTCGACGCATTCGACGAAGTGCTCCAGGCAGTCATCGGTGTCCGCCGGCGGTCGTTTGCCCTGGCTGGTGGAGGGCGACTGGGGCATTCGCCATCCGGCCAGTTGACCGGCCACCGCTTCCACGCGGCCGGCCAGGTCCTCCCAGTCGGCCAACCTCCGTACACGGCTGACCTTCAGGCTCGCCTTGTAGGTCTCGAACTTGTGCTTGGGACTGTCTTCGGCGGTGTCGTCGAGCACGGCCTGGACCATCCAGCGAGCCTCTTCCCGCTCCTTCTCGATCCGCTCCTGGTCACCTTCTGACTTCCGCTGCAGTTCCGCCACCCGATCGTCGTACTCGATCTGGGTCGCCGAGATCTCGGCGTCGATCTGCGAGAGGGTCTCGTCGCGAACCAGGTCGTACTGGCGGATGATCGTGGCCCGGGCGTCATCGCGTTTCTGCTCGAGCGCCCGGCAGGCGTCCTCGTAGCCCCGGTCCTCGATCTCGCTCCGCCCCGCCTGGTCATCCGCCAGGGTCTCCTCGGCACGCACCCGATCGGCCACCGCCTGCAACAACCCCTGGACCAGCTCGCGCTGCCGCGAGTGCTCGAGCCGTTCGGAAAATCCGTCGGCGGGGTCGTTGTCGGTGAAGTCGGGCGAATCGGTCATCTCGTCTCGCAGGACACTAACGGTCTTCGTCCAGGCACTCGCGTTCGACTCGCCCCAGCACCTCGGCCAGGCGGTTGACCGCGTCGAGCGTCATGCGGATGGTCGGGGTGATCGGTGCGAGGTGTTCGGCTTCAAAATGTCGGCGGGACTCGTCGTTCCACGACACCGTGGTACGTTCCCACGCCACTTCGAGTTGGTTCAGGGCATCGGTCAGTTGGGCCGCTCCCGTGTGCAGGTCGACGATCTTCATCCGGCACCTCCCTCGCTTGGGGCCGGGCCGTCGGAAACCACCGGTGGAGGGGGTTCGGGGGCCGAAATGGCCACGTACTCCTCCAGCGAGATGAGTATCCGGTCCAGCAAACCAGTCATCCGCGGGACATCACGTTGCAGCAGGTTGTCGAGTTGCCCGCAGCGGCCACGGAACTGGTTGGCCTCCTCCTCGACAACACGTTGGCAGCGACTGACAGCTTCCAGCTTGCGCTGCGAGTATTCGAGTCGAGCCTTGGCGCGGGACAGGACCTGTTTCTCCTCGGTACACGACGGCCGGTGATCCCCCACGCCCTGCATCTGGCACCGCTGCAGGCTCTGCCGTGCCTCAGCCACCCGGTCGAAGCTCCGGCGGACCTGCTGTTGCCAGTAGGCGGGGCGATCGTGCTCGAGCCAATCGATCATCCGATGGACCTGAGCGTGAAGCGAGTCGAGGCAATCGGTGGCCTGTTCGCCAAACCGCTGCAGGCTGCCGCGGAAATCACGCACGGCTTCGACCGAGTGCACGTTGGCCGGAGCGTTCATCTGAGCCTCTCTCCCCACATCGTCTTACTGATCATCGGACTGCCGCACCTGGCCCGCGATGGCACGACCCAACCCCATCGCCGTTGCTCACCGCTGCTGCAGGTACTCCTCGAGCCGAGCCGCCTTGCGGACCAGGAACGGGATGTACGCGTCGTTGACCTCGACCAGCCGATTGATTCCCTTGAGTTGCTCGGTGAACTGCTCGACAAATTTCTTGTTCTCCTGGTCCCGCCACGTCACGCTCAACGACTCCAACTGGCTGGCCATCGCGTTGGTGCGATCGACGAGGTCGGTGTTGAACTGCTTCAACAAGCTGGCAAAACGCTTCAGTTCCTCGGGATCAGCAATCGCCTGTGGCATCACAACACTCCATGGTCCGGACACTGTTTATTGTTAAGCCACAATCCCCAGACGGCAATACCGGGTGAAGCCACCTACTTACGGAGTGTCTTCAAATACGCGTACAGGTCGGCGTACCCGCCGTCATCCAGCCCCTTCAACAACCCGGCCGCCATCAGCGACTCGGGCCGACGCGCCTGGTACTCGATCTCTTCTCGTTCCAGGCGAATCGTCTGGTTCGTACCGGTCCGCAAGGTCAGCCCGTCAACCGACTGGTAGACAATCAACCCGTTGTAGACCCGACCGTCGTCGGTCTGGACAACGGTCGTCTGGTACCGGGGCGAAACATCCCGGTTGGGCAACACGATGGCGGTGAACAGGTCCGCCCGGGAAAACCGGCCAGCCGATCCGGCCAGGTCGGGCCCCAGCGCACGTCGTCCCTGGTGACACTGCACGCAGCCCCTCTTGGCAAACACCGCCTTCCCTCGCGACGCGTCGCCGCTGTCCCAGTCCACGCCGGCCAGCCGCTTCTTCAATCCCTCCAGGCTGGCCGCCGCGGCCCCCCCCAGCCGACGCCGGGTCTCCTCCGGATAGGCCGTCTCCAGGAACGCCGTCCAGGCGGCCACCGCCCTGGGTTGAGCCACACGCCCCTTCTTACCGGACACGAAGCCGAACCGACGGCCGGTGTTGCGCCTCAGCAGCGCCACCGCGCGTGATCGCAGCCCCTGCTCGGTGGCCGCCGTCCCCAACCGACGCACCGCCCCCAGCAAAGCCAACTGTTCACCCGCGGCCGTCCCCCCGGGCAACTTTCGCAAGGCCTCCAGGCAGGCTCCGACCACCTCCAGCGACGAGGACGCCAGGCCTTCGACAAATCGCTTTCGGTCAACCGGTTCGGCCCTCCTGGCCAACTCCAGCACCACCGATCCACGAACACCCACTCGCTCGTAAGCCCCGCGGACCAGTGCGCGGACGGCCGGATCATCCGACTGGCCCAGCAATCTCACCACCTCCCCGCTCCAGGGATAGTCTTCACCGGCCTTTCCGATCGCCGCCACGAATGCGGCCCGGGCCCGGGGTCGGTCGGCCTGGGCGATTCTCCCGAGAAACAACACGTGCGACGGCAGGCCGAATCCCGGTGTATCCAGCACCGCGCGAGGCAGTTGGGCGTCGTGTCCACACAACGCCGCGTACAACTCGCCCACCCGATCGTCCCAGTTGCTGTCCTGGTTCAATCCCTTCCGGTCGATCTTGGCCTGCAGGCCCACCAGCGCCCGAGCCGTCCGCTTGCGTTGGACCTCGTTTCGGGCCAACGGAATCCGTGCCGCGGTGACCAGGAAATGCAGATCCGACACGGGATGGGACTGGATGTCGAGCCGGGCCAGGAATTTCTCCAGCAACCGGGGCTCGGCCGCCGAAACCATGGCTGCCAGCCGGGCGAGTTCGTCATCCAGTTCCCGGTTTCCGGTTGGGAACACCGTCTCGATCACCCGGCCCACTTCCCCGGCCACCGGGCTCAGCATCTCCGGAGACAACACGGCCCCGTATCCGTCAAAAACCGCCGCCCGCCCTCGGCTGGGGCCGACGTCACCCAGGGCCAGTTGACCCAACCTGGCCGCATCGCGTTTGAGGCTCAGAGAAACCTCCGCCGATGTGTCGGCGGCCAGTACCTCCAACGCCACCGCCAATCCGTCCCGGTCCACGCCCTTGACGTGCGCCCGTCCGCCCACCGCGGCGGCAATCCGGGCACGGGCCGGCAGTCGTTTCACCTTGGCCCGGATCCGTCGCCAGGCGTCTTTGGGCATTCGTGCCACCGCCGTGGCAGCGACCTGGCGGGTCCGGCGATCGGAACTGTTCAACTGGACCAACAGGCCCGGTTCAACCACCGACCAGTCCCACTTGCCCGAGACCCCCAACACCGCCTCGCAGGCCGCTCGTCCCACTCCGGGGTCGGCGTCTTGCAGGAAGATGCCAAGCCGCTTCGCGTCCGGCTGACCGGGTTCCGCCCGCCCCACGGCCCACGCCAACCGGGCCCGCACAACCGCGGGCCAGCCCGCATCGACCTCGCCCAGTCGATCAAAATCGGGTCCCCCAAACGGGTCGACCAGGATCTCCACAGCCCGCGCTCGCTCGGCCGGCGAGAAATCCGGGTCGGCAACCGCCTTGTGGAACGCAGCCGCTCCCAGCTTGCGAGCCAACGGCATCCAGCGTCGACGGGACCAGCTGGCCAGTGGCTGGGGTGTGTTCAGGCAGCGGCGGATCGGTGACCGGCGACGAACGGTTGAACCGGTGATCGTTGCCGGATGGGTGATTCGGAACACGCTGCCGCGGGTCCCTCGCCCTCCCACCGACACGAAGAGCGCACCGTCAGGAGCCACGGCAATGTCCGTCGGTGCAAACCCGAAGTGCCCCCGCCCGGTCATGAACTCGACCGGCTTCTCCAGGCCAGGTCCGCTCGCGCCAGGCGGCGTCAACGCCATCACCCGACCGAAGGTCCAGTCACAGGCAAAGACCGCCCCACGAAATTCCCTGGGGAAAGAGGTGTGACGGTAACAGGCCACCCCGGTCGGCGATCCCCGTCCGAAAGCGCCCACCACCGGTGGCATGTCCAGAAAATAACCCGGCCGTTTCCAGCTCCGCGACAACCAGCCGGTGCCATGTGCCGGCAAGGCATGAAACACCCTGGTCGGCCGGTACCACGGCAGGGACACATCACGCTCCCCGTCGCTGTCGTAGACAAAGATGTCACCGGCCGGGTCGAAGGCAAAGTCGTAGGCGTTGCGGAACCCGTCAACCAGGATCTCGCTGCCGGTCATCGACGGCGGCAGTCTCAACAATGTCCCGGCCGATGGTGTCCGGATGGGCGAGGAACCCAGCGACGCGTAGGAGGCGTTCACCCCAGCGCCGTTTCCGGCCAACAGATAGAACCAGCCATCGGGCCCGCGGCGGATCGCGTGTGCGTCGTGTTCTCCACCGGCACGGATCTTCAGAATCCGCTCCGGCGGACCGTCAGCCCGGCCGTTCCCATCGGCATCCCGCAACCGCCACATCGCTCCGTCCCCGGTCGCCAACAGATCGGAGCCGTCGAAGAACATTCCCTGGGCACCACCAGCCGGGCGATCCGAAAACGCCGTGAACGACTCGGCCCGACCGTCCCCGTCCCGATCGTGAAGAATCCGAACGTACCGGGGACCGGCAACAACCACGCGGCCAGCCGCGTCGATGGTCATCGAGTAGATGTTGCTTGCCAGGTCGTCGTCGGCATACATCGTGACCCGAAACCCGTCGGGCACGCGGACCCCGGTGGTCGGTGGAGTCGAGTCCTGGAAAGCGTCTGCCGGGCACGATGCAACCAGCCACACCATTCCAAACACAGACCAGGCACGCCAGCCGTTGACGATCTCCATCATTCCACTCCTCGACGTCTCGGACCCACTCGCCACTCGGTTGGCAAATCTTCTCGCGTGGCTTCCAGGATGTCACGCAGGTCGGCCCGTTGCCGATCGCTGAGCAACTTCTCGAGACCACCGGCCGGGCGGCCCTCCAGTACCGCGCGGAACCGACGGCCCAGCCGCTTGCGCGGCGCGTCAGGCATCACCGCCAACTGCGGTGAATAGACCAGGGGGCTCAGGCGATAGCGGAACAGGTGACCGGAAAGGTCCAGTTGCCGCAGTGACCGACCGTCGCCGGCCCGTGGCCCCTGCTCCTGGAACCACTTGGCGAATCCGCTCGTGCCGGCAATCTCCCCCTCCCACCGAGGCTCCTCGGCCAACAGCAGATACCGCAGCAACCGGTCCTCGGCATCGGACCGCCTGCCCAACCTGTGCTCGTAGGACACGCGAGTGATCAGGTTCTGACCGTGCAACTGATGGTCGAGAACCAGGTGGGCGACCACGTCACTGTGAGGCGAGAGATAGGTCTTGAGATCGACCAGGGCATCCAGACGATCCAGGCTGGCGCGGAACGACGCATCGTGGCGGTGACGTCGGTTCTCATCCCTGTTGACCAGGTTGCCCATGTGGATCGACGAGCCCAGCCTCCCGGTGACGTACCAGCCGCCCCAGCGATTGGTGATCCGAGTGGTTCCGGTCACCCGCGAGTAACCCTCGAGCGGCTTGCCCGTTGATTCGACCAGGAACGATCGCACGATGCCGCCGGGAACCGACAGCGTGGTGCGACCAATATGGCAGGCCAGGCAACTCCGCTTGCGGTGGAACCGCGGCGCCCCACCGGCGGACGCTTCGGGCTGTTTCAAGACGTAGAACATCGCGCCTTTGACCGGATCGACGGCCGCCAGTTCCAGTTCGGCGGTTCCCGGAACCCAGGCCACCGAGACCGCGTCGTTGAAATAGATCGCCCTGGGCGTTTTCGGGGTGACCAGACGCTGGTTGACGGCCGTCTTGGAGTAGACCAGCAGTTGAGAGGAAACGGGCACTCGCAGAAGACGCAGAACCGCATCGAGGTAACCGCGACCGGGCACCGGTTTGAGCGTCGCCTCGCCGTCAACCAGCCGGCGGTCAAGACGGGCTATGGGATCGGCAGTGGTTTCCCCGAGATAATCAACCGGCGCCTGCCCGAACGGCAACGAGGCTTCCACGGTGACCTTACGCGGCTCGGCGGCCGGCAACACCGCGGGCAGCCAACAGAGAAAGAAAGCGAGTCGGAACACGGCGAATTCTTCAGGACCGGGATGACGTCTTACCGACAGTGTGCCACGAGCGGTGCCATTGGCCAATTGCCAGCGTCGATTCGGATGAACTAAGATGCGTCCGGAAGAGGGCGGCCCCCCGGACGTGTGCGGCAAACGAAAGAACGTGACACGATGAGAAGGTGTTTGACCTGGATCGCTGTTTTGGTGATGGCCGCCCCGGCGGTGGCCCAGGACCAGCCCGATCTGTTCCAGCCCTTCGGCAACCTGGGCGACGGTCCGGACACGGTGGCGGCGACACCGAAGATCGCCACGTCACTGCACCCGGCCACCGCCAAGCCGGGAGAACGGGTGACGCTGACGATCGAGGTCATCGTCCCCGAGGGCTACTACACCTACTCGATCGGCGACGACCCCAACTCGACGATCATCAAGATCTCCGAACACACCGGACTCGAAACACTCGACAAGGCCCCCCGGCCCGACCACCCACCGAAGATCGAGGTCACCAAGATCGGCGAGATGGATTTTCGCCAGGAGAAGCACATTGGACGAGCGGTGTGGCGGCAGGCATTCAAGCGGGGTGACGGCGACGCTGCGATCAACGGTGCGATCACGCTGAGCATGTGCAACGCCACCGGCTGCTTGCCGCCGGAAGAGTTCCCGATCGAAATCACCCTCGGTGATGGCCCGGAATTCCCCTTCACCCGCGACTTCACCCCGACCACCAAGGCTGGCGGCCAGAAGACACCGACGCCGGTGTCGTGGCACATGGAGTTGTCACCCGGGTACGCCAGGCCCGGCGACACGGTGACGCTGTCGCTCTCGGCAACTCTCGAAGACAGATTCCACATCTTCGCGCTCAGCCAGGACAAGAACAACGGAGGCCTGCCCACCCGGATATCGCTCCCGGGGCTGCGTGGCCTCGAGGCTGTCGGAGACGGGTTCAAGGAAAACAAGCCGTTCGAGAAGAAGACGGTCGAGCTTCCTACCGGCAACGTCGAGCAACGGCTCTTCCACGGCACGGTCACCTGGAGCAAGACCTTCCGCGTGACCGATTCCGCGACCGATACCGGCTACGGCGTACGAGGCCGCGTGCTGTACCAGTACTGCGATGAGAAGGGCTGCCTGAAGGGGCGGGCTTCGTTCGTTCTGGGAGATGTCAGCGAAACCGACAAGAATCCCGACGCCGGGCAACGGAAGATGGTGTCCACCGAGACCGACCCGCAAGAGACACCGTCGGCGGCACCGGCCAGCCTGAGCACGCTGCTGACCCAGGTCGGCATCGCGCTTCTCGCCGGCTTCATTCTCAATTTCATGCCCTGCGTGCTGCCGGTGATCGGCCTGAAAATCATGTCGTTTGTGACGCAGGCTGGTGAAGACCGAACCCGCGGCTTCATGCTCAATCTTGCGTTCTC
>DLVV01000080.1:50334-53932 GCA_003445035.1 Planctomycetaceae bacterium | reverse complement strand
CTGGGCCTGATGAGTGTCTTCGCGGTGCTGGCCACCCTGGTCGGCGTGGTCGGAGCCGGCTGGGGATCGCAGTTCACCAGTGCCCCGTTCAACATCGTCATGGCGACGATCGTCTTTGTCTTCGCACTGAGTTTCCTGGGAGTCTGGGAAATCCCGATTCCCGGCTTCGGCGGTTCCGGTGACACCTCCGGCCGGGAAGGCCTGGGCGCCGCGTTTGCCAAGGGAATCCTGACCACCATCCTGGCCACCCCCTGCACCGGACCGCTGCTGGTGCCGGCGATGAGCTGGGCAGTGAGCCAGTCGATCGGAGTCACCTACCTGGTGTTGATGAGCGTGGGACTGGGAATGGCGTTTCCCTATCTGCTGATCGGAGCGTTCCCCAAGCTGATCGGGTTCCTGCCCAAGCCGGGCATGTGGATGGAGACGTTCAAGCAGGTGATGGGCTTCGTGCTGCTGGGCACGGTGATCTACCCGATGTACGTGCTCTCCGGAGTCGACCCCGACATCGTGGTGCCGACCTTGCTGTTCCTGTTCTCACTCTGGGCCGCCTTCTGGTGGATCGGCCGTGTGCCGCTGACCCAGCCACGGGCCAGGCGGATGATGGCCTGGGGCCAGGCGGCCGCCTTCGGTGGCCTGCTGGGCCTGGTCTCCTTCGGATGGTTCTACCACCCCGACGATGGATTCTGGAGGCCCTACTCGGGCGACGTTCTCGCCCAGCACCTCGAGGACAAGCAAACGGTGTTGATCGACTTCACGGCCGACTGGTGAATCACCTGCAAGATCAACGAGGCGGTCGCCTTGGATGCCGATGTCACCCGCAAGTTCATCACCGACCACAAGATCGTGGCCCTGAAGGCCGACAAGACGAAGGACTCCCCAGAGATCGATGCGTTGTTGGTCAAGCTTGGCAACCGTGCCAAGGCGATTCCGTTCTATGCCATCTACCCCGCCGGACAACCGGACAAGCCGATCGTCCTGGACGGGGTTTTCGGCCCCGGCCGCATCATCAAAGCCCTTGAGCAGGCCGTCGGCAAATCGTCGTCACAGGAGTCCGTGACGGTTCCGACGGAAACCGGCGAAAGCGGCGGCGGATAGCGCCATCGACTAGCGGTTTCCGCTCAACCGACGGTACTGCTCGACGAAATGCGACCAGTTGTGCCGGATCAATTTCTTCCGGTCGGCTGCCGAATCGGCTGTCACATCCAGCAGCAGCAGCCCCATCTCCGCGCTGGTCCCTTCACCCCAGATGACCCGCCGGGGTGGAGAGTGCGGGTTGAACGGGTTGCCCGAACTGTTGTCGTACCAGGCCTCGTGAACCAGCCGTGCCCCGGCCGGCAGTTTCAGCGGTTTCCGCAGGTGATACTGGCCCTGCCAATTGAAATCCCAGTCGTCAATCGCGACCAACGGAACCTGCCGCCCGTTGGGCAGGACAGCCCAGGACCGGCAACGCCGACCCAGCAAGTGCATGTGAGGGAGGACCGAGTGGAGCGTTACCGGCACAGGCAGAGTGTATTCGGCCGAGTGATGAAGATCGGACCGACCTGCGGGAATCTCCAGCGACATTTCGCCCACGAAGATCTCGACCACCGGGGTGATCTCCGCCGCAGCTGAACCCACCGACTGTGACCGGTCGGGAAGGAAGTAGATTCCGACCCGGGAACGATCCTGTTCGGCCTGGCCGGTGGGGTGGTAATGCACCTGGAGGACAAAGTCCGATCCGGCGGTGATCGGACGGCCCAGGCCGGAAGCCAGTCTCCTGGGTTGAACACCGGCAGCCCATCCCCCCAACGTGCCTCCGCTGGAGAAGCCCCAGCCACCGCGCCGACGGTATCCCGGTGCTGGGTCGGTCGCATCCAGCAGACGTGCCCGACCGGTATCGTCGTAGCGAAAACTGGCGTGGTGAACCACCCGGGAGTTTCCGGGACGGAAATCGATCGCGGTGATCATCCGATCGGAAACCAGCCCCGACGGGATGACGAAATACCAGTACACGTCATCCCCCTCGGCCGGAATCGACGCCGCTTCCGGCATCGTCAGCACCAGGTCCGGCTCGCCCAGCACCCAGCCACCACGGTACGCCGGGGCCGCCGGCGCCGTGGCCATGTCGCCACGTGGCAATCCCGACTCGAGCCACTTCCGTAACAGAGACAGTTCCGACTCGTCGAGACGCAATTCGTCCTGGAAATGACCGAATTCCGGCCGCGGCTTCCATGGTGGCATGATTCGACGGGTGACCACGTCGAGCACCTGTCGTGAACGAGCGGCCACATCGTCGTAGGTTCTCAGGGGGAACGGTGTGGGAGTTTCCGCACGGTGGCAGCGGCCGCAACGCCTGTGCACCAGTTCCGCCACGTGGCTCGACCAGGTGACCGATGTGGCGGTCTCGGCCTCCCCGGGTGGACTCTCCAGCAGGCAGCCAACCGGCAAGGTCCGTGTCAGCTCTCGAGAACGTCCACCCAGCACCGTATCGATCGCGCGAGCCAGGTCACGGCGAGTGGCTTTTTGTCGACGGCGACCGACGTCGATGTAGTGATCATCGATCCGGCCGCGGTAGCAGAGCCGGCCGTCCGAATCGATCACGAAGGCCTCGGGGACATGCGTCGGATCGAGACAATCTCGCACGGCCCTGGCCTCCGGTTGAGACGTTTCGCTGACCAACGGAAAACCAGCCCCGAATTCCGGCCCGGAGTTCTCGTTCGCTCCAACCAGTATCCCCAGCACTCTTACGTGACGAAGGGCGGCCGCACGATGAAGACGCCCAAGCATCGGCACGTAGCTGCGGCTGATCGGGCACGTCGGCGAGAGAAACACGACGACGGTCGCGGGGGCCTCGGAATCGCCACCAACCTGCTGCACCGTTCCCAACGAATCGCGAAGATCAAACCGCGGAATGATCGGCCGGTCGTCGGGGCCAGTGGGTCGATCGGAAACCGTGGCCTCTCCAAACCCCAATGGCAGGAATCCACCGGCCCAGGCCCCCAGTCCCAACAGCACCAGCAGAGACACCACCAGGCACGTAGCGGCCACACGGAGTGGTTGATACGGGGGGTGGTTGTCCACGGCGGGTCCGACCGTTGATGTTGCGGGCCGGGACGGTAGCACAAGGCCTCTTTCAGGACGAGACGATTTGCCTCCGGGTCCTTAAAAGGGAGCGGCCGCCGCAGAGTCCCGCAACTCTACGACGGCCTGCCACCCTCGGACACACACCGTAAGGGTTTCAGCCGGAGCCCATTGGCTTAGACCCGAAACAGTGCTTCCACCGGAATTATTCTGGTGGAATGCCCAGGAGTTCTTCTTCCTCTTCCTGGATGATGATCCGCGGAGTGACCATCAACATCACGCTCTCGGTGTCGCGACCGACGCCCGAGTTCTTGAAGAGGCGACTGATGTAGGGAATCTTGTTGAGAATCGGAACACCCGCCATGTTGCGTCCCTCCTTGAGACGCTTGACACCACCCAGCAGCACCGTGCCACCGTCGGGAACACTGACAGTGGTGGTGACATTGAGAACGGCCTGAACCGGCTGCTGCACGGTCAGTGACCCGCCGCCAGCACCGCCACCCATTCCGCCGCCACCCATTCCGCCGCCGCCCATGCC
>DLVV01000080.1:45933-49971 GCA_003445035.1 Planctomycetaceae bacterium | reverse complement strand
CCCATGCCACCACCCATGCCACCGATTCCACCGAAGCCGGATTGGGCACCCTGGGAGGTCGAATCGACGAAGTTGGCACCATGAGGGATCGCCTGGCCAAACTGTCCGGCAGTGGTTCGGGATGTCTGGAAATCGCGCGGTCCGCCGCCAATTCCTCCCATTCCCATCATGCCACCACCACCACCACCCATGCCGCCGCCCATGCCGCCGCCGCCCATACCGCCGCCGCCCATGCCGCCGCCGCCCATGCCGCCACCACCCATGCCGCCGCCGCCGCCACCGGAGAAGGTGAACGTCTTGACCTCGCGAATCTGGGTGAACTGGGGTTGAACGGTGAGCCGGACGTAACGTCGATCGGCTGAAACGACCGCCTGGACCTGCAGGAAGACACCCTCGTTGATCGGCATGATCACCGGGCTGTAACCGACGCCGCCGAAGATACCACCACCGCCGCTGGGGATCATGCTGATCACAAACGGCTGAGACACCTGGTCACGAATGGTGGCCTGTTGGCCGTTGAACATCGTCACCTTGGGTGCGGCCATCACGTTGGATCGTTCGTCACCCTGCGCGGCTTGGATGAAAAAGAAGGTCTCGATGTCCGAAAGAATGGCCAGGCCAAACTGGAGGCCACTCTCGGGGTTGTACCCCCCGAAGTCGGGGACACCGATCTGGAATGAACCCTGTCGAAACTGGAGATCGAGGTCGTCGGTGAACGAGTCCGGGTTGGACATGCCGATCACCGTCGGACGTGCGTAGTTGTCGCGGGCGACCATGTTCCGCATCGGAGCCTGGTCGAAGAGTCCCACCCTGCCACCCTGTTGCTGCTGGCCACCCTGGCCACCACCCTGGCCACCGCCGCCGCCGCCAAAGCCACCGCCCAGGCCGCCGCCACCGCCGCCGCCGCCGCTGAAGCCACCGCCAATACCGCCGACTCCGAAGGCACCGCCACCGCCGCCCTGTCCGCCACCCTGCCCACCCTGCTGCTGGCCGCCACCGCCGCCAATCACGCTGCCGAAGGGAGGCAGTGGAGAACCCGGCCCCGACTGCTGATTGCCACCGCCGCCGCCGCCGCCGCCCTGCGATGACCCACCGTCAAGAAAGGGACCACCGACCGAGTCCTGGATGTTCCAGTCGAAGTCGATACCGATCCGTTCGTAGAAACTGTCGATCACCACGATCTGCCGGCACTCGATTGTCACCTGCAGGTCCTGCAGGCGGCGGAGTTGCTCGAGCAGATCGGCAATCTCGTCATGGGTCTTTTGGGTCGCACGGATCACAAGACTCAGGGTCGATTCGTGACCACGCACGCTTCCCTGGCCCCCGATCTCCTCCCAGGCGGTCGGTTCGATCGTCGATGTGATCAGGCCCGAAAGTGAATCGAAGTTGATCGCCCGCTGGCCACCAACCACTCCGGCTTCCATTCCGCCACTGGAAATCCCGCCGACCAGGCCCGAGGCGGCATTGTTGCCAACCTGGAACTGAGCCGAGGAACCACTTACGGCCATCTGGCCATCCGACCGCAGGGTCGGCGTCGCTGGCTGGCCCGGAACCAGGCTGGTGATCGTCCCGGCATTGACCCGTCCCATTTCCAATGGCACGACCAGATCGGCGACCGGGTAGGTCGCGGTGATCAGGCGTCCCTGTTGACGGACCTTGCTAGTGATCTTCAGCACGTCGTCCTGGATGGTGTAGTCGAGATCGAGCGGCTCGAGCGTGAGGTTCAGGACGCTCTTGAGCTTGATGCCGTTGAGATCGATCGAAACGGGGGAATTGGTCGTGGCACCGACCTCCTCGAGACCCAACTTGTCGACCACGATGTTGATCTCGATCTGCTTGCGAATCTCGTCGATGACCTCCTTGAGCGGAGCCTCGTCGAAGTGCAGCGAGACGGGCGAATTCAGGCTCTTCTCGATCCGCAGTTCCTCTTCACTGCGTTCCCTGTTGTCGGGACGTCCGAATCGCTTCCGTCGCTTGACCAGGTCCTTCCATTCCCGCTTTCCGGGATAGGCGTAGTCATCGGTGGGAAAGACCATCGCCATTTCGACATCATTGAGAGCGTCCCAGAGGCTCGCATCAACATCCTCGCGCCGCCTCAGGTTGATCTCGTTCCGCCGGGCAAATATCGCCTTCTGGAACATGGTCACAACGACGGGATTGTAAGGAGCGATCTCCCGCGCCTTCCGCGCGGTCATCTCGGCCTCTTCGTAACGCTTGTCCCGGAACAACTCGTTGTACTTGTCGACCAGTTCGCCGATTTCCTGCTCGACACGGATCTTGTGCTGCTGCTCAGCTTCGAACTGCGCCTCGATCTCGCGGTTCCGTTTCGTCTGGGCCACCTGGGGCGCCTTCAGATCGCGTTCGGTAACGACAGCCCGACGGGCATTTTTCAATTGCCCCTTGAGCCGATCTGCGAGCGACTTGTCGAGTTGGGCGGCATTGACTGCAGCCAGCGCCTGGTCGAGCGTCTTCACGGCCTTGTCCGGATCGTTGTCCTTCAACTGCTGTGCCTTGAAGACGGCATTGAGTGTGCGGCTGCGGAGCGAATCAAACAGCAGGTTCTGCTTCTGCTGGGCCAAGGTGATCGCATCATCGCGAGCCGTTGACGCACCCGGCCGTGTCTCGGACGCCGCCGTCCGTGTCCCGGTGGGGTTTCGCGGAGAAAGTTCGCGGAGGAAGTCTTCCAGTTGCTGCGTACGGACCCTGTCCAGCTTCTCGCCGCTGCGGAACGCATCGAGGAAGGCCCTGTAGGAGGCCTCACGGTCACCGCGACGCAAGTGGGCCAGGCCCTGGTTGTAGAGGTCCAGTGCCGACGTCTTCGTCGAGGGTCCGACGACCGGATCACGGGGATCGGCGTTCGGTTGTCGGATCGCTCGCGCAACACCCTCACGGGAATTGGCCAACTTCGGGGGAGCGACCGCCTGGACAGTGGATTTCTGGGCGATGTCCTGCAGGAGAAACTGCGGACGATCTTCGAGCAGGTCCCAGGTCACTTGGAGTCCACGAGCCAGTTCGGCCTTCGCTTTGGCCTCGGCCAGCTTTCCCGCTCGCATGAGAGCTCGACCCTCGGCGACCAGTGCGGTGGCCTGGCCCTTGAGTGACGTGGCTTTCGATGAGAGTGTCTTGGGAGCCTGTGCGGCCTCGACGCGGGCGATCAGTGCCTCGGGAGTCAATGTCCCGGCCGGGAAGACCAGTTGTGAGGACTGCGCCATCAACCCGGCCACGGATGCCAGTCTCAGGGCTTCGGCCAATCGGCCGGCGGCCTCCTGCTTGGCAGCGACCACCATGTAGTCGTTGACCCGTGTCTGGACCAACTCGGCCAGTGACTTTCCGGTCTTGCCGGTGGACTGGTCAAGCAGCTTGATCTCGAAGACGGCCACCAGCTGTGCCGGTCGGGGTGTGCCGGCGACCGGCACCAGGTTGTTCTTTCGGGCCAGGCGATCGGCCTGGGCTGACAGGTTGATCGCCTCGGCAAACCGACCAGCGATGCCGGCCGACTGGGCCCGGGCAATCAACTGGGTGAGCTTGGCCGCCGCCTTGTCGGCGGCCGGCACCTGGATGCGTGACAACAGGTCTTGCGGACTCGTTTCTCCCTGGGCAAAGACCAAACCGGTGGCCTTCGCCAACTGGTCGGCTGCCATCGCCAACCTCTGGGCTTCGTCCCGGTCGCCGCGATCCAATGCCCGGACGGCCATGGCCAACTGGTCACGGATCCGCAACTTCAGGAGACTGGTTCGCGTCGACGCTTCGCCGTTGCCGGCCGGAGAACCGGCCGCCGGCGGAATGGCCACGGGGGCCGCCGGTGCCACCTCTCGAGGCGAGGGCGCAACGTCGCCGGCTGTCCCTGGCTGGGTCGCCGGCTGGGTTACTGGTTGAACGGCCCCTGTCTGAGCCGAGAGGTTGCGAGGCGCGTCGTTGGGCAGGAAAAGCCACAACCCAAGGGCCACAAAGCCCGTACACGCAAACAGTCCGAGAGCCTTTCGCACCGGGAGTTCCTCCGCGAGACTTGACGCGGCGGTCGACATTGCCACCGATCCC
>DLVV01000080.1:38369-45554 GCA_003445035.1 Planctomycetaceae bacterium | reverse complement strand
ACCCGACTGTTCCAGATCGATCACCTGGACGACAGCTCGTGACGAGTCAGATCAGATTCAATTGTTGGTGTGAGAGTGGAGAGTCGAAGAGAGTGTCGAGTCGTTGTGAGAAGTGATAGCTGACGACTCGGAGTGAGTGGAGATGTGGGCTGCCAACCTGTGAGAGATTCTTGTTGTTGACCGTTCGGAACGGCAGCCGGTTGAAGATGGGCGGGGTAATAGTGCATCGCCTCAAAACGGGTCAACCCCGTTCCAGACGGTTTTCATTTATTCTCCTGTCGCCGGACCGGAGAATCCGACCCGGATGCCGACGGCGGAAGGTCCAGCCCCTTGGCCTCCCGGGAAGCGGGCTCCGATGAACCGGGGACGACCCGGCCGGTGGAAAAGAACGGCTTCCCCGGCTGGTCGAAGACGGTGGTGATTTGTGCAGTGAGCTGGAGTTCCCCGACAACCCGTTCCATTTCCTGGACCCGGTTCTCCTCGGCCAACCGCTTCTCGATCTGCGTCTGGACGGTCTCGAACTTGGCCGCGCCACCATCCTCGCGTTCGACGGCGACCACCAGCTGGAAGAACCCCTTCCCTTCGAAGATCCGGCTGGAAGTCCCCACCGGCAACCGGAACAGGGCATCCGCAATCCGCTCGTCCTTGAAACTTTCCCTGTCGGTCCAGTCCCAGAGACCGCCCTCGGCGGCCACGGGACCATCCGAGAGTTCTCGGGCCACGGCTGCGAAGGCCTCGCCGCCAGCCAGCTTCGACTTGGCCACCTCGATCACCCTCAGCGCCGAATCGCGATCGAGATAATTTGCGTTGGACACCAGGATCTGACGCCAACGGACACGGGGTGTCGTCTGAAAATCTGTCAGGTGAGACCGGTACCAGGCCATCATCTCCGACGGTGAAAAATCCTCTCGCGGCCGGGCTGACTGCCGCAGGTACTCCATCGCCAGTTGCTGTTGCTGGAAGTCCTCCTTGAGCACCTCCAGCGTCGTGCCCTCTTCAACCAGCTTCCTCTTCAACGCCACGACCGACTGAACCTGCCTCCCCTTGAGCAATTGAGGCAGTTCCTGTTGGTTGAAGACCTTGTCGAGCTGTGTGTCGAGGAACTCCTGGCGGTCCTGTTCCAGGCCGTTCCGCATGGCCTGGGACATCATGCGACGGTCGATGTACCCCTTGAGTTGTTTGCGAATCAGGTCTCCCTGCAGCGCCCGGTACTGCGGTGGAGTCAGTTGCTGGCGAGCGGCGGCCAGCGCAGCCGCCTGCCGGTGCAGGATCTCGCTGGCAAACACCGGCTCACCGTTGATGATCGCCACCACCTGGGTCTGGCTCAGCCAGTCCGATTCTCCGGATGGCAGAGCCATCTGCAGCGACGTGGCCTGGACCGATGTTCCGTCATCGATGTCACCGAGACCCGCCGGCAAAACGGTCACCTTTGGCGGAACCTCCCGAACCTCGCCGGCCGTCCTGTCCCACGGCAATCCGCGACAGCCGGACAACACCATCAGCAGGACACTCAATACGAGGCCCGGCGACCAGGACGCCGCCGAACCGACGAGCCGCTTTGGGGGGACTGGATGTCTCATCATCGGGCCGGTTCCATCCGGCCAGGACCCATCGTAAAGGGCCCATGGCGAGGAGATGAGGGGGTGAGAAGGATCCGAGAGGGGCGGGAGTATAGGAACGGTCTAGGTGGGCTGCAACACCTCTTTGACCACCCCCAGCAACACCTCGCCTTCGGTTTCGTCGGGCTCGATCAACACGCAAGCCTGCCGCGGGTCGACGATCCGCAACGTCCGCGTGCCGTTTTCCACCAGAGGCCGAAGTCTCTCGGCCTCGCCACATTCGAGGACCACAAATGGCCCCTGACCGTCCCGACGCGGCTCGATGCGAATCCCCTCGATCCCCCATTGGTTCGCCCACAACGACACCCGCTTCAGGTCGAGCAATCTCAGGGCTTCCTCGGGCAACGGGCCGAACCTGTCACGCAGTTCGTCTCCGACCTCCCTCAACGTCTCGAGATCGGGGGCGGCAGCGATCCGTCGGTAAACATCGACCTTGTGCCGCCCTCCCGGCACGTACCCCTCGGGAAGGAACGCCGCCAGTGGCAGATCAATCGACACGTGCCGGTCCTCTCGCGGCGGCAGGCTCTTGAGACGGCGGACCGAGTTCTCCAGCAACCGGCAGTACAGTTCGTAACCGACCGTGGCGATGTGTCCGCTTTGCTGGGTTCCCAGGATGTTGCCCGCGCCACGGATCTCGAGGTCCCGCATCGCGATCTTGAACCCCGCACCCAGTTCGCTGTACTCCTCGACCGCCTTCAGTCTCCGTATGGCCACCTGGGACAGCGGCCGGGTTTCGGGCAACAGCAGGTAACAGTAAGCCCGCCGCTTCTGGCGACCGACACGACCCCTCAGCTGGTGCAGGTCGGCCAACCCGTACCGGTCGGCGTCGTGGATGAACATCGTGTTCGCATTGGGGATGTCGAGCCCGCTCTCGATGATCGTCGTCGCCACCAGCACATCGATGCGTCCGGAGACGAAATCCAGCATGTCGCGTTCCAGTTCCGACTCCTTCATCTGCCCGTGCACGACACCGATCCTGGCCTCGGGCACAATCGACTCGATGCGTTCGGCGACCAGGTGAATGTCCTGGACCCGGTTGTGCACAAAGAAGATCTGGCCATTGCGATTGAGTTCACGGACGATCGCCTGGCGGATCAGTTCGTCGTCATCGCGAGCGATCCGGGTCACGATCGCCATGCGGTCCCGTGGGGCGGTCTGCAGGTTCGAGATGTCACGGATTCCCAACAGCGACATGTGCAAGGTGCGGGGGATCGGCGTGGCGGTCATCGTCAGCACGTCCACCTCAAGCCTCATCGTCTTGAGCAGCTCTTTGGCCGCCACCCCGAACCGCTGCTCCTCGTCGATCACCAGCAGTCCCAGGTCGGAAAACTTGACGTCCTTCTGCACCAGTCGGTGGGTGCCGATGACCACATCGACGCTCCCTTCAGCCACACGCTGGAGCGTTCCGAGCTGCTGTTTGCGGGTCTTGAATCTCGACAGGGACTCGATGGTCACCGGGAATTCGGCCATCCGTTCGGAGAATGTCCGAAAATGCTGCTCGGCCAGCACCGTGGTCGGCACCAGCACGGCGACCTGTCGTCCGCCGTCGATCGCCTGAAACGCCGCCCGCATCGCCACCTCGGTCTTGCCGTAACCGACGTCACCGCACAGCAGCCGGTCCATCGGCCGCGACCTCCGCATGTCAGCTCCAACCGAATCGATCGCCTCGGCCTGGTCGGCGGTCTCCGAGTAGGGAAAGGCCTGGGCGAACTCGGTCTGCCAGTGGCTCCCCTCCGGATGAGACAGTCCCGGCTGCGCGTCGCGAACCGCCTGCATCCGCAGCATGTCGGAAGCCAGGTCGTTGACCGCCTCGGCAACCCGCTTCTTCTTCTTCTCCCAGGTCGACCCTCCGATCTTGGAAAGTTCCGGGGTGGTCTTCGACGGGCCGACATACTTCTGCACCAGGTGAATCAGCGATACGGGAACGTACAACTGCACCCGGTCGCGGAATTCCAGAGACAGGTGTTCCTCCGAATGTCCTTGCCGGTCGATCAGCTTCAGGCCACGGTAACGACCGATGCCGTGAGCCAGGTGAACCACCAGGTTTCCGGGCTCGAGATCGAGGAAGCTGTCGATGGCGCGGGCGTCGCGGCGAGTCTGGCGAGTTTGCGGACGGATCTCGGTCCGGTTGAATAGCTCGTTGTCACCCAGCACGATCAACTGCTGCCGCACCAGGCGAAACCCCCGTCCCAATCGTCCCAGGCACAGCGTCACCTGCTCACCCAGCCGTCCCGTCTCCTCGGTCTCCGGCTTCGGCAGCTCCTCCAGCATCTCGGCCAGCCGCAGACGCTCGGCCTCGTTGTGACACGCCACCAGCACCTTTTCGTCGGGCCCCAGCGTCTCCTGCAACTCCTCCAGCACCCGTGTCCGTGGCCCGCCAAACCGTTCGATCGACTCCACGGCCAGGTGGCAGGTCGTCTCCATGCTTGCCGCTGACAACGCCGCAACGACCACGCTGGGAAATTCGGTCAGTCCCCTGAGCACCTCCTCGACCGTCACCAGCCCCTCCCGCCGTTCCAGCCGCGACCGCACCTCCTCGCCCTCGCGTTTCAGATCGGGCAATTCGACCAGACCCACCCACGTCCCCTCCGGCAACGACTCGGTCAACAACTCGGCCTCGTCGGCCGCCGCAACCCCCGCCGGCTCGACCAGGCACAGTTCGACCTCCTCGCAGACTTCCAACTGCCGCTGTGACTCGGCATCGAAGGTCCGGATCGAGTCGATCTCGTCACCAAAGAACTCCAGCCGCACCGGGTCAACAGCGTCGGGTGCGAAGATGTCGATGATGCCGCCATGACGGCTGAATTCGCCCGGCAGGGCCACGGCGGTGGTCGGTTCCAGTCCCCGAGCCACCAGCCACTCGAGCAACTCCTCCGGATCGGTCTCCTCGCCGGTGACAAACCGTCGCGTCGACGCGTTCCGTTGGGCACGGCTGGGCACCGGCTGCATCAGTGCGGCGATGCTGGTGACCACCACGGGCGGATTGGTGGCGCGTTCCAGGGCCGAGAGCACTCGCAGTCGAGCCGTGAAGACCGGATCCGACGTGTCGTGTTCCTCGGGCAGCGTCTCCCAGGCGGGGAACACCAGCGGTGGAGCGTGAGCAAAGGCCCCCATGTCGGCCGCCAGCGCCTCGACCTCGCCCACCCGCGGCACGACCACGACCAGGGCCGAGGGCCGCTGGCGAGAGATACCCGACAGCGCCAGCGCGCACGCGGACCCCCACGCCCCGTCGACCGTGGCACTCTCTCCGCGGGACAACGCCCGCACCACCTCGACGAACCGCTCGTCTCCCTCCAGGTCAACAACCAGTTGCCGCAGGTCGGCCGGAGGGACGGCCGGGACCTGCTGACCGTCCTCGGAGTTCATCCTCTTCCAAGTCGGGTTCCGAAAGCGGCTCGCGAGAAAACTCTCGATCGCCTCGATGTCGGCTTCTTGTTCTGCGAAATCGCCTTGAGTGTCTTGATCAACCGGCCGGGGTCATCGCTCGACAGCGATGTTGGTCGATGGGCGAGTGCCGCTTCCACCTCCGCCCGTGCGCCTTTGCTGCCGTTGACATGCAGCCCGACCTTCAACCGGTGAACCCGCTCAACGAGTTTCGGCTCGGCCTTGATCCAGCGCGGCCACAATCGGATCGTCTCGACTCCCGCTTCCACGAAGGCCTCGATCGATTTCGGATCGGGAATCAGCCCCAGTTGCCGCGACCCGGGCAACAGCTTGCGGAACCTGCGAGCCTGCGCGACACTGCGGACACCGACGATCGTCTTCTTCGGATCGCCGAAACGCTTGACCTCACCGACCACCTGCTGGTCGTAGTCGGCCCCTTGCTCCTTGAGATCCAGCAGCACGTCAATTCGCCCGCGGCCGGTCTCCAGCACCTCCCGCAATGTCGGCACCTTCTCGGCACGGTACTTCGCATCGAACCAGCTCCCGGCGTCCAGCCGCCGCACCTCGACCAGTGTCGTCGCCCCGATCTTGCCGGTGCCGTTGGTGGTCCGGTCGAGAGTCGCGTCGTGGAGAATCACCAGTTGACGATCCTTGGTCCACCGCACGTCGACCTCGCTGGCCGTCGCCCCCACCTCGATCGCCCGCCGCAACGAAACCAGGGTGCACTCGGGCCGGTCGGAGCTTGAACCGCGGTGCGCGATCACCTGGCGGACAGCGAGAGCCCGCTTGGCCAGCGAATCGGCCCCTCGCTCGGCCACGACAGCCCGGTCCTCCCCGGCTCCCCAGCCCAGGGCCATCCCCAGCCCCATCGCGACGATCATCCGTTTGTTCATCATCGTCTCATTCTCCCGGATCGCTTTGCCGCCGATTGTACCGCGTCGGTCCCAGTCGTCCACATCCCGGTCCACGCGTTCCCTTTCGACAGCCGCACGGCCGCACGATATGATCGCCGCCGCAGCGACCCATCAACGACCACACCACCCGGAGCCCAGCCATGGCCAAGTCGACCGCGCGACGCCGCCGGATCACACCCGAGGACCTGCAGCAGTTCATCTCGGTGGCCGACCCCCAGGTCTCGCCCGACGGCAGCCGGATCCTCTTGACCAGAAGTCACGTCGGCGAGAAAAACCAGTCCGTATCCAATCTCTGGATCGTCGAAGCCGACGGCAGCGTTCGCCCCTTCTCCTCCGGCGACAACGACAGTCACGGCCGCTGGTCGCCGGACGGATCTCGTGTCGGATTCACCTCCTCCCGCGACAAGCGTCGACCACAGATCTACGTGCTCGAGGCCAGTGGCGGGGAAGCCCGGGCCTTGACTGATTTTCCCGAGGGATCGATCGGGTCCTGGGCCTGGTCGCCGGACGGCCGCATGCTGGCGGTTTCATTTCGACAGACGGATGCCGGACGGACCGAAGCGGCCGAGGCCGAACGGGAGGAGAACGGAAGCAGCACACCGCCGTGGGAAATCGACGAACTCTTTTATCGGCTCGACGGCGACGGCTACTTCGGCAGCGCCCGCTTTCGACTTCACCTGGTCGACACCGAGACCGGCCAACAGCGGATGTTGTTCGGGCGTGGCACCAACCCGTCGTTCTCCTTCGACTGGTCCCCCGACTCGTCCGAACTGCTCGTCGCAACCAACGTCAGCCGGGAACCGCTGCTGACACCGTGGAAGGACGAACTGTTCCGGATTGCGGCAAAGACGGGCAAGGTCCGCCGCATCACCGGCGTACCCGACGGTTGGAAATCGGCCGCCCGTTACAGCCCCGATGGACAGCGGGTGCTGTTCGCCGGCCGCGAGGGACGCGAAACCTGGGGTGTCCGCAACTCGCACCTGTTCTCGTGTCGACTCGACGGCAGCGACCTCCAGGATCTCACCGGCCACACCGATTTCTGCCTCTCCTCAACGGTCATCTCCGACACCGCCGAAGCGACTTTCGGAGCCCATTACGACTTCACCGCCGACGGTCAACAGGTGCTGATGTGCTTCGGCTGGCACGGAGCCAGTGTCGTCGCCACGGTGCCGCTGGCCGGAGGACGAGTCCGCCTGCTGACCAGCGGCCCCGCCTCGACCGTCATGGGAAACCTCTCCGCTGACGGACGTCGCATGGCGGTTTGCACC
>DLVV01000080.1:37499-37988 GCA_003445035.1 Planctomycetaceae bacterium | reverse complement strand
CCCAAACCCGTCACCAACTTCAACGGCCCGTTGCTGAAACAACTCGAACTGTCGAAACCCATCGAAAAATGGATCACCGCCGAAGACGGCACGCGGGTGCACGCCTGGGTGATGCAGCCTCCCGGCAGGACATCCCGGTCCCGCCGCCGGTGCCCGGGGGTGCTCCAGGTCCACGGCGGCCCACACGCACTCTACGGCACGACATTCTTTCACGAGTTCCAGGTGCTGGCTGCCGCCGGACACGTCGTCGTCTTCAGCAACCCGCGAGGCAGCAAGGGGTACGGCGAGGAACACTGCACCGCCATCCAGGGGAAATGGGGCGCCGCCGACTGGACCGACGTGCAGGCGGTCGCATCCTTCATGGAGCAACATCCGGCGATCGACCCGCAACGGATTGGCATCATGGGAGGCAGCTACGGCGGGGACATGACCAACTGGGCCATCACTCACACCGACCGTTTCGCAGCCGCCATCACCGACCGCTGCGTC
>DLVV01000080.1:30495-37323 GCA_003445035.1 Planctomycetaceae bacterium | reverse complement strand
CTGGACCGACGTGCAGGCGGTCGCATCCTTCATGGAGCAACATCCGGCGATCGACCCGCAACGGATTGGCATCATGGGAGGCAGCTACGGCGGGTACATGACCAACTGGGCCATCACTCACACCGACCGTTTCGCAGCCGCCATCACCGACCGCTGCGTCGCCAACCTCGTCAGCATGGCCGGGTCCAGCGACTACCCGCTGGTGCCGGGTGAATACTGGCCGGGGAACCCCTGGGACGACAACCAGGAAATCTGGCAACAGAGCCCGATCCGAGCGATCCGCAATGTCACCACGCCCACCCTGGTGATCCACAGCGAGGGCGACCTTCGCTGCAACGTCGAACAGGGGGAACAGGTCTTCGCGGCATTGAAGATGCTCGGGGTCCCGACACGTTTCGTCCGGTACCCGCGAGAAACCAGCCACGGGATGAGCCGTTGCGGCCCACCGGACCTGAGAATCCACCGGCTCGGCGAAATCCTCACCTGGTGGTCAAAACACCTCTAGTCCCGCAGAGAACTGCTAGCGAGAATTGCCGCGTCCCAGGTACAGCGACACACCTCGCGCGATCGGCACCACGCGAGGGATCCGGGTCGGGGCTTCGGTATACGTCTCGGCCAGGCTCTTCTTCTCCTGGGGTTCGTCCGTGGCATCGGGAGCAGCCTCGTAGGGCTTTCCCGGCTGCAGGGTCAGCCGGCTGATCGGCTGGACCACCGTTGTGAACGACGCGTTGGCGCGGTCCTCCTTGTTGCGGTACCGGAACGAGCTGCCGAAAGTCTCGAGCTTGTCGATGAAATCCTGGCGGCGGGTCTTCAGATTGGTCAGGTCCCACAGCACCGTGGTCCCCGGTCGGGCCGCCGTCACCTGGCGAGTCCACTCGAGCAGCTTCAACCGGTTTCCTCGCCGGGCTTCGAGCAGGTCGATTTCGTCGATGGCGGTCTGTCGCGTGTCGAAACCGAACCGTCTCGGTAGCGCCACACGCCGCCTCAGTCGTTCGTCGTACAGCCGATCGCGGGGCTCGGTCCAGATGGTCAGTTCCGATGCCGCGATCACCACCGCATCACCGGCTCGAATCGGCACCGCGGTCCGCGCCGTCACCACCGACTGGCGACGCTGAACCAGCCCGACGATCGCGACGCCCGAAATGCGGTAGTCACGACCCACCCGGCGGTAAACCCGGAATCGGTGGCCGGACGTCACGCCGTCGGCGTACCCCATGTCGATCGCCACGCTGCGACCCTCGACAAACCTCACCGTCCCCGCCACGAAGTCACCCTGTCGGACCGGGGCGCCGTAGAGCCGGATGTCGCGGGCCGCTGCGGTGGATGTCAGCGTCGCCATCAGCAAGGCGACAAAAAGGCTGAGACGGCGCATGGAGATCGCCCCTGGGAAAATGGTGACCGGGAGGACCGGGAATCGGGTCCACACCACAGTCTAGCACGCCGGCGACGGCCTAGACGCCTACCGGTTCGTCCTCTTCAACAACCGTCGGCAGTTCCAGAACCGCCGGGGCCGAGCTGGCACTGTGGTCATGACCGTCATAGACGCCAAAGTCGTTGTAGAAGAACTTTTTGACCAGGCGGTACATCCAGCTCTTCTCGGGAATCTCCTGCCCCGGGTGGAACTGCGATGTGCGAACCTCCATCGCATCCAACTCGGCCAGTGCCGTCTGCCGGGCCGTCGCGTCTTGTGATCCGTGCTTGACGACCAGTTCCTTGAGCAGGTCGGGCCGCTCGAGCACGATGCAACCCCGGGTGGTTTCCTGGGCCAGGTGACGGAAGTCGGACAGGAACTCCGACTGCACCATCTTCTCACCCAGCGTCTTCTGCTCGTCGGCGGGCAGCTGCGGATCGTCGTAGATCGATTCGGAGGCGAACTGGATGATCGGGCAGGGCTCAATTCCCCCCCAGGGATTGATGTGGTGGCTGATGCCGGTTGCCGCCGGGCACAACGACTTGCCCCCGCCATCGTGGTAGGCATCGATCACCACGATCGGCTTGCGGGCTCGCGTCTCGACGACGAACTTCCGCACCCGCACCTGCTGCTCGGGTGTCAGGCACAGGTCGGGGCACGCTTCGGGCCCCATCGGTCGGTAGACGTGGAACCAGGTGTAAAACACGCCCATCTCCACCAGCCGATCAACCCACTGGTCGGTCAACAGGTCATCGATGTTCGTGCGGCACAGGCTGGTGCAGACGCCGGTGAAGACCTTGTTGTCCAGGCAGTTGTGGATGCCCTCCATCGTCTGGTTGAGCACCCCGTCACGGCCGCGCCGCTGGTCGCTGATGATCTCGGTTCCCTCGACACTGATCAACGGCGTCACGTTCCCCAGTCGACGCAGTTCACCGGCCACCTCGCTGGTGATGAAATGCCCGTTGGTGAAAACCTGGAAGTAGCACTTCGGGTGACGCCGGAAGATCTCCAGGATCTCCGGGTGCATGAACGGCTCACCACCGACGATCCCGAAGAAGACGTTGCCCATTGCCTGGGCCTCGGTGATCAGCTTCGACATCGCCTCGATGTCGATCCGCTCCTGCTTGGCCGACACGTCGACCCAGCAGCCCTGGCAACGCAGGTTGCAGCTGTTGATGATCGAAACGTAAAGGAACGGGGGAAAGAACTCGCCCCGCTTCAGGCGGCTCCGGTACTTCATGACCGAGCGGACCCCGCCCAGGCCCATGATCCGGAAGAACTTCCAGGCCAGACGCTTGTCGGTCTCCAGCAGGAACCGCTTGGCCATCTTCAGATACATTGGTTCACGCTCACCTGCGCCCGTGGCGACCGGACCCGTCCGTCGCCTGTCCGCACTCGATCCTATCACCCCTCTACACGAAACTCGACCGTCCGGTCTGTCGCGGAAAGACAGGCAGCAGAACACCAGGCGTAGCCTCCCGACCGTACCGGTCACACACGGGTTGTCGGAAACCGGTTTTTCAGGTGAGAGGATTGCCGTCGGACTACGGGCAACCGGGTTCGTCTTTTGGCTACCATGGGAATCCTCATCACGCGGGAGTCGTCGGAAATGCCAACCACTCGTGCGTGAGCCTTCACAGAGCAAACCACATGACACTCCACAAGCATGCCGTTGCAACGTGCATGATCCTGTTGACCGGGCTCCCGGTCCTGCCCGCTGAGCCCGTTCAGGCTGAACTGCCGCGAGGTCTGGCGGCCATCGAGGGACAGGTTCCTGAACGGATCGCAGGAAACCGACTGCTCTGGTCCGGCCCGGTTTCAGGATTGAAGATACGTGGGGATCTACCGGACCTCGGGATCCAGCTCGACCGGAGAATCTACGATTCGCTCGATCTGACGGCGCAGGCACTGGTACTGGTCGGAGACAAGAAACGGCCTGCCTTGTTGTCGATCCGACTCAAACGAGGCGACGAAGACATCTCGCAAGCCAACTGCCAGGTGGGTCCAATCGGAACTCATCTTTCACTGTTGCTGGATTTTCGAGGCCTAAAACCGGCCCGCTACCGTCTCCTGGTCACAGCAACTGGCCAGGCTGCACCAGCGACGGAAACGGCATTCGAGATCGTTGACCTGATTCCCGCGGCCACGCGTCCGGTTCAGCAAGGGAAAGTGCCGATCCTGCTGCAGCCGTCACCACGAATGTCCGGTCCCAGACGCGTCACCACCGGTGTCCCCTTTCCACGTGGGGCGATTGTGGATCCGCGGCAACTGCGACTGATTCGTGATGACGAAAAGACCGAGGTCCCTGTCCAGATTCGTGTCACCGCCCGCTGGAGCCCTCGTGGATACATTCGCTGGGCTCTGCTGGACTTTACAGCCCGGATCGATCCGCTGCGGCCCCGGACCTGGTGGCTGGAATACGGTCCGAACGTCGTCCGTCCACCAGTCACGACACCGGTAACCGTGAAGCAAGACAAGGGACGGATCGAAGTCAACACGGGACGATTGGTGTTTTCGGTGAAGCAGCAGGGATTCTCCTTCCTGGAATCGGCCCGCCTGATCACCGGGAACGGTCAGCCGGGTCCCGAACTGGTCACCGGAAGCCGGGTCGTCCTGGTTGACGAGTCGGGCACCCGTTACGAATCAGCCGGCGACAGAGATTCCCGTGTGGACGTTGAGGAGGCCGGACCGCTCAGAGTGGTCCTGGCCGCCCGCGGATGGTTTGTCGCTGACGGAAAACGCCTGGGACGCTACACGGTGCGGATGACCGCAAGGCAGGGAGAGGCGGCCTTGCACGTGGATCATACGTTTGTGATCACCGAGAGTTCCCACCGCGTCCGCTACCGCGGGATCTTCCTGGAAACGGAACTGGCCCGTGTGGAACGCCGACGATTCGGACTGGAGCGTGACGGTTTTGTTGAGGCCCGGCAGGAACATGCCTGGCTGGTTCAGGACGACGACGAAACCTGTCGCGTGGTCGAACAACAGGGAAACGACCGTCGAACACTGGCTCGCGGCGGCCGTGCGTCCGGCTGGGTCGACACGGGGAACGTCACACTTTCGATCCGGGACTTCTGGCAACAATATCCCAAGGAATTTGAAATCGAGGGACGGATGCTGCGGGCCCATTTCTGGCCACGACACCCGCGAGCGGCGAGTCATCCAATCGCCACGATTTCCGGACGGAATATCCATCGACTCTGGTTCGCTCACGAAGGAGAGCTACTCGACCTGAGAATTCCTCCCGACTATGCACAGTTGTCGAAGGGACGCGACGAGTTCTACTACATCCCGTCAGCGATCAAGAACAGCGCAGACAACGGACTGGGTGTGGCCAAAACCCACTCGCTGTGTTTTCGGTTCCACGAGACACCAGCCGAACGCGTGGCGGCACAAGCTCGCGAAGATCACTTCACCTGCGGAGTGTTGGCAGACCCGGCCTGGATCGATCAGACGCTGGCCGTCGGCCCCCTGCATCCGGTTGACACGGTCCGATTCCCCGATGTCGAGACGGCCCTGTCACGTCATTTTGATTACCTGCAGAGAATGCAGGAGCAGGTCCATGACTACGGGATGTGGAATTTCGGTGACCGACACAGCAACTGGAACAACCGCGAGATGCGCCCCGTCGTGAACCGAACCTGGGCCAATCATCATCACGGCTGTCCCCGGACCTACTGGTTGCTGTACCTCCGCAGCGGCGATCCGAAGTATCTCCAGGCCGCTCGTCGTCACTCAATGCACCTGATGGACATCGACACCTGTCACTGGACAACACCGGAATTCGAGAAGCTCCCCTATCCCCGCGGCAAGATCCGAGGTGCCTTGTGTGATTACAAGGGGCTGGTTCATTGGCATTCTGGAAACCGGCTCTACGACTACAACAACGTGACGGATTTCCTGTTCTTCCACTGGTACCTGGACGGTTATGCCCGCGCGGTGGACGTCGCCCGGGAAACCGCCGATGCGGTCGCTTCACACCCACGACCGGGCAACTCGGGACGCGATGGCACGGGGCCATTATCAAGTCTCTGTTTTCTCTACGAGGCGACCTGGGACGTTCGCCTGCTGCCACAACTGGAAACCTATGCAACCGCGGTGCTCGGCAGCCAATCGAAAGCCGACGGGAAATACGGCGCCGGCTATTTCGGAGAATGGTCGGGATTTGCCCCCTGGTTACCCCGTTATATCCGTCTCACTCGTGACCCGGCCGCCGTGGCGGCGCTGGAAGGTTGGTGTGACTGGTTGAGCCGTTATGCCTTCTATGGCAGCGGAGGAGCCGAGTGGCACGACCTGGCCGAAGGATACCGTTTGCTGGGCAAGCGGCAATATCTCGAAAAAGGAGTCGCCGAGATGAAGCTCTTTCTTGGTGACCAGTTCCTGCAATCGGGGCACTCTCTCGATGGCCATTTCACCAATGCGCTGACGCTCAACGGCGGTTATTTCTCGCAACGGATGCCGAATTTCCTGTCGGCCCTGGCAAAGCTGGAAGGCCCCGTGGTTCCCCGCTACGGACGCAGTTGGGGCGTGTTCGACCGCCTCGAAATGGGTGTCTACAATTTTCGCCGAAAGAAAAAGCCGTCCGGACTGCCGATTGTCGTTTTGCGGGAGCCAGTCGACAAGAACTTCGACCTGGACCTCAAGGGGAGGTGGGGCGATGAACCGGGTGTGCCGATCCGCGTGGTCCATGTCGAGAGCCGGGCAGTCGTCCTGGAAACGAAGGTTGCCGGTGCGGGCCGCAAAGTCACGATCCCCAGGGACGGCCGCACCGGTCAGTATTCCGTCTGGTTCGCAGGAGAACAGACGCCGATTGTTCAATTCCCGATCAGCACCCTGCCCGGCGAAGTTGTTTCCTGGCAGGACGTGTATTCGAAGCGAATGCAAGCGTTGTACTTCGGCGTTCGACCGGATGTGACCGAGGTCGAGATCGACGTTGCGTTCGGCTACGACGCGGCGAGTGGGTCGGTCCATCAGCCCGATGGCCGGATGATGGCCAGGGTCTTCGACGAACGGATGTGGGTCGCGGCCTGGAAGCGACTGAGGTTCACCGTTCCGCCGGCCCTGCGGGGAAAGGTCCTGCATTTTCTGCATGGCCGTAGCCATGACGAGGTCCATTTTCAGCCCGTGCGAGGCGTCCACCCCTGGTTGGCCATCACGAGCGATCGCTTCTTCGTGCCCCAACGGATTGTTACCGAAGCAATAAAATGACGCACTCCAGGTGTTGAACTTGCCCTCACAGCTCTCCCGTCGTGTCGACGAACCCCTGCCAGGAACATCCTCTCGCCAACTGCTCGCTCCGGCTATACTCGCCCCATCGAATCCACAGCCCCACAACAGTCACCAACAGCCATGACACAAGCCAGCTCCGACTCGGTCAACCGCCGCGACTTTGCCCGCACCATCGCAGCGGCCACAGC